>JAGWYS010000309.1 GCA_018969225.1 Gemmatimonadota bacterium | reverse complement strand
GACAGCGCCGTGGCCCACCTGGCCGGGGGGCTGGGGCGCCCGACGCTGCTCCTGCTGCAGGATGCCGCGGACTACCGCTGGGAGCTGGGCACCGCGCGCAGCCGCTGGTACGACAGCCACACCCTGATCCGTCAAGCGCAGGACTTCGATTGGCCGGCGGTGGTGGCGCAGGTGCGCGAGGAGATCCTGCGACGGGCCGTCCTGCCGCGAACGCCCGGTCCGGCGTAGCCTCCCGGTCAGGCGTCGACCGCTCCCCCATCCATCGCAATGGCGGCCACCCCGGCCGCCCCCACCAGCGCCATCCGCTCCAGCCGCTCGCCGCTGGCCGCCCCCACGTACGCCGAGGCGGCGCCCGTCTCCCCCAACGCGCGCGACAGCTGCGTCAGCTCCCCGCACTGGTACCGGTTGCACAGGTTGGCGCGCAGCCCGCGTGGCAGGGCGCACCCCGTCCGCGCATGGAACACGCACGATCCCTCGTAGTGCACCGCAGGGAGGCGATCCAGGTAGAGCGCGGCGATCGCGTCCGGCGTCTCTCCCGGCACCCCCAGCGTCACGCGCTGGGCGCGCACGCGCACCAGCGAGTCCGCCGTGAGGAAGGCGCGCGTCCCTCCCGCGGTGCAGCAGCTGCCGCGGCAGGTGGCGCAGCTCCCCAGCACCATGTGCGCGGGGAGCCCCGGGTCGCGGCTGGCCGTCTCGCCGGCATCGGCGCGTTCCCCCGCCTCCTGCGCGGTCATCGCCAGCGCGTTGTCGCGCAACGGACGGGCGAAGGCGTCGGCCATGACCCCGTCCAGGTGGACGCGAAATCCGGCCTGCGCCACCTCCGGCAGCGCCACCAGCGCCCGGGTGTTGGCGGGTACCAGCACCACCGGCAGCGCGGGCGCGCCGTCGGTCCGGCGCGCCCCCTCATGCCGGGCCGCGATGGCGTCGGCCTCCCCCTGCAGCCGCGCCTCCCGCGCGCGCCGGGCGGCCAGGAGCCCCAGCGGCCCCGTCATCGCGTCTCCGCGTGGCGTCGCACCTCGGCGTGGCGCGCGTCGGTCGGGAGCCCCGCCAGCAGCGCGGCCAGCTGCGCCCGCACCGCGTGCGCCTCGTTGACCGCGTCGTGCATGCGCGTCGGCTCCCCCTCCACCTGCGACGTGAAGCGGTCGTACGCCGCGCAGGTGGCGGCGTCGGTGGGACACTGCGGGTTGGCGCGCACCTCCGCCACCGCCACCGAGCGACCCCCGCGGACGGCGCCCATCTCGGTGCCCGTCCTGCCGATGGTGGCGCCCCCCTGGGCGGCCAGCACGGCGGGGACCAGCAGCGGGAGGGTGAACAGGCGGAGGGTCTGCATCGTGGAGGGCACGGAAGGGAAGAGGGCCACACACGGGCATGTCCCCGGCGGGAACATCCGGGGGATCCCGACACAAGATGCTGCGACGCACCCGCTGCGGCGCCCCCACGGGGAACCGTGCCCGGCACGTGCCGGAGGGGCCCTCGTGCGGCTGCCGACCACCGTCTATACTCCGGCGACCCCGACCGGCTCTCCCTCCCGCCGTGTCGGCCGCCCGGCCCGAAGCGTCGGCGACGTTGCCCGCCGCTTCCGTGCGCCCCACCCCACCCGAGGTGCCCCGTGACCGGCCAGAAGCTGATCCTTGACCATGTCTACCAGAATGAGACCACCCTTGGCGACCGGGTCTACCTGACCCAGCCGGTGGGCGGCGGGCGGACCATCGACTATACGTGGCGCGAGGTCGTCGACCAGGCGCGCCGCATGGCCGCGTACCTGCAGGCCAGCGGGCTGCAGCCGGGCGACCGCGTGGCCATGCTCTCCAAGAACTGCGCCCACTTCTTCATCGCCGAGCTGGCCATCTGGATGGGCGGCTTCACCACGGTGGCCATCTTCCCCACCGAGAAGGCCGACACCGTGGCGTACGTGATGGAGCACAGCGAGGCGAAGGCGGTGTTCATCGGCAAGCTCGATCCGGGGTGGGAGCGGCAGCTCCCCGGGATCCCCGACGGGATCCCCCGCATCACCTTCCCGCTGGCCCCCGACACCCCGGGCGACCGCTGGGACGACATCATCGCCGCCGTGGCGCCGCTGGGCGGGCGCCCCGCCCGCCAGGCGGACGACCTCGCGCTGCTGCTCTACACCAGCGGCTCCACGGGCACCCCCAAGGGGGTGATGCACGACTTCGGGCACATCACCGCGGCCGCCGAGGGGATCGTGCGCGGCATCGGCTTCAAGTCGGACGACCGCGCCCTGTCGTACCTCCCGCTGGCGCACGTCTTCGAGCGCGCGTACATCGAATGCGCGTCGTTCGTGGCGGGGTGCCACGTGTACTTCGCCGAGGCGCTCGACACCTTCGTGGCCGACATCCAGCGCGCGCGCCCCACGGTGTTCATCTCCGTGCCGCGCCTCTGGCTCAAGTTCCAGCAGGGGGTCTTCGCCAAGATGCCCCCGAAGAAGCTGGACCGGCTGCTGGGGATCCCGCTGCTGGGGAAGATCGTGGCGAAGAAGGTGCTCGCCGGGCTGGGTCTCGACCAGGTCCGGCTGGCCGGCTCCGGCTCGGCGCCCATCCCCGCCGAACTCATCACCTGGTACCGCCGCCTCGGGCTCAACCTCCTCGAGGGGTACGCCATGAGCGAGGACTTCGCCTACAGCCACCTCTCCACCGCGGAGAAGAACCTCCCGGGATACGTGGGGGTGCCCTACCCCGACGTGGCGGTGCGCATCAGCGAGGAGGGGGAGATCCTCATCAAGTCGCCGGGGCGGATGGTGGGGTACTACAAGGCGCCCGCGCTCACCGCCGAGTCGTTCACCGAGGACGGCTTCTTC
>JAGWYS010000308.1 GCA_018969225.1 Gemmatimonadota bacterium | reverse complement strand
CTGGGGGGGCGGCACCAACGGCGAATTCAAGGCGCTGATGCTGGCGCACGCCTTCGCCCATGTGGACACGGTCTGGCTGCACATCGGGCGCGAGAACTGGCGCTCGCGCAGGGCGGCGGAGAAGATCGGGGCGGTGCTGGACCATGAGGGGATGCGCGACACCCACGGGGTCCCGACGCCCTACTGCTGGTACCGCATTGATCGGCCACGCTAGCGCCGCTTGATCATCCATTCCGTGATCCCGGTGGCCCACCGGGTGGCGCCGCACCTCCACCATTCGCCCTCCATCATGCCTGCCTCTCGCCTGCTTTCCCTGCACCGGCCTCCGCATCGCCCCTGGCCGGCGGTTGCGCGGCGTGCCGTGCGGCGAGCCGTGCTGCTGGCCTCCGCCCCGCTGGCGGGCGGGTGCGCCGCCGCCGACCTCACCGACGTCCCCAGCTGGGACGTCGCGCTCAACTTTCCCGTGAAGGGCACCACCCTGTCGGTGGCATCCCTGCTCCCGGCCCGGGTGGCCATTCGGCAGGATTCCGCGGCTTTCCTCGTGACGGTGGACGGCACCACGGCCGCCCGCACCCTGGGCGCCGTGTGCCCCGAGTGCAACACGCTCAACGGGGTCACCGCACCGCGCCCGGCGCTGGCCTTCGCCACCTCGGGCGGCACCTCGCTCCCCGCCGACCTGGTCACCGCCACGGTGGCCGGCGGGTCGCTCCTCGTCACCATCCTCAACGGGTTCAGCTTCGACCCGCTCGGCGGCTCCGCTGCCGCGTCGCTGGTGCTCACCGTCACCGACGCCGCCAACCGCGTGGTGGCCCGTGATTCCGTCACCGGCGTGAGCTTCGCCATCCCCGCCCGAGGCCCCGCCCAGCGCACCCTCACGCTCACCCCGGGGGCCATTCGCGGCCCCCTCACGCTCACCTCCAGCATCACCTCCCCGGCGGGTGCGCCGGTGGCCATCAACATCGGCGAGGTCTTCACCGTGCTGGGCACGGTGCAGAACCTTGCCGTGAGCGAGGCCACCGTGAACGTGGCCGCCAAGTCGGTCACCACGGGCCCCTCCGCCTTCGACCTCTCCGGCCTCGACGCCGGGATCCGTGACCGCCTCCTCGGCGGCTCCATGCGCCTGGCCGTGGCCAACCCCTTGGGCGTCACCGGCAATCTCACGCTCACCCTCACCGGGGGCGGCGCGACCATCACCAAGCCGCTGGCGCTGGCCACCGGCTCCTCCAGCCCCACCCTCTCCTTCTCCCAGCAGGAGCTGCGCAGCATGGTCGGCCAGAACCTGACGCTCACGCTGGCCGGCTCGGTGTCCGCGCCCGCCGCGGTGCGGGTCACCCCGCGCGACCGCGCGTCGGTGGGCGCCCGCCTCGAGCTGTCGCTGTCCACGGAGGCCCGGTGATGCGCCGCGCCCTGCGCCTCCCGGCGGCGCTGCTGACCGTCACCGTTCCCGCTGTGCTGGCCACCGCGCTTCCCACCGCGCTTCGCGCGCAGGCCGCCAACCCCAGCGTGGCCGCCTTCGGCATGGCGGGCAACTACACCGCCGCCGCCCGCGGCTTCGAGGCCACCGTCTGGAATGCCGCGCTGCTGGGGCTTCCGGGTGCGCCCCGCTTCTCCCTCGGGGCGCTCGTGCTGGGGAGCAGCGCCGGGATCGGCCCGATCACGGTGCGCGACCTGGCCGACTACTCCGGGGCCACCATTCCCGCCGACGTGCGCCGCGGGTGGGTGAACGCGGTGCGTTCCGCCGGTTCCCAGCAGGGGACCGTGGATGCGTCCCTCACCCTGCTGGCGTTCAGCGCCGGACGCTTCGGGGCCCAGCTGTCCAGCACCGGCGGCGCCCGCATGGGGTTGGGCGCCGACGCGATGGAGCTGTTCTTCCTGGGGAACGCCGAGGCGGTCGCGGCCAACCGCACGCTCCGTCCCAACGGCTCGCTCACCGCCAACGCCTTCCTCACGCCATCGGTGTCGTACGCCGTCCCCCTGCGCACCAGCACGGACGGCGGACTCGCCCTGGCCGTGACCGCCAAGTACGTGCAGGGGCTGGCCGACGTGGATGCGCGCGACAACGGCTCGGCGATTGCCCCGGACACGGTGCGCCTGCGCTTTCCGGTGGTCCGCAACACCCCCGAGTCGGGCACGGACGGGGGCGGGGGCGTGGGCACCGACCTGTCGCTGGCCTGGCGTCGCGGCTCCACCACCGCGGGGGTGGTGGTCACCAACGCCTTCAACAATTTCGCGTGGGACGCCTCGGCGTACCGGTGCCAGGACATCCGGGCCGACCTCACCGTGAACACCAACAGCACCGGCACCAACGAGGTCCCCTGCGCGGGCGCGCTCTCCGAGCGAGTGCGCCAGGCGTCGGCGCGCCGGTTCCGCCCGGGCGTGCGCGCGGGGGTGGCGTTCGCGCCGCTGGCAGCCCTGACCCTCACGGGCGACCTGGCGGCCCAGCCCGGGCGCGATGACGAGACGCTGCGCATCGGCCCCAAGACCAGCGCCGGCGTGGGCGCCGAGTACCGTGGCATTCCGTTCCTGCCGCTGCGCGCCGGCTTTTCGGTCATCACCGGCGGCACGATCACCTCCGCGGGCGCCTCGCTGCGCCTCGGCAGCTTCGAGATTGGCGCCGCCCTCCAGCAGCGTTCGGTGGACGGCATCAGCAGCGCCAACCTCATGCTGGGGCTGGTGACCGTGCGTTAGCGCGCGTCGTGCCCTCCCTTCGCCCCCTCCCCGATGTCTGACGCCTCCCTCTTCGCCTCCTCGTGGCAGCCCATCCTGGAGGGTCCCACGCTGCGGGTGCGCCCGCTGGCGGCGGACGACCTGGAGCCGCTGCACGCGGCGGCCAACGACCCCGAGCTGTGGGCGCAGCACCCCGAGCCCACGCGCTGGCAGCG
>JAGWYS010000060.1 GCA_018969225.1 Gemmatimonadota bacterium | reverse complement strand
GGCACGGCGCGCGACGCCGACCGATGGGAGAGCAACAACTGGGTGGTCGCCGGGTCCCGCACGGCCAGCGGCAAGCCGATCGTGGCCAACGATCCGCACCGCGCCATCACCACTCCGTCGCTGCGCTACCTGGTCCACCTCTCGGCGCCCGGCTGGAACGTGATCGGCGGCGGGGAACCCGCGATCCCCGGCGTCGCGATCGGGCACAATGCGCACGGGGCGTGGGGGCTCACCATCTTCGGGATCGACACCGAGGACCTGTACGTCTACGAGCTCGCGCCCGGCAACCCGCGCCGGTACCGCCATGGCGGGGCGTGGCTGCCGATGACCGCCGAGGTGGACACGGTGCGCGTGCGCGGGGGCGCTCCGGTGCCGGTGACGCTGCTGTACACCCGCCACGGCCCGGTGCTCCACGTGGACAGCGCCCGCGGGGTGGCGGTGGCGCTCCGGGCCGGGTGGCTGGAACCGGGGGGTGCTCCGTACCTGGCCAGCCTGCGCCTGGACCAGGCGCGCACCTGGGCCGAGGCGCGGGCGGCGCTGGCGTACGCGCGCATGCCGGCGCTGAACTGGGTGTGGGCCGACACCAGCGGCACCATCGGGTGGCAGGCGGCCGGCATCGCGCCGAGACGACGGGGGTGGGACGGGCTCACCCCCGTGCCGGGCGACGGCCGCTTCGAATGGGCCGGCTTCCTCCCCATCCCCCAGCTGCCGTCGGTGACCAACCCGCCGCAGGGGTACGTGGGGACGGCCAACGCCTACAACGTGGATCCGCGCTACCCGCACCATGACGCGCTGGCGCGCAGCTGGGCCGAGCCGTGGCGCCACGACCGCCTGCGCGAAGTGCTGGACACCACCCGCCGCGCGGACGTGCGGTCGATGGCCGCGCTGCAGCATGACGAGGTGCCGCTGGCGCCCCGGCAGCTGGTGCCGCTGTTGCGCGCCGTCCAGTTCCGCGACGGGACGGCGACGGCGGCGCGGGACACCCTGCTGGCGTGGAACGGCGTACTGGGCGCCGAGTCCCGGGGCGGAGCAGTGTATGCGGCGTGGGAGCGCCAACTGCAGTCCCGCATGGCGGCCCGCGTGCTCCCGGGGCCGGTGCGGGGCGACCTGCGCACCGTGCCGCTCAGCCGCACCGTGGCGTGGCTCACCACGGCCGACGCGATCCTGGGCGCGGACCCGGTTGCCGTGCGCGACTCGCTGGTGCGCGTGGCGTTCGAGGGCGCCGTGGCCGACCTGCTCCGACGCTTCGGCCCCGACCTGGGCACGTGGCGCTACGGGGACCCGCGCTTCCACCATGCACGCATTGCGCATGTGCTGGATCCGCTGGTCCCCGACACCCTGCGCACCTGGCTCTCCCACGGCCCGCTCCCCCGGGGCGGGTATGCCAACACGCTCAACGCCACCGGCAATGGCGACAACCAGACCTCCGGGCCCAGCCTGCGCGTGGTGATCGACCTGGCCGACTGGGACCGGGCGATCGCCACCAACACCCCCGGGCAGTCGGGGGACCCGCGGTCGCCCTGGTACCGGAACCTGTTCCCGCTGTGGGCCGCCAACCGCTACGTCCCGCTCCCCTACTCGGCTTCGGCCGTGACCGCCCGCGCCGCGGTGGTGGACACCATCACCCCGTAAGCGGCACGTGCGCGGCGGGGGGCGGCACCGCCCCCCACCGTCGCCTCGGCCGAGCCACGGGTGCCGTCAGCGGCGCCCGGTGCCCGTGGCTCCCGGCGCCGGTGCCGGCGCCTGCCCCTGCAGCCAGTGTCCAAACCACTGCCGCAGGCGACCCAGCCGGTCCACCAGCAGCCATGGTTCCCCGGTGCGCGACAAGTCGTGATTGGAGCGCGGGTAGCGCACCAATTCCACCGGCACCCCCTGCTTCTTGAGCGACATGAACCACATCTCGGCGCTCCCCATGGGAGTGCGGTGGTCCTCCTCGCTCTGCACGATGAGCATGGGGGTGCGCACCCGCTTCACGTAGCGGATGGGGGACAGGGTATCGTACAGCGCCTGGTTGTCCCAGGGCTTGCCGTAGAACTCGAACTCCGTGAGCCCCTGGGCATCGCTGGATCCGTACCAGTAGGTCCAGTCGGTGATGGTCCGGTCGGTCTGGATGGCGGCAAACCGGCGCGTCCGGGTGGCCATCCAGGTGGTCATGAAGCCGCCGTACGAGCCGCCGGAGGCGCCGAGCTTCGTGGCGTCCACGTCGGGGCGCGCCGCGACCAGCTCCACCGCCTTCATCAGGTCCTCGTAGTCCTCCAGCCCCCACCGCCCGCGCGTGCTGTAGGTGAACGCGGCGCCGTAGTTGCTGGAGCCGCGCGGGTTGGTGAACAGGACGAACATCCCCTGGGCGGCCAGGTTCTGGAACTCGTCGAACCACCCCTCGCCGTACGCCGAGTGCGGGCCGCCGTGGATGTACAGCACCACGGGGTACTTCTTCCCGGGCTGGTAGCCGAAGGGCTTCATCAGCCACCCTTCGATCTCGAGGTTGCCCACGCTCCGGAAGGTGAAGCGCTCCGCATCGCTCCACGCCACCTCCGCGTTGAGGGCGTCGTTGAAGCGGGTGAGCTGGCGCTCGCCGGTGCCGTCGGCATTGGCCACGAACAGCTCCGTGGGGCGGGTCATCGCGGTGGCCACGTAGGCCATCACCGTGCCCGAGGCGTCATAGGACGTGCCACGCAGCTGTCGGCGCCCCCCCACGAGCTCCACCGGCGCCCCCTTCCCCGCGGGGTCCACCCGGAGCACGGCCGTGCGCCCGCCGATCTCCGCCGTGATGTGCAGCGCGCCGCTGCGCAGCCAGTCCACGCCGGCCGGCTCGTAGCGCCAGTCGCCCAGCACGTTGCGCGGGGCGCCGCCACCGGCCTCCACGACATAGAGGCGGGCCGACGCGGTGCGCGTGGCGCGCCCGATGAACGCCAGCTGCCGGCCGTCGGGGGACCAGGTCACATCGGACTCGGTCCCCATCCACTCCGCGACCTTGCGCGGTGCCCCCCCGTCGGCGCTGACCACGTACAGGTCCACCTCGTTGCGCGGGGCCTCGTCGCGGACCTTGTCATACGGCAGCACCGCCAGCGAATCGCGCTCGGCGTCCACCACCGAGTCGGGACGCAGCCGCGCATCGGCGAGGAAGGCGATCCAGCGGCCGTCAGGGGACACCACGGGCGCGCGGTGCGAGTAGGGCGCGCTGGAGAACATCCGGCGCGCCGTGTCCCCTGCGGGCTGGCGCCACAGCTGCGCGGGGCGCCAGCGGCGCGGCGTGCGACGGCCAGGGACAAAGCCGGTGCCGTTGTTCTTGTACACCAGGTCCACCACATGGCGTCCGTCAAAGCGCGCGGGGTCGGCGGGACGGGTGATGCCGTCAAGCGGCGGACGGGCCATGGCCGGCATCTTGGCATAGGGATCGGCCGTCGAGGGGGCGCTGTCCGCCGGCGCGGGGGCCACGGTCACGATGAAGCGCCCGTCCTCCGGCGTGGACCCGGCAGGGTACCCGGGCACCGGCGCCGCCTCGCCCGCCGGCTGGTCGAGACGGATCCCCCATCGGGTGCCCTGCCCCCCGGGGCGCGTGGAGGCGAACAGCAAGTACTTCCCGTCGGGCGACCACGCGGGGTTGCTGCTCTCGGTGCCGGGGGCCGTCCAGCGCGTGGGGGCGCCGCCATCCACCGGGACCACCCAGACCTCGCTGTGGCGGCGGTTCTCCGCCTCAATGGTCCGGGTCACGGTGACGGCGATGCGCTTGCCGTCCGGACTCACTGCCGGGGTGCCCACGGTGACGACCCGGTACCAGTCGGCCAGCCCCATGGCGCGGGGAGCGGGGGTCGTGGGCGCGCCCTGCGCGCCGGCCGCGAGCGCCGTTGTGGTGGCCACGCACGCGGCCACCACGCGGACGGCACGGGGAAATCGGAGACGAACATGCATGTGGAAAAGCCTCTCGAGGCACAGGGACGTGATCCCCCGGGGAGCGGATCGCGGGGGGCGCCGGGGAGCCCTTCGCCGGCGGCGCTTCGGGAAGCTACCGTCGCGTGTCACGGATCGCCCCGTCCGTGCCGTGGCGCTTGCCGACCGACGTGCCGCCCCCTAACATCTTGCGCACGCGGAGGAGCGGCCGCGTACCCTCGCGCATGTCCGCGGGCCCGGCAGCCAGTCGGCGCCTTCACGCATGCCGATCGCAGGTCCCACAGGCAGTTCTGCCCGATGTTCCACCCCAACCCGAGGAGGTGATCAATTGTCTAGTTCCAGTCCCCTTGCCGGCCCGGCCTGGGCAAACGATCTCCTGATCGACGCCCGCTAACACGGGAGTTCCGGTCCGGAATCGTCCGGGCCGGCGGGGAAGCGTGACGGGGGGGCCTGGTTCGCCAGGCCCCCCCGTTTTCCTTTGCGGCCGGCTGTACCGTGCCGCGCGCCGGCTGACGCGCCGGCTGACGCGCCGGCTAACGCGCCGGCTAACGCGCCGGCTGCCGGTGCGGCGGCAGCGACGGCAGTGCGGCGTCGGCCGCGCGCACGAGCTCCTGCAGGACCCCCGCCACGGCGCCGAAGAACTGCGGATCGACCTTCGCGGCGTCATCGCCGGGGCGATGATAGTCCGCGTGGTCCTCGACGCCGAGATAGAGAAACGGGACCCCACGGGCATGAAACGCGCCGTGATCCGAGGACGACGTCCAGTCGTCTCCGGGCTTCCCCCCCGGGGTGTCATGGCCAAGACGCACGGGGATGGTGGCGTGCCGGGCCACCGCCTCGACGAGCGGCTTGAGCACCGGGGTGTGCGCCGTGCCGGCCACCCACAGCGCCCCGCCATCCTGGCGGGCCACCATGTCGGCGTTGATGACCAGCGCGATGCGGGCCAGCGGCAGCGGGGGCTGCGCCACGAAGCCGCGCGCGCCCTGCAACCCCGCCTCCTCGGCGTCGAAGAACGTCAGGAGCACGTCGTGACGCGGCGGGGTGCGCCGCAGCGCATCGGCCACCTCCAGCAGCGCCACGCACCCCGACGCATCATCATCCGCCCCGTTGAAGACCTCGCCGTTGCGGATCCCCAGGTGGTCCACGTGCGCCGACAACACGAGCACCGGCCCGCCGGGCTCACGCCCCGGGATGCGGGCCACGAGGTTGACGGCCACCGCGCTGTCGCCGCTGCCGCGCCGGCGCCAGGCCACAGGGTGCTCGTACGAGGCGCCCAGCGGACGCACCCCCATGGCCTCCAGTTCGCGCACGATCCACCGTCGCGCCCGCGCCGCGCCCGGCGTCCCCGTGCCGCGCCCCTCCATCGAATCGGCGGACAGCGCCGTCAGGCGGGCCATCAGGCGGGCCGTGGCGACCCCCGTTGGCGACGCGGCACCCGTGGCGGCCGCATGGCGAGGCGCCGCGGCCGCGGCGCCAGGCGTGGGGGGGCCGCCTGACGCGGCGCACCCCGCCAGCAACGCGACGACCGCGACGCCAGCCACCACCCAGCGCCGGCCCGGGCGCCGTACGGCCATCGTCCCGCCCCCCGGGCGCCTCACCATGGGCGTTCGGCCCCCGTCCAGTCCAGCAGGCTCCCGGTGCGCTCCCGGGACAGCTGGTCCATCACCGACAGCAGCCCGGCGGCAGCCTCGTCAACGTCATGCCGGAAGGCGGGCCCATCCGGCGCCGTGGCAAAGTGCCCCGGGTTGCCCAGCCCCACGATGATGCCATCGTCGGCCAGGTCGTGGGCCAGCGTGCGCCCCAGCATGTGCAGCGCCGCGTGGCTGGCACAGGTGGCGTAGTCGCCGCCCTGGGTCTTGCCGGCCAGCGACCCGAGCCAGGTGGTGACCAGCAGGATGCGCGCCCGGTCGCCGCGGGCCAGGAGGGGGAGCAGCGTGCGCACCAGCAGCAGCGGGGCCACCGCATGGCGACGGTAGTGCTCCACCAGCCCCGTGCCGGACAGCGTGGGCAGGGCCTCATCGCGGACGGTGTCGGCCACGCGGCCGACCGGCGCCGGCTCGGGGGGCGCCACCACGAGCAGGTCCAGCGAGAGCGTGAGCCCCTCCAGCACCGGGAGCGCGCTGGCAACCGACGCGGGATCGGCGGGGTCCAGCGCCAGCAACTCCAGCCCGCCGAACTCCGCGCGCAGGTCGGCCAGCACCGGCACGCGCGCCGGGTTCCGGGCGGCGGCGTACACGCGGTCGCCGCGCTGGAGGGCGCGTCGCACGAGCGCCACGCCCAGTGCCCCGCCGGCTCCGGTGACGAGGGTGCGCCGCTGCGAGCTCACGCCGCCGCCGAGAGCACGGCGGCCACCGCCGCCACGGTGGGGTCGATCTCCACCGGCGCGTTGGCGCCCGCCGCCCCGTCCTGGTGCATCTCGATGAGGATGCCGGGATCCTTGAGCACGTGGCCGGTGAGGACCGCGACGACGCGGTCGCCGGGACGGATGGTCCCGGCCGCCACCAACTGGCGCACGCCGGCCACGCTGGCGGCGCTGGCGGGCTCGCAGCCGACGCCGGCCGCATCAATGGCCCGCTTCGCCTCGAGGATCTCGGCATCGGTGCACGCCGTCACGATGCCGTCGGTGTCGCGGATGGCGCGCACCGCGCGGTCCCACGAGGCCGGATCGCCGATGCGGATGGCCGTGGCCACCGTCTCCGCCTGCACGCGGTATCGGGTGGCGAACCCGTCGGCGAAACCGCGGGCGAAGGGGGCCGCACCGGCCGCCTGCACGGAGACGAGGCGCGGCATGCGGGTGATGAGCCCGAGGGCGTGGGCCTCGCGGAGCGCCTTCCCGAACGCGGCGGTGTTGCCGAGGTTGCCCGCCGGCAGCACGATGAACTCCGGCGGATCCCACCCCAACTGCTGCAGCAGCTCGAGGACGATGGTCTTCTGCCCCTCCACCCGCCATGGATTGATGGAGTTGGCCAGGTAGATCCCCAGCTGCCGCGAGGCGTCCTGCACCAGGCGCAGGCACGCATCGAAGTCGCCCCGCACCAGCAAGGTGCGGGCGCCGTAGGCCAGCGTCTGCGCCAGCTTCCCCAGCGCGATCTTGCCGGCGGGCACGAATACCAGCCCCGGGAGCCCCGCCTGCGCGGCATAGGCGGCCAGCGAGGCCGAGGTGTTGCCGGTGGAGGCGCACGCCACCGCGGTGGCGCCAACGCGCACCGCCTGCGTCACGGCAGCGGTCATCCCGCGGTCCTTGAACGAGCCAGTGGGGTTGTGCCCCTCGTGCTTGATGAGCAGCCCGTCGCAGCCGGTGTAGCGGGCGAGCGCCCCGCGGGCCAGCAGCGGCGTGTTCCCCTCGGGATGGCTGGTGATGGCATCGCCGGCCGCCGGCATCACCAGCGCGCCGAAGCGCCACACCCCGGAGGGGTGCCCGAGCGGGCGGGCGCAGCAGTGCTGGGCGAACGACGCGCGCAGCGCCTCGGGCGGCAGCGGGGCCCCGTCCGCGCCGCGCGGACGGCGGTGCACGGCCTCCAGCAGGCCGCCACACCGGGGGCACTCGGGGGACGGGTCGCGCTCGTCGAGCTGCGCCAGGCAGGCGGCGCACCGCTGGCGGCTGGCGGCGGGGTCGTGGTCGTCGAGGAAGAGGGGCGCGGGGGCGGCCAAGGTCATGCGGGGGCGAGGTGGAGGATGTCGTCCAGCACGCCGGAGGCGGTGACGGCGGCGCCGGCCCCCGGTCCGGTGATCACCAGCGGCTGCGTGTCATACCGCTGCGTGGTGTAGACGAGCTGGTTGCTCGTGCCTACCAACCGGGCCAGCGGGTGCGCCTGCGGCAGCGCCTCGAGCCCGACCGACACGCGGCGCGGCGTCACGCGCAGCACGTAGCGCAGCACCCGCCCGCGCGCCGCCGCCTCGCGCGCGCGCGCCGCCCACGGGGCGTCCTGCGCCTCCAGCCGCGCCAGCAGCGCCGGCAGGGGGAGGCGCCGCCAGGCGCCCGGCACCAGCGACTCCACGCGCACGTCGCGGAGCTCCCCGGCGAACCCCAGTTGCCGGGCGAGGATGAGCGCCTTCCGCGCCACGTCCGTCCCGCTCAGATCCTCGCGCGGATCCGGCTCGGTGTACCCCAGCGCCATCGCCTCGCGGAGCGCCTCGCTGAAGGGGCGACCGCGCTCGATCGCCGTCAGCAGGAACCCCAGCGTCCCCGACGTGCACCCCTCGATGCGCCGGACCACGTCCCCCGTCTCGATCAGCTTGGCGAGCATGTCCATGACGGGGAGCCCGGCGCCCACGGTGGCCTCCTCGCGGATGCGCACGCCGCGCTGCGCGGCGAGCTCGCGCAGCGCGGCCACCTCGGCACGGGGGGCGGTCATCGGCTTCTTGTTGGCCAGCGCGAGGTGCATCCCCGCCGCCACCCCCGCGCGCAGCGCGGGGAGCGTGTCGTCGGCGGTGACGTCCACCAGGACCGGATTGGAGAGGGCGTGCCGGCCGATGGCGGCGACCGCCTCCTCGGCGGAGGCCGCCACCCCGCCCCGCTGCGCCGCCAGCGCGGTCCCCGCAGCCTTGGCGTCGGCGATGGCCGCGAGCTGGCGCGCCGAAAAGCCGTCAGGCTCGAAGAGGTAACCGCTGCGGTCGATCAGGGCGACCACGGTGGGCGGGGTCCGGCGCCGCGTGCGCGGGATCATGCGCAGCAGCTCGCGGCCGATCTGCCCCACGCCCAGCAGCACCACCTCGCTCCGGGCGGGGGCCTCGCCGGCCCCGCCCCCCACCTTGTCGAGCTGGAACGCGGCATGGACCGCCCGCGCGCCGCGCTCGACGGCGGCCTCGTCGATCACGGCCGTGATGTTGAGCTCGGAGGAGCCCTGCGCGAGGGCGGCGATGTTGATGCCGGCCGCCGCCAGCGTCTGGAAGACGCGGCTCATGACGCCGGGGGTGCCAGCCATCCCGAGCCCCACCACCGCCAGCGTGGCCACCCCCTCCCGCAGGGCGATCCCCTCCAGCTCGCGCCGCGCCAGCTCGGGCGCGAAGGCGGCCTCCAGCGCGCGCTGGGCCGCCGCGGCGCGCTCGGCGGGGACGCAGAGGCAGAGGGAATGCTCCGACGAGGCCTGCGAGATCATGGTGACCGAGATCCCGGCCTGCTGGAGCGCGGCGAAGGTGCGCGCCGCGATGCCGGGGACCCCGAGCATCCCGTTCCCGGTGACGGTCACCAGCGCCTGCCCGCGGATGACCGACAGCGCCTTCACCGGATGGCGCTGCCTCACCCGCCGGGTGGAGATCTCCGTGCCGGGGGCCTCCGGCTGGGCGAAGGGGCGCACGAACACCGGCACCGGGACGCGCGCGAGCGGGATGAGGGCCCGGGGGTGCAGCACCTTGGCGCCGTAATACGCCAGCTCGGCCGCCTCGCGCACATGCAGGTGCGGCAACAGGTGCGCCGTGCGCACGAGGCGCGGGTCGGCGGTCATGAGCCCCGGCACGTCTTTCCACAGCGTGACGCGCGCGGCGCGCAGGGCGCGCCCCACCACGGTGGCGGTGAGGTCGCTGCCGCCACGCCCCAGCGTGACCAGCGCGCCGTCAGGGGCCGCGCCGACGAACCCGGGGATCACGGGGATGGCCCGGCGGGCCCACACGGCGCGCACCCGTCCGCGCACGGCCCGGTCCGTGTGCGCCGTGTCGGGGAAGGCCCCGCCGAAGACGCCGTCCGTGCGGATGACCTCGGCCGCCTCCACGTATTCCGCGCGCACCCCGCGCGCCAGCAGCCCGGCCACCAGCAGCTGGGCGGAGAGCTGTTCGCCCCGGGCCACCAGCAGGTCGCGCGTGCGCGGTGTGAGCTCGCGGAGCGTGGCCACGCCATGGCCCAGCGCGCGCAGCTCCTCGAAGCCCGCGGCCAGCCGCGCCACCAACGCGCGACGCGCCGCCGCGTCCCGCACCACCCCGGCGGCGATGTCGAGGTGGCGGCGGCGCAGGCGCGCCACCGCGGCATCCACCCCGGCCTCGTCGCCGACGACGGCCCGGGCCGCCATGTCCAGCAGCTGGTCGGTGACCCCGGCCAAGGCGGACACCACGGCCACCAGGCGGCCGGCCGGGGCCTGGCCGATGATCGCCATGGCCTGCCGCACGTTGGCGGCATCGGCCAGCGAGGCCCCGCCGAACTTGTAGACCTGGGCGCGTGCGGCGGCGCGTGGGGAGCGGGAGCGGGGCATGGCGGGGGGCATGCGGCGTGGGCGGTGCCGCCGGGGCGCGGCGCGGCCGTGCCGGCTCCCGTACGGCCGTGCGGTCACTCTAGCCCGACCGGCGCCGCCTGTCCACACCCGGACGTCCGCGCACTAGCTTTCCGCGTGCTGCCCGCGCGAAGGCGTCGCCTTCCGCCCATCCCGTCGTCCTCTGTACGCCATGACCGTCTCTTCTCCGCTCCCTCCCGCCGCCGCCCGTGACGCCGCAGCGCTCCCCCAGCGCCTCGTCGGCCTCCGCTCCCTCGCCCACAACCTGGCGTGGAGCTGGAACCGGGAGGTCCGCCAGCTGTTCCGCGAGATCGACGAATCCCTCTGGCACCGCCTGCGGCACAACCCGATCCGCCTGCTGCAGCAGGTGGCGCCCGCGCGGCTGGCGGCGCTGGCGGAGGATCCGCGCTTCTGCGCCTGGTATGACGAAGCCATGCAATGGCTCGCCCGCGAGACGGACGGCGCACACACCTGGTACAGCCGCACCTACCCGGAACTGCGCGGGCAGACGGTCGCGTACTTCTGCGCGGAGTTCGGCGTCCATGACTCGGTGCCGATCTACTCCGGGGGGCTGGGGGTGCTGGCCGGGGACCACCTCAAGACCGCGTCGGACCTGGGGGTGCCCCTGGTGGCCGTGGGGATCCTGTACCGCAACGGCTACTTCGACCAGCGGGTCCGCCTGGACGGGTGGCAGGAGGACTCGGATGCGCGCATCGACTTCAGCGCCGTCCCTGTCGACCCGGTCCCCGGGACCAACGGGGCGCCGCACCTGGTGACCGTGCGCACCTTCGGGCGCGACATCCACATTCGTGCCTGGCGAATGCAGGTGGGGCGCGTCCCGGTGTACCTGCTGGATTCCGACCTCGACAGCAACCATCCGGCGGACCGCCCGCTGCTGTCCAAGCTGTACTCCGGCGGGCCCGCGATGCGGCTGCGGCAGGAGTGGCTGTTGGGGGTGGGGGGAGTGCGCGTGCTGCGGGCGCTGGGGATCGCCCCGGCCGCCTGGCACGCCAACGAAGGGCACGCGGCGTTCATGATGCTGGAGCGGGTGCGGGAACGGTGCGCGGCGGGGGTGGACTTCGAGGAGGCGGTGGCGCAGGTGCGCTCCGAGAGCATCTTCACCACGCACACGCCGGTGCCGGCGGGGCACGACCACTTCCCGGTGGCTGAGGTCCGCGCATGCACGGAGGGGGCCTGGAAGGAGCTGGGGGTGCCGGTGGACCGGGTGCTCCGCCTGGGCTACCAGCCGGAGGCCGGCGAGGAGACGTTCCACATGACGGCCCTGTCGATGCGCCTGTCGCGCCGGATCAACGGGGTGTCGCGGCGCCACGGGATCGTGGCCCGGGAGATGAGCCGGTCGCTGTGGCCCGGCCGCCCGGCCGAGCGGGTGCCGCTGGGGCACGTCACCAACGGCGTGCACCTGGCCACGTGGATGGCCAACCCGATCATGGCGCTGCTGGACGAGCACTTGGGGCCGGCGTGGGGGCACGCGCACGATCCCGCGCTGTGGGAGCAGGTGCTCACCCTCGATGACCGCGAGCTGTGGGAGACGCACGGCAAGCTCAAGGGGATCCTGATGCGCCTCATCCGCGAGGAGGCGCGCCGCGCGTTCGGGCGCCGCGACCTGGAGGCCGCGCAGCTGGTGGGCGCCGGGCCGCTGCTCGACTCCCACGTCCTGACGATCGGCTTCGCCCGGCGCTTTGCCACGTACAAGCGCGCCGACCTGGTCTTCCGCGACGTCGAGCGGTTGCGGCGCATCGTCACCAACGCCGACCGCCCGGTGCAGCTGGTGTTCGCCGGCAAGGCGCACCCGGCGGACACCCCGGGGAAGCAGGTACTCCAGCGCGTCTACGAGTTCACCCGCGACCCGGCCTTCGAGGGGCGCGTGGCCTTCGTGGAGGATTACGGCATGCACCTGGCCCACCTGCTGGTGCAGGGGGTGGACCTGTGGCTCAACCTGCCGCGCGTCCCGCTGGAGGCCTCGGGGACCAGCGGCATGAAGGCGGCGCTCAACGGGGTCCCCCAGCTGTCCACCATCGACGGCTGGTGGGAGGAAGGCTTCGAGGGGAACAACGGCTGGGCGATCCCCCCGGAGGTGGACGGCGACGACGGCGTGCTCACGGCGGACCGGCTGTACGCGCTCCTGGAGGAGGAGGTGGTCCCGCGCTACTACGATCGCGATGCGCACGGGCTGCCGCGCCAGTGGCTGGCGATGATGAAGCATGCCATCCGGGTGGCGGGGCAGCAGTTCACGGCGCGCCGGATGCTGGAGCAGTACGCGCGCGCCTACTACGCCCCCGCGATCCTCGGGGACAACCTCCCCGACGACCCGCCGTCGGCCTGAGCGGTGACCACCTCCGTGCCGGGCGCCCCGGGGGGAAGCCCCCCGACGGTGGTGCACGTGGCCGCGGAGTACGCCCCCTACGCCCGCACCGGGGGGCTGGCCGAGGCGGTGCGGGGGCTGGCCGACGCACAGGCCGCCGGCGGGGCGCCGGTGGTGGCCTTCGTGCCCCTGTACCGATCGGTGCGCGAGCAGGCCCCCGACCTGGCCCCCCTGGGGCGCCCGATCGTGGTCTCGCTGGGCTACCGGGACGAGGAGGTGCGCTTCTTCCGCGAGGTGCGCCCGCCGCAGGGGGCGCGGGTGGTGTTCGTGGACATCCCCGCCGCCTTCGCGCGGGGCGGGCTGTACGGCGAGGGGGGGCGCGACTACGCCGACAACGCGCGGCGCTTCGCCCTGTTCTCGCGGGCCGTGCTGGACGGCATCACGCGGCTGGTCGCCGGCCCCGTGGTGCTGCACGCGCACGACTGGCACGCCGCCCTGGCGCTGGTGTACGCGCGGCGCCACCCGGGGGTGCGCGAACGCTTCGCCGGCACGCCGCTGGTGCTGTCGGTGCACAACGCCGGCTACCAGGGGCACTTCGCCCCCGGGGCGCTGCACGAGTGCGGCCTGCCCCCGGAGCTGTTCACGCCGCGGCACCTGGAGTGGCACGGGCGGCTGAACCTCCTCAAGGCGGGGCTGACGCACGCGGACGCAGTGGTCACCGTGAGCCCCACCCATGCGCAGGAGCTGCGCACGCCGGCCGGCGGATTCGGGCTGGACGGCGTGTTCCGCGCGCTGGGCGATCGCTTCAGCGGCATCATCAACGGCATCGACCAGCGGGTGTGGGACCCCGCCTCCGACGCGCAGATCCCGGCGGGCTACGCGCGCGACGCCCTGGACGGCAAGGCGCGGTGCAAGGCGGGGCTGCAGCGCTCCTTCGGCCTCCCGCAGCGGCGGCGCGTCCCGCTGTTCGCGCTCACGGGGCGGCTGGTGGCGCAAAAGGGGATCGACCTCGTGCTGCGCTCCCGCCTGGTGTGGTCGCTGGATGCGCAGTTCGTCTTCCTGGGGAGCGGGGACCCGGCGTATGAGCAGGCGCTGACGGCGCTGGCGGCGGCACGCCCGCGACACGTCGGGGTTCAACTGGAGTTCACCGACCGCGTTGAACACCGCCTCATGGCGGGCGCCGACCTGTTCCTGATGCCGTCGCAGTACGAGCCCTGCGGCCTCACCCAGCTGCGGGCGCAGCGCTACGGGGCGCTCCCGGTGGCGCGACGGGTGGGCGGCATCGCCGACACGGTGCGCGACGACGAGACGGGGTTCCTGTTCGACGACTACCACCCGGGCGCGCTGGACTGGGCGATGTCGCGGGCGCTGGCCCGCTTTGCCGACCCCCCGGCGTGGACGGCCCGGATGCGCGCCGCGATGGCGCAGGACTTCGCGTGGGACCGCTCCGCCGAGCGCATGGCCGCGGTGTACGCGCGGGCCGCCCGGACGCCCGGCGTGGGCGCCCGTCCCGACTGAACGCCCCACCCGCCCGCCATGCCGGAGCTCGTCATCCACCAGCACCTGTACCAGCCGCCGCGCGAGGACCCGTGGCTGGAGGCGGTCCCGCGCGAACCATCGGCGGCCCCCGACCACGACTGGAACCAGCGGATCACCCGCGAGTGCTACGCGCGCCAGGCGGCGGCGGAGGTGTACCGCAGCGACCGAAGCCCGTCGCCGCGCAACGGGGACACGTTGAGCCGGCTGGCGCGCCGCGTGAACCTGTACGGGTGGTGCTCGTTTGACGTGGGGCCCACCCTGTGCGAATGGCTGGCGTCCGAGGCGCCGGCCACCCTGGCGGCCATGCTGGCGGGGGATGCGGCGTCGGTGCGCCGCTGGGGGCACGGCAACGCGATGGCCGCCCCGTATCACCACGTGATCCTGCCGCTGGCCTCGCCGCCGGATCGCACCACCGAAGTGCGCTGGGGGATCGCGGACTTCCGGCGCCGCTTCGGGCGTGCGCCGGAGGGGTTCTGGCTCCCGGAGTGTGCCGCGGACGAGGACTCGCTGGACCTGCTTGCCGCCGAGGGGATTGCCTTCGTCATCCTGGCGCCGTACCAGGTGGAGGGGCACGAGGGGGACGGGCTCCCAGTGCGCTGGAATGGCGCGCGCGGGCGGACGTTGTCCATCCTCCCCTATGACGGGGCGCTGGCCGGCGACGTGGCCTTCGGGGGATTGCTGCGCGACCCGGCGGCGCTGGCGCGCCGGCTCGCGCAGGTGTCGGAGGGACGCCGCGGACAGGACGGGTGCACGACGCTGGCCACGGACGGGGAAACCTTTGGCCACCATCATGCCGGCGGGGAAAGCGCCTTGGCCGACGCGCTGGCGCTGGCCAGTCGGGCGCCCGGCGTGCGGCTGCGCAACGCGGCGGCGGTGGTGGCGGCGCATCCGCCGCGCCGTCTCGTGCGGCTGGTGTCCCCGAGCGCCTGGAGCTGCGCGCACGGGGTGGAGCGGTGGCGCGCCGACTGCGGGTGCCGACTGGATGGCACGCGGCCGCCGGCACAGCAGTGGCGGGGGCCCTTGCGTGCCGCCCTGGAGCGCCTGGCCGCCGAGCTGGGCGACGTGTTCGAGGCGGAGGGACACGCCCTGTTCCGCGAGGACCCCTGGGTGGTGCGTGACGCCTACGGCGCCGTGGTGGCCGAGGACGGCGAGGCCTTGGCCGCCTTCGTGGAGGCCGCCGTGCGCCCCGAGGTGGACCGTGCGGGGCGCGCACGCGCGCGCGTGCTGCTGGAGCTGCAGCGCGCGACGCTGCGGACCTTCACCTCCTGCGCGTGGTTCTTTGACGACGTGGACCGGCTGGAGGTGCGGCAGGTGCTGCGGTATGCGGCGCGGGCGATCGAGCTGAGCGGACGGGCCGGGCGACTGGCCTCGGAGCTGGTGACGTGGCTGGCCAACGCGTCCTCCGGCGCTCCGGGCGCCCCGTCGGCGGCCGACGTGTTTGTCCGCGAGGCCCTCCCGCACCACGAACCCGCGTGGCGGGTGGCGGCGGGCGCGATGGCGCTGGCGGCCGCCGGGGCGTCCGTCCCCGGGCGCTCGGGCGCCTTTGACGTCGTGGTGGAGCGGCGGTCGGCCCAGCCGGGGAACCACGCCCAAGGTGCCCCGTGGCGGGTGACGGTCCGGCACCGCCGAACCGGTGTCGAATCCGTGCTGGTGGGCAGCGTGCGGGGAGCCCCGCCTGCCCTCCATGCCACGGTGGCCCCCGAGGGCGCCCCGCTCGGTGCGGAACGCGAGGTGCCCCTGCACGACTTCCCGGAGGCCATCGCCCGGCAGCTGCTGGAGGGGCACCTGCTGGACGATGACGCCCTGCTCGCCCCGGTGTCCGGCTAGCGCGCCAGGGCGGGGGCGGTGGTTGGCGTCCCCCGCCAATGCCAGTCCACGCCCGCATACCACTGCCGGTCGATTGCCGGGCTCCAGAAGGCCGGTCGCTGCCCCAGCAGGTTGTTGCCCCCCAAGGACAGGACAGCCCCCTTCCAGACGGTGAACCGCGCCTGGGCGTCCACCGCAAGCCACGCCCCCTGCCACCCGATGATCCCGGCTGCCGTCGAGAACGGCCCGGTCAACGGGGCGCCGCTGGGGATCCCCACCAGCGGCGCGGCCGCGGTGTACCGAACTTGGGCGTCCGTCTGCACCCACTGGCGACGGCCCCACGGCCGATCCGCCATCAGCCGCACCATCTGGGGCGACCGGCGGCTCAGCGGAAGGCCGGTCCCCATGTCCCGAGCGTGCAGCAGGTCCCATCCCAGCATGACGGACGTGATGCCGGGGTGCCAGCGGACCTGCGCCTCCACGCCCTGCGTGCGGGCGTGCGCCACGTTGACCAGCTGGTACCCCTGCAACCCGGCCACCGTGGTCCCGACGAACCGCCACTCCACGAGCTGGTCCACGTCATTGCGGTACCACTCCACGTCGGCGGACCAGGCCGACGCCGGTGCCCAGGTGGCGCCCACCCCCGTGCTCCACGAGCGCTCCGGGCGCAGTCCAGGATTGCCGGCCAGCGCATAGCCCGCGACCGGGTTGGTGAACTGGTAGCGCACTTCCTTGAAGCCGGGCGCCCGGAAGCCGCGGGCCACATTGCCGCGCAGGCGAAGCGCCGGGTGCGGATGCCACGCCGCCCCCACCGACGGATTCCAGGTGCTCCCCCACAGGGCGCTGCGCGTCACCCGCGCCCCTGCGCTCAGCAGCCACCGCCCCGTGGCATAGGCATCGCGCAACCACCCCTCGGTGAGCACGTCGCTCCCGCGCGTGCCGTCCAGCTTCTCGGGGGCCACCAAGGCTCGCCGCACATGGAGCCCCCCCGCATCCAGCACATGCCCCCCGGCACTCCGCGACCAGGCGGCGAGCAGGCGCTGCTGCCCCTCACGCTGCTCCAGCGAATCGGCGGATGCTCGGATCGGCAGCAGGCCGCGCGCCTGCCGGTACTGGTATCGGAAGGCCTGCGCCGAGGCGCGCACGCGCCCCGTGCCGCCCAGCAGCGGCCCGCTTCCCTCCACGAATCCTTGCCCGCCCAGGTTGTCGATGAACCCGTTGAGACGCGCATCCAGCGGGAAGCGCTGCCGCTCTCGGCTGCCCTGCAGGTCAAGGCGCAGCTGCCACGCACCAGGGAGCGCCACCCGCACGTCGCTGCGCAGGTCGTACACCCGCTGCATGGTGCTGCCTGCGGCGCCGTAGCCGGCCAGACGGTCGGCCTCACGCCACCCACCGCTCAGGCGGGCACCCACCCGCCCGCGCGCTCCGGCTCCTACCAGCGTGGATTCGCGACGGCCCAGCCCCCCCTGTCGTGCCAGCCAGCTGAGTTCCGGGGTGGCCGTCGGCGGCGCGGACACCAGGTTCACCACCCCGCCAATGGCGTCGCTCCCGAATTCCACACCGGAGGGCCCCTTGGTCACCTCGATGCGGCCGGCCGCCAGCGTGCTCAGGCGTCCGATGTCCCGCGCCTCGACCAGCGCCCCGGCCATCGGTTCCCCGTCCACCAGCACCAGCACGCGCGCGTCGTCCATGCCACGAATGGCGAGTGTGGAGCGGGCCGGCACCGCCGGGATCTCCTGGATCCCTGGCTGCTGGCGCAGCAGTTGGTTGACGGCGATCGCCGCGGCCGCGTCGATGGCCTCGCGATCGAGCGCGAGGGTGGCGCGCGTGGACTCTCCTCCGCGGAGCTCCCGCTGCCCGGCGGTCGTGATGACCGCGGGGAGGACGGCGGGCAGCGGCTCCACCCAGACGGTCAGCGTGCCGCCGTCAACCGCCTGCCGCCGGGGGCGATATCCCACGGCCGTCACCACCACCGTGTCCCCCGGCTGCGCGCGCACACGCGCGACCCCGCGCCCGTCGGTGCGCCCCCCGCGAACGCCGCC
>JAGWYS010000307.1 GCA_018969225.1 Gemmatimonadota bacterium | reverse complement strand
GCTGGTGGGGCAGGGGGCCGTGGCGCTGGCGCTGCTGTTCACCGGCACGTACGGGCAGCTGCTGGACTACGTGGTGTTCGCCGACTGGATCTTCTTCGGCGCCACGGCGGCGTCGCTGTTCGTGTTCCGGGCGCGCGACGCCCGCGAGGGAACGGCGGCGGCGGTGCGGGCGCCGTGGCATCCGTGGAGCACGGGGGTGTTCCTGCTGGCGGCGGCGTATGTGGTGGGGGGCGCCGTGCTCTCCAACCCCGGCAATGCGCTGCGCGGCGCGGCCATCCTGGCGCTGGGGGTGCCGGTGCACGCGTACTGGCGGCGACGCCACGGGAGGGCGGCATGAGCGAGGCACGGGTGTCGGCGCTGTGGGTGTATCCCCTCAAGTCGGCGGCGGGGATTCCCGTGGAGGCGCTGGCGCTGGACACGCTGGGGGCGGCGGGCGACCGGCGGTGGATGCTGGTGGACGCCACGGGGGAGGCGGTGACGGGGCGCACGCACCCGCCGTTGGTGCGCATCCAGCCGGCCTTCGCCGACGGCGATCCCGACGGGGCGCTGCGGCTGTCGGCCCCCGGCGTGGCGGACCTCCGGGTGGCGGTGCCCACCGGCGCGCCGGTGCGCGGGGCGCGCGTGTGGGATGACGACGTCCCGGTGCACGATGCCGGGGACGCGGCGGCGGCGTGGTGCAGCGCCGTGGTGGGGGCGCCGGTGCGCCTGGTGCGGCTGGCCCCGGTGGCCGAGCGTCCGCTGCGCGCCAAGTATGCGGGGCCGGTGGCGTGGGAGGGGCGGCGCGTGGCGCTGTCGGACGGCGCGCCGCTGTTGCTGCTGGGGGAGGCCAGCGTGGCGGCGCTGCAGGCGCGGCTGGCGGCTGCGGGGCGTCCGGCCCAGGAGGGGCAGCCCCGCCGCTTCCGCGCGAACATCCTGGTGACCGGCACCGCGCCGCACGAGGAGGACGGATGGCGCGAGGTCGCGGCGGGCACCGTGCGGCTGGGGGTGGGGAGCGCCTGTCCGCGGTGCGTGCTCACCACCGTGGACCCGGACTCCGCCGCCAAGGGGCAGGAGCCGCTGCGGACGCTGGCCGGCTATCGCACGCAGGCGGGGGCGGTGATGTTCGGGATGAACGCCACGCACGCGGGGCCCGGGGTGATCCGCGTGGGGGACGCGGTCCGGGTGCTGGAGGAACGGGCGTAGACGCTGGGGGCGGCGGCGCTAACTTCCGGACATGTCCGATTTCGTCGGTACGATCGTCGTGCAGGCCTCCCCGGCCGCCGTCTTCGCCTGCTGGGCGGACGCCGCCGGGTGGGCCCGGTGGGACCCCGACGTGAAGGCGGCCAGCATGGATGGCCCCTTCGCCACCGGGACCACCGGCCGCATCTCGCCCCGTGAGGGGCCCACCATGGCCATCCGGCTCACGCGCGTGGAGCCCGGCCACGCGTTCGACGCCGAGGCGCGCCTGCCGCTGTGCACCATGCGCTTCGAGCATTGGCTCGAGCCGCGCGGCCCGGAGACGCTGGTCACCCACCGCGTCGTCTTCGAGGGCCCCCTCGCCTTCCTGTTCCGCCGCATCATCGGGGCGCAGCTGGTGCGCGGCATCCCCGGCACGATGGCGGGGCTCAAGCGGGCCGTGGAGGGCGCCCCGCCGGCTCCCCTCCCGGGAGCATGACGGCGCCGGTTCCGGTGGCGGGTCCCCCCGCCGGGCGCACGCCGCACGACGTGCTGCGCGACGTGTTCGGGTATGCCGACTTCCGCCCCGGGCAGCGGGAGGTGATCGATGCGGTCCTCGCGGGGCGGGACTGCATCGCGCTCATGCCCACCGGCGCGGGGAAGTCGATCACCTACCAGATCCCCGCGCGCCTCCTCGGCGGCACGGTGCTGGTCATCTCGCCGCTCATCTCGCTCATGAAGGACCAGGTGGACGCGGTGGCGGGGCTCGGCTACCGCGTGACCGCGATCAACTCCACCCTCGAGCTGGACGAGCGGCGCGCGCGCCTCGACGCCTTTCGCGCCGGCGCGTACGAACTGGTGTACCTCGCCCCCGAGGCGCTTGACGGGTACCTGGGCGACTTCGTGCAGGGGTGCCCGATCGCGCTGCTGGTGGTGGACGAGGCCCACTGCATCAGCCAGTGGGGGCACGACTTCCGCCCCAGCTACCGGCGGCTGCAGGGGCTCAAGGAGCAGCTCGACGTGCCGGTGCTGGCGCTCACCGCCACGGCCACGCGGGAGGTGGCGCGCGACATCCTGCGCCAGCTGGGGATGCGGAAGCCGGCCGGCTTCAAGGGCTCGTTCTTCCGCCCCAACCTGCGCATCGGCGTGCGCAAGAAGGGGCAGGGGGGGAACACCCGCCGCGAGATCCTGGCGCTGGTGCGGGCGCACGCCGGCGAGAGCGGCATCATCTACTGCCAGAGCCGCAAGGGGGTGGAGCAGACCACCGAGTACCTCGTGGGCGAGGGGGTCAAGGCGCTGCCGTACCACGCGGGGCTGCCCCCGGAGGAGCGCGCCCGCAACCAGGAGGCGTTCCAGCGCGACGATTGCGACGTGGTGGTGGCCACGGTCGCCTTCGGCATGGGGATCGACAAGCCGAACGTGCGCTTCGTGATCCACCGCGACATGCCCAAGGACATCGAGAGCTGGTACCAGGAGATCGGGCGCGCGGGGCGCGACGGCCTCCCCAGCGACTGCGCGCTGTTCTACTCATGGGCCGACGTGATGACCTACGACCGGTTCGCCGATCGCATCGAGGAGGCCGACGTGCGCGAGCGCGCGCGGGCGGGGTCGCGCGCGCTGTTCAACCTGGTCGAGCGCGGCGGGTGCCGGCACCAGGCGCTGGTGCGCCACTTCGACGAGGCGATCGACGGGTGCGGTGCCTCGTGCGACGCCTGCACCGGGGTGACCGTCGAGGCGCAGGTGGCGGCGGC
>JAGWYS010000306.1 GCA_018969225.1 Gemmatimonadota bacterium | reverse complement strand
TGGGGAAAAGAGTGGCCTCGTCGTACTTGCCAAGTGGCTTCATTGGCACGAAGCGCGCGTCGGGAGACCCCGGGGGTTCCTTCCGGTCGGTCTCTGGCCCGGCAACGCGCCCAAGGATGGCACGAAGCTGGGCGGTGCCGTTCGCCTCAGCCCCCGGGCTTCCGAAGTCGGACAGTCGACGCGCCATACGTACCGCAAGTGCCGCCCGATCGGCGGCGGTTGCCGTTGCCACTACGTCTTGTGCAGTCACCGCCGCGAAGGCGGCGCCCACCGCAGGAACGGCGCTGGTCGGCGGGCGTACCTCGGACAGGTTCCCGCCGGCCCGGCGCGCCAAGTCGCGCACGCCCTGCACCAAGGCAAGCAGGCGCACCCGCGCGCCCCCGTCGATGCCTCCGCCGTCCGCCATCCGTGGCCCCCATGCTGCCTGCGCGCGTGCCGTGCCGGTGCAGCATACCCCGCGCACGCCTGCCCAGTGTCGCACCGCCCGTGCCATCGGCATGGGTGCGGTCAATCACCGGATTGCTGGTCGCACCGTACATCCGTTGCCCGTGAAGCATGCGCGATTCTCACGTGCATGTCAAGCGTAAACCCCCCGCCGACGTGTTGGGTCGCTCACGGTGCGCCGACATGTTCCGTAAACCCGATGCGCGGGTGCCCGCCCGCACCCCCCACGGAGGACGCCATGCCCCGGTCGCTCGCCACAATCACCCCGGACGCCCCCGCCACCACGGATGCCTTCACCCCGGTCGCCACTGCCACCCCGGCCGCCCCCGCCATCCCGGACGCCTCAGCCGTGGCGGCCAACGCCGCCGCGCCAGATGCCCCACTGCCGGTTGCCCCGGCCGACGCCTCCACCGATCAAGCCGAGGCCACCGATGGCGGCGACGTGCTTGCCGTTGATATCCCCGGCGCGTTCATCGGCAAGCGGTCGGAGCGCCTGCAGGTGCGCGTCGCCGGGGAGGTCGTCGCCGAGGCGCCCCTCTTCCGCCTGCGCCAGGTCATCATGGGCAGCCGCGGGGTCAGCATCTCCAGCGATGCCATCCAGGCGTGCGCGCGGCGCGACGTCACCATCCACGTCGTGAGCCGGTGGCCCGGCGACGCCGCCATGCTTGGCGCGCCGGTGGGGAACGGCACCGTCGCCACGCGGCGCGCGCAGTTCGCCGCCGCCGATTCGGGCCGGGGCGACCACCTCGCGCGCCGGATCACTTGGGCGAAGGTGCGCACGCAAGCCACCTTGCTGCGCTACCTTGCCCGCAACCGCCGCGAGGCCGGCGCCACCACCGCAGAGGCCCTCCGCATGGCCATCGAGTCGCTCGACCGCCTCGCCGGGGCGATCGTTGGCGACGCGTCGCCCGAGGCCATCGCCGCCGCCATCGCGCCAGACCTCGACCATGCGGGCGACGGGATGCCCGCCGGGGCCTTTGCCGACCTCGGCGCCCCACCGGCACCGGTCGTCGATGCTGGCACCCCTGCGGGTGAGGGCCCCTCCGCGGGCGATACCACCGGCCATGACGCGGCCCCCGATGTCGATGCCAACCGCGCCGCCGACCCTGCCGGTGCCGTTGATACCGAGGGCGACGCCGCGGCGCCCCGCCCCGATCCGATCGACGGTGAGGGCGATGCGCCACCCACCCCGATGGCGGCGGCGTTGCGCGGCCTGGAGGGGGCGGCCGGGCGCGCGTACTGGCGGGCGATCGGGGCCGTCCTCGCCGACCGCGGGGTGGCATGGCCCGGGCGGCAGCACCGCGGCACCACCTGCCCCACCAACGCCGCCCTCAACTACGGCTACGCCATCCTCGGCACGGCGGTGCACCAGGCCATCCTTTTGGCCGGCCTCGAGCCGGGCGCCGGGTTCTTGCACGCCGACCGGCCCGGGCGGTCAAGCCTCGTCCTGGATGCCATCGAGGAGTTCCGGCAGGCGGCGGTCGATCGCCCCCTTGTGGGCCTCTTGGTGCGCGGCGTGCGCCTGGAGATGGACGACTCCGGCACGCGCCTCGACGACGTGGCGCGGCGCACGGTGGCCGACGCCGTCCTCGACCGTCTCGACGGCGCCGAGGTGTACGCGGGTGGGCGGTACCCGTTGCGCGGCATCATCACGCGGCAGGCACAACAGGTTGCCACCTTCCTGCGCGGCGACCGCGCCGACTACGCGCCGTGGGTGCCGCGGTGGTAGCCCCGGTGCCGCCGACGGGGGGTGACCGCCCGGCCGATGCGGTGCCACCCTCCCCCGGTGGGTGGGTACGCCTGCGCACGCTTGCCCCCGACGGGCCGATCGTGCGCGGCCAAGCCCCCGCTAGGAAGCCTCGGGCACCCCGCGGTGCGCCACTGGCCACCACCGGCCGGGTGATGATCGTTGCGGGTGCCGGCCCGGCCCCGACGATAGCCACCGGCACGGGTGCGCCCGCAGGCACCGGCGGGCTTGCGGGCGCCGCCGACCTCCCCGGTACGCCAGTGGTCCCCGGCGAGGCGGTCACGACCTTTCTGGTGGCCTACGACATCGAACGCGAGGCGGTGCGGCGCCGGGTCGCCGAGACGTGCCAAGATTACGGCCTTGCGCGGATTCAGTGGAGCGTGTTCATGGGGCCGCTCAAGACGCGCTACCATGCCGAGGTGGTGCAGGCGCTTGCGCGGCGCATCGCCGGTGAGGCGGGGACGATCGACTGCTTCATGATCTGTGCGGCCGATGTGACACGGCGACGGCGCCTCGACGGGGCATCGGTGCCGGCACCGGTGAGGGCGGCGCGAGGCCGGGCGACGCGTCGGGCGGGCCGCTAGCGCCCGCGGGCACCGCCGGCCCCAGACGAGCCACATATATATGAAGGCACGATCACGACCGAGTCCCCCATGGGCTGCAGGCGCCGCGCAGGATGGCCGTGAAGGGGGGGGTTGTGAATATCTCGGAACGGCACCATGGGATTTTCACCGGGTATGCGCATGCAATATC
>JAGWYS010000059.1 GCA_018969225.1 Gemmatimonadota bacterium | reverse complement strand
TTCCGCCCCTACCTTGTGCGACACCACCCCTCACCCCCGCCTCCCATGCCCGCAAGGTTCCCCGCCCGCCGGCGTTGCCACCCCCTGGCGCTCCTCCTGATCCCCGCGCTCGACCTCCTCGTTCCCTCCCGTCCGGCCTCGTCACAGGGGGCGGGTGCGGCAACGTCCGGTCGGGCCCCGCGCGTGGCCCCGGGAGACGCCGGGTCCCGCCCCGCCGCCACCCGCCACGCCGTGGCGGTCCCCGAGGCGGCCGCGCTCCTCCCGTGGTCGCGGCAGATCGCCGTGCGCGAGGGGTGGCTGGCGGAGCGGCACGCGCTGCTCCTCCCCATGATGCGCCGTCACGGCGTGGCCATGTGGATCGTGGCCAACGAGGAGTTCCACGACGACCCGGTGGTGCAGCACATCGCCCCGCCGCGCCCCTACACCGGCAACCGCGACTTCTTCGTGTTCGTGGACGCCGGAGACGAGGGGCTGCGCAAGTTCGCCATCACCGGGTACACCGAGGAGAACCTGGGGCGCTTCTTCGACGCCCCCTTCACCGAGCCGCGCCCGCCGGCGGCCACGCTGCGGGCGCTGGTGGAGCAGTACCGCCCGGCCACCATCGCGCTGGGGATCCGCGGCACCCGCGGGCAGACGCGCACGCTGGGGCACGACACGTACCGGTTCCTGGCCGAGACGCTGGGCCCCGAGCAGGAGGCGCGCTTCGAGAGCGCGGCGCCGCTGCTGGAGGAGTACCTGGACACCCGCCTTCCCGCGGAGCGCGAGCACTACCGCGCCGCAGTGGCGGTGACCGAGGCCATCGTGAAGCGCGCGCTGTCGAACGCGGTGATCACCCCCGGCGTGACCACGGTGGGGGACGTGCGCCGCGCGCTGTACGACATGCTGGGGGCGGCGGGGGTGCGCACCTGGTTCCAGCCCGACCTGCGGGTGCAGCGGCAGGGGGGCGGCGCCCCCACCTCGCGCGGCTTCCTGGCCATCGCCCCCGAGTCCACCGTGGTGCGCCGCGGCGACGTGGTGCACGTGGACTTCGGCATCAGCTACATGGGGTTCGACACCGACTGGCAGAAGATGGCCTACGTGCTGAAGCCGGGGGAGCGGGACGTCCCCGAGGGGCTCAAGCGGGCGATGGCGCACACCAACGCTGCGCAGGACGCGCTGGTGGCGGCGGGGCGCCCGGGGCGCACCGGCGGCGCGGTGTTCACCGCCGTCATGGAAGCGATGCGCGCGCGGGGGATCGAGGCGATGGTGTACTCGCACCCCATCGGCGCGCAGGGGCACGGGCTGGGCGCGTCCATCGATTTCCGCTCGCCGCTGCGCAGCGACACCACCGGGCAGGCGGGGCGGCTGCGCCCCGGGTCGTGGCTGTCGGTGGAGCTCAACACCGCCACGCCGGTCCCCGAGTGGGGGGGGCAGAAGGTGTTCGTGATGATGGAGGATGACGCCTGGCTGGACGAGGACGGCTACCACTTCTTCCGCCCGCGGCAGGATCGCTGGTACGTGATCCGCTAGCGGGGCGGGGGCCGCCGGAAACGCACGACGGGCCCCGGGGCGTCCCCGGGGCCCGTCGCGTGTCCGGCCACCGCGGTGGCCGCCGGTGGATCAGAAGTTGTAGCTGAGCCGGGTGAAGAGGTACCGGCCGTTGAAGCCGAAGGGGGAGAGCCCGGAGAAGCGGAACACCCCGAAGGTCCCCTGCCCGGCATAGCCGGCGGCCACGTCGCCCAGGTCGGAGATCGCGTCCGGGTAGACGTCGAGGATGTTGTCGGCGCCGACGGTGAGCGTCGTCCGCCCCGGCAGCTGGTAGGACACGTTGAGGTCGGTGATGAACTTGGGGCTGAGGATCAGGTCGGGGACCTGCCGGGCCCCCGCCGCGGCGGTGGGCTGCCGCGAGATCACCTGCCCGAACCGCTGCGTGCGCAGCGTGACGCCCAGCTTGCCGCGCTCGTACATGCCGGTGAGGAGCAGGTTGTTGCGCGGCTGCCCCTCCTCGATCCGCCCGCGCTCCACGCGCCCGAACAGCACCTCGTTCAGGTTGCCCAGCTCCGGCGGGGTGTTGACCACCACCTTGGTGACCTTCGTGCGGTTCTGGTTGTAGCCGGCGGTGAAGCGCAGCACGCCGTTCTTCTTGAGGTCGATGCCGTAGTTGACGACGACATCCAGCCCCTTGGTGTCGGTGTTGATGGCGTTGGTGAAGTAGCGCCCGCCGCCGATGCCGGTGAAGCCGTTGTTGCGGAAGAAGTTCACGATCCCCGTGCCGATGAAGTTCTCGGAGAGCACGATGCGGTCGGTGATCGCGATGCTGTAGTAGTCGGCGGTGACCGTGAAGCTGCTGGTGGGCTGCAGCGTGACGCCGGCGCTCAGGTTGACCGAGTTCTCGGGCTTGAGCTCGCGGGCGCCCAGCAGCTTCGCCTCGCGGCTGGCCACGGGGAGCGTCTTGATGTCCACCGGGAGCCCGGCCACGAAGGTGGTGGCGGTGGAGGTGAAGAAGCTCTGCTGCAGCGACGGCGCCCGGAAGCCGGTGGAGGCGGCGCCGCGGAGGGCGAACTTCTCGGTGGGGGCGAAGCGGGTGGTCACCTTGCCGGTGGCCTTGGACCCGAAGTCGCTGAAGTTCTCGAAGCGGGCCGCGGCCCCCACCAGCCACTTCTTCGTGATGTCGCTCTCCACGTCCAGGTACGCGGCCACGGCGTTGCGCCCCTGGTCGGTGGCGTCCACCGGCGAGAAGCCGGGGAACACCTGCGACCCGACCAGCGCGATCGTCGTCCCGCCGGAGGCGTTGAAGACGATGTTGCCGTTGGCGTCGAGCACCGGGATGCGGCCGTTGATCCAGGACGCCTCCTCCCCGGCCTTGATGGAGTACCCCTCGTAGCGGAACTCGGCGCCGCTGGAGAGTCGCACCGGACGGCCGTTGTTCGCGAACTCGCGGGTGACGTCCAGGTTGGTGAGCGCCTGCTGGAAGCCCAGCGTGCCGGCGTCGAACACCGTGGGGCTCCCGGTCCCCAGCGAGGCGTTGTTGGAGTTGCTGACGATGAACTGGAAGGAGTTCTGCCCGTACACCTGGCTGAGGTCATAGTCCCAGCCGCCCAGCGTCCCCTTGGCGCCCACGCCCCCCGACAGGTCGTTGATGTTGCTCTCGATGTTGGGGAGGAAGCCGTTGGGGTGGATCTTGGCCACCACCTGCGTGGTCTGGATGGGGCGGCGGAAGAAGCCGGTGGAGCGCCCGTCGCGGTGGCTGGCGGCCCCGAAGGCGTACAGCTGCAGCCGCTCGCTGAAGTTCTGCGCGGCGTTGATCATCCCCACCACGTCGGCGGTGGCGGCGTCCCCCGACCAGTGGGTGGCGCGGCGCGCCGTGGCCTCGCGCGGGTCGCCGGTGGGGTACTGCTGGCGCGGGTCGGAGAACGACCGGTTGGTCATGGCGCGGTTGCGCCACTCCACCCCGGCGTGCACGTAGCTGCCGTTCCCCCAGGTGATGCCGTGGTCGGCCGCGGCCGCCACGTTGTCCCCGTCCTGGCGCTTGCCGAGCCCGGGGGTGTTGGTGTTGAAGCCGCCGGCCTGCGTGGACACCGACCCGGCGCTCGCGCCCTTCAGGATGATGTTGATCACCCCGGCGATGGCGTCGGAGCCGTACTGCGCCGCCGCGCCGTCGCGCAGGATCTCGATGCGGTCGATCATCGACGCCGGAATGGCGTTGAGGTCGGCCGCCGCCGTGCCGCGCCCGATGGTGCCGTTGTTGTTGATGAGCGCGCTGGGGTAGCGGCGCTTGCCGTTGACCAGCAGCAGCGCCTGGTCGGGCGCCAGCCCGCGCAGCGTGGCCGGGCGCACGTGGTCGGTGCCGTCGGCCACCGCGGGGCGCGGGAAGTTGAAGGAGGGCGCCACCGCCTGCAGCATCTGCGCCGTCTCCACCCGGCCGCTCGACTTGAGGTCGGCGGTGTTGATCACGTCCACGGGGACCGGGCTCGACACCACCGTGCGCTCGCCGCCGCGCGACCCCGTCACCGCCACCGCCTCCAGCTGCGTGGTGGACTTGGCGATGGTGAAGTTCTGCGTGGCGCTCCCGCCCGCGGTCACCGTGACCGAGGCGCTCTTCCCGGCATAGCCCAGCATGCGCACCCGGATCTCATAGGAGCCGGGGCGGAGCGACAGCCGGTAGCTGCCGTCGGCGCGGGTGAGCGCCCCAAGCTGGGTGCCGGTCACGATGATCGACGCCCCCTGCACCGCCTCGTTGGTCCCCTCTTCGGTGACCTTGCCGGTGATGGTGCCGGTCCCCTGGGCGGCCAGGGGGGATGCCAGCAGCGCGCCGGCCAGCAGGCCGGCGCCGAATCGGCGTGCGGTCAAGCGGATGGAAAAGGCCATGGACTACCTCGGGTAGGGGGTGCACCTGCGGGGAGGAAATGCCCTGCCGTGGCGACGAGCCGTCCTCCGGAGGGACCAGCTGAGCCCCGCTAACTTCCCGCTTCCGGTCCGGGTTGGCAACCAGAAACAGGGTTTGCGTTCCGGTTTTCCGCAAAACGGAACACATTCCAGCGAAGGACATGCCGTGTCAGCAATGACGACGCGGACCAATCGGTCTAACTTGCGCGCCGGTGGCGCGGACCCCCTGCGCCCCGCCGATCCGTTCCGAGCCTCATGCGCCTGCCTGTCGTCCTTGCCGGGGCCGCCCTCGTCGCCGTCGCCACGGCCGCCCCGCTCGGGGGCCAGCCCCCCGCCCGTCGCCCCGTCTCCGCGTCCGCCGGTGCCGAAGGCCCCGCGCCCGCCGCGCTCCCCGACAGCATCCTCCGACAGTCGCTCCGCGTCTTCCTGGACTGCCAGGGGATGGTCCGCGGCTGCGACCGCGTCTTCTTCGTGCAGGAGATGGGGTACGTCAACTGGGTGCGCGACCGCTTCGACGCCGACGTCCACCTCCTCGTCGCCTCCCTCGCCGCCGGCAACGGCGGCCGCCGCCAGACGGTCTACTTCGTGGGACAGAAGGGGTATGCCGGGAAGGAGGACACCCTTGTCGTCACCACCCTCCCCAACGACGCCGACGATCGCGTCCGCCGCGAGCTCCTGCGCACCTTCCAGCTCGGGCTTGCCCCCTACGTCGCCCGCACCCCCATCGCCACCCGCCTCCGCCTGACGCTGGCCGGCGGTGCCCCCGCCCCCGCCTTCTCCTCCGGCGCCGTCCGCGACCGCTGGAACCTCTGGCTGTACCGCATTGACGGGAACCTCAACGCCTCCGGCGAGCAGCTGGTCCGGACCGCCAACTACTCCTCCACCCTCTCCGCCGCCCGCACCACGGAGCGGCTCAAGGTGAACCTGGGGCTCACCGGCAGCTACAACGAGCGCGACTTCAAGGTGTTCGTCCCCCGCGCCGGCAACCCCGCGCTGCGCGACACCGTCCCCGTGGTGGTGCTCCAGCGGGCCGCCAACTTCAACGCCCTCGTGGGGCACACCCTCACCGACCACTGGACCGCGGGCGTCAAGCTGTCCACCGGCTTCAGCGAGGTCCTCAACCAGCGCGCGGCCCTCCGCCTCTCCCCCGCCGTCGAGTACAACGTGTACCCGTGGAGCGAGGCCACCCGGCGGCAGCTCACCGTCCTCTACTACGCCGGCCCCGTCCACTACCAGTATTACCGCACCACCATCTTCGGGCGCGACCGGGAGACCCGCTGGAACCAGACGCTCCTGCTGGCGCTCGCCCAGCGCCAGCCGTGGGGGAACACCAACCTCTCCCTCGAGGGGGCGCACTACCTCCACGATCCGCGCCGCAACCACCTCACCCTCTCGGGGTTCGTGGACCTGCGCCTCGGCCGCGGCTTCTCCCTCAACTTCCGCGGCTCCGCCTCGCGCGTGCGCGACCAGATCTACATCGCCGGCGCCGCCCAGTCGGAGCGCGACATCCTCACGCAGCGCCAGCAGCTGCTGACGAACTTCCGCTACAACATCAACGTGGGCGTCGGCTACACCTTCGGCTCCATCTACAACACCATCGTCAACCAGCGCTTCGGCAACCTCGGGGAGCTGGGGCGCCGCTTCGGCTTCAGCGGCGGGGGGTGACGGTCCGGGGATCCGCCGGAGCGACCGCCACGGCTTCCGCCGCCGGCACCCACCCGCTCCCCGTTGCCAGCAGCAGGCACGCCACCACCAGCGTCCCCATGGCGGCGGACAACCCCGCGCGTGCGGCCACGGCGCCCACGATGGGCGGCCCCACGAGGAACCCCACGTACCCCACCGACGACACCGCCGCGATGGCCGCGGCGCGGCCCACGCCGGGGACGCGCGTGGCCGCGTTGTACAGGATGGGGACCAGCGTGGCGATCCCCACCCCCACGCCGAAGAACCCCGCCAGCGCCACCAGCGGGTCGCGAGCCCACACCACCAGCGACATGGCCGCGGCCGCCAGCAGCGCGCCCGCCCGCAGGATCCGCCGCTCCGCCACGCGCGCGCGCACGGCGTCCCCCAGGAACCGCGTGGCCGCCGTGGCGGCCGAGAAGCTCACGTAGGCCAGCGCGGCGCGCGCCGGGGGCGCCCCCAGCGCCTCGCGCACGTACAGCACGCTCCAGTTGTACATGACGCCCTCGGCCAGCATCGCCACCAGGGTGAGCGCGCCCAGCAGCAACAGCGCCCCGCGCGGCCAGGCGAAGGAGGCGCTGCCGCCGATGGGGGGCGGATGGTCGGCCAGCATCGTCCGCGCTGACAGCGCCACCCCCACCGCCAGCGCCCCGGCAATCACCGGGAGCTGCGTGGCGGCCGGCACGCCCCCCCGGTACAGCAGCGCGGCCACCGCGGCGCCCGCCATCGCACCCGCGCTGAACATCGCGTGCAGCCCGCTCATCACCGGCACCCCCAACGCCTCCTCCAGCACGGTCCCTTCGGCATTCACGGCCACGTCAAACAGCCCCTCCCCAGCGCCCAGCAGCACCATGGTGGCCGCGAGCGCTGCGCCGGACGGCGCCGTCAGGAGGAGCGCCAAGGCGGCGGAAAAGGCCCACCCGGCGGCCACGGTGGTGCGCCGCGCGCCCAGCCGCCCCACCAGCCGCCCGGCGATGGGCAGCATGGCCAGTGAGCCGACGGTGGTGGCCAGCAGCGCCAGCGCCAGCCCCTGGGCGTCCAGCCCGTGGCGCGCCGCCAGCGCCGGCACGTGCGCGCCAAAGCTTCCGGCCGCGATCCCCAGCAGCAGGAACTGCGCGCGCGTGCCCCGGTGCGCGCGGGTCAGGGCAACAGGGAGTGGGGGCCAGGAGGCCATGGGGCCAATGTAGCGGCGCCTCGGCGTCGCAGCGGAATCGGGGGCGGCTACGTTATCCGCATGATGCCTCCTCCTCGCAATCGCCCGCGTGTCCCCGTCCTGCCGTGGCTGGCCCTCCTTCTCGCGGCGCCACTCGTGGCCCAACCGGCTCCCCTCGCCGTCTCGCTGGGCGACGCCGCGCGCCTGGCCGCGCGCCAAGGGACCGCGCTGGAGGCCGCCGCCGCGCGCGTGGAGGCCGCCAGCGCCCGGGCTCGACAGCGGCGCGGCGCCCTCTACCCCGACCTGGCCGCCGGCGTGGCGCAAGCCGGGCGCACCCTCAATTCGGCCACCTTCGGCTTCAGCTTCCGCGACCCCACCGGGCGCCCCCTGCTCAACCCCAACGGCGAAATCCTGGGGCCCATCCCCACGGTGGACCTGCGCTATCGCCTTCAGGCGCCCTTGCTGGACCTGGGAGCGCTGGGGCGGTGGAAGGCCGCCGAAGCCGCCACCGATGCCGTCTCGGCCGAGGCGGCGGCGCAAGCGGAGGGGGCCGCTTCCCTCGCGGCCATGGCCTATGTGCGCGCCGCGCGCGCGGAGGCGCAGGTGACGGCGCGCACCGCCGACTCCGCGCTGGCCGCCGACTTGCTGCAGGTGGCCAGTGACCAGCTGCAGGCGGGCGTGGGGATCGCCCTCGATGTGACCCGCGCGCGCGCGCAGCTGGCCGGCACGCGCGCCCAGCTGGTGGCGGCGCGCGCCGAGCGCGAGCGCACCCTGCTGGAGCTGCGCCGCGCCATCGGGGTGCCATTGGACGCCCCGTTGGCCCTGCGCGATTCGCTGGGGGGGCTCCCGCTGGACGGGGCGCTCCCGTCCGAGGGCGAGGCGCTCGCGCGGGCCGAGCGCGAGCGCCCCGACCTCCGGGCGCTTGCGGCACAGGAGGTGGCGCAGCAGCGCGCGCTCTCGGCCATCCGATGGGAGCGCACGCCCCAACTGGGGCTGGTCATGGACCAGGGGGTCATCGGCAAGAGCTGGGGGCACCTGCTCCCGACCTACACGTGGGGCGTGCAGCTCTCCGTGGGGGTGTTTGACGGCTTCCGGCGGGCCGCGCGAGCCGAGGAGCAGCAGGCCGGGGTCCGCGAGACCGGCGCGCGCCTGCGCGACCTGCGCGCCCAGGGCGCGCTCGAGGTGCGCAGCGCGCTGCTGGACCTCACGGCCGCGCGGGAGCAGCTGGAGGCGGTGCGCGAGCGGCTCGCGCTGGCGGAGCAGGAGGTGGAGCAGGCCCGCGAGCGCTTCCGCGCCGGCGTGGCCGGGAACGCCGATGTCATCGCCGCCCTCGGATCGCTCAACCAGGCGCGCACCCAGCGCAACGACGCCCTCGCCGGGTACCACGCCGCCCGCGTGGCGCTGGCCCGCGCCACCGGCGCGGTGCGCACCCTCCCCTGACATGCGGCCCCTCGTGGCGCACGTCGCCCGCCCCGCTCGTTCCTCACGCTGACCTGCGATGACTGCCCCTGCTCCCGCCACGCGGACCCCGCCGTCCGCGCCCCCGCGCCGTTCCCCCGTGCGCGCCATCCTGCTGGCCGCCCTGCTGCTGGCCGGGGGCGCCTACGCCTGGCGCACCTGGTCCTTCAACCGCACCCACGAGAGCACCGACAACGCGCAGGTGGACGGCGAGATCCTGCCGGTGGTGGCCAAGGTGGGCGGCTACGTGGCGGAGGTGACCGCCGCCGAGAATGGCCACGTGGACGCCGGGGCGCCCCTGGTGCGCCTGGACGCGCGCGAGTACGAGGCGCGCCTGGCGCAGGCGCAGGCCGAGCTGGACGCGGCGCAGGTCACCGCCGGCGGGGGGCGCACCCCGGGGCAGGCGGCGGCCTCCTTGGAGGGAGCCACGAGCCAGCGCGACGCCGGGTCGGCCCAGGTGGCGGCGGCCCGGGCGGCGCTCACGAAGGCCCGCGCCGACCTGGCCCGTGCCACGGTGCTGGCCGACAAGCAGGTCATCAGCCGCGCACAACTGGACGCCGCGCAGGCCGCCTTCGACGCCGCGCAGGCCGCGCTCACCGCCGCCGAGCGGCAGGTGGCCGCCGCCGGGGCGGGGATCGACGTCGCGCGCGCCGGCGTGCGCCTGGCGTCGGCACGGCTGGCCGCGGCGCGCGCCGCGCGCGACCAGGCCGCCCTGCAGCGCGACTTCACCCGCCTCGACGCCCCGATGGCGGGCACCGTGTCGCGCAAGGCGGTGGAGGTGGGGCAGCTGGTCCAGCCCGGGCAGACGCTGCTGGCCATCGTGGCCGACACCGGCGCCTTTGTCACCGCCAACTTCAAGGAGACGCAGCTGGCGCGCCTGCGCGTGGGGCAGCCGGCGACGCTGACGGTGGACGCCTACGGCGCCGACGCCGAGGGGGTGGTGGAGAGCATCGCCTCGGCCACCGGGGCGCGCTTCGCGCTCCTCCCGCCCGACAACGCCACCGGCAACTTCACCAAGGTGGTCCAGCGCGTGCCGGTGCGCATCCGCATCACCCGCGGGCTGGGCCCCGACCGCCCGCTGCGCCCGGGGATGTCGGTCACGGCCGCCGTGACGGTGCGGTAGCCGCCCCGTGTCCAGGGCCGCCACCCTGACCCCCCGCGCCGTCGCGGCGCCCGCCGGTGCCGCGGGCGCGGACGATCCGTACAGGAACCGGTACCTCATCGCCATCGCGGTCACGCTGGCCGCGGTGCTGGAGCTGGTGGACACCTCCATCGTGAACGTGGCCATCCCGCACATGATGGGGACGCTGGGCGCCACGCTCGACGAGATCGCGTGGGTCTCCACGTCGTACATCATCGCCAACGTCATCGTCATCCCGATGTCCAGCTGGATGGCGGCCTACTTCGGGCGGCGCCGCTACCTCACCGGGTCGGTGCTGCTGTTCGTCGCGGCGTCCTTCTTCTGCGGCGCCGCCACCACGCTCTGGGGGCTGGTGGCGTGGCGCGTGGTGCAGGGGCTGGGGGGCGGGGCGCTGCTCTCCACGGCGCAGACCACGCTGTTCGAGTCGTTCCCGCCGCACGAGCGCGGCGTGGGACAGGCCATCTTCGGGGTGGGGGTCATGGTGGGCCCCACGCTGGGCCCCACGCTGGGCGGCGCCATCGTGGACCGCTATGCGTGGCCGTGGATCTTCTACATCAACGTCCCGCTGGGGCTGGGGGCCGCGTGGATGGTGTGGAGCTACGTGCGCGACGCCGCGCACCACGTGAAGGCGCGCACGGTGGACGCGGCGGGGATCGCGCTGCTGGCGCTCGCCATCGGCTCGCTGCAGTGGATGCTGGAGCGGGGGGAGCGGTACGACTGGTTCGAGTCGCGCCTGGTGCTGGCGCTGGCGCTGGTGAGCGCCGCCAGCTTCGCGCTCCTGGTGTGGCACGAGCTCCGCGTGGAGGAGCCGGTGATCAATCTGCGCATCCTCCGCTCGCGCCAGCTCGCCGCCGGCGTCACCTTCGGCGCGTTCGTGGGGCTCGCGCTGTACGGGTCGGTGTTCGTGCTCCCGGTGTTCCTGCAGCAGCTGCACGGCTTCACCGCGCAGCAGGCCGGCATGGTCATCCTTCCGGGGGCGCTGGCGTCGGCATTCACCATGGCCACCATCGGGCGCGTCAGCGCTCGCCTCGACGCGCGGCCGCTCATTGCCACCGGCGCGCTCCTCTTCCTGGCAGCCATGTGGCAACTCTCCCGGCTGTCCTTGGACGCGGGGCCCGACGACCTCTTCTGGCCCCTCATCCTGCGCGGCGTGGGGCTGGGACTGGTCTTCGTCCCCCTCACCGGCGCCACGGTGGCCGGGCTCCCCATGCAGCAGATCGGGCAGGGGACCGGGATGTACAACCTGTTCCGGCAATTGGGCGGGTCGGTGGGCATCGCGCTCATGACCACGCTGCTGTCCCACCTCTCCAAGGCGCGCAAGGCGCAGCTGGCCGAGCACCTGGGCGCCTGGGACCCCGCGGTGCTGGAACGGGTGGGCGGGCTCACGCGCGGGATGCTGGCCCGCGGGGCCGATCCCGTGATGGCCAAGGCGCGCGCGCTCGCCATCCTGGACCATCAGGTGGCGGCGCAGGCCAGCGTGCTCGCCTTCTCGCGCCTGTACCTCATCAGCGGCCTCCTGCTGGTGGGGGCGCTCCCGGTGCTGCTGCTGTGGCGCACGGGGCGCGCCATCCCCCTCAAGGGCGACCTGTCGCACTGACGCGCGCCGTCCCCCCGGTCCTCCACCGTCCCGGTCTCCACTCCCGCCACCGTTCCCGATCCCGCGATGCCCACCCCGTCCCTGATGCGCGCCGTCCGCCTGGTCACGCCGGGTGCGCCGGTGCAGGATGCGCTGGTCCCCGTGCCCGCCTGCGGCCCGCACGACGTGCGCGTGCGCGTGCGCGCCGCCGGCATCTGCCACTCCGACGTACACTACCGCGCCGGCCGCTCGCGCGTGGACCCGCTGCCGCTCACGCTGGGGCATGAGGTGGCGGGGGACGTGGTGGAGGTGGGGAGCGGGGTGGCCACGCACGTCGTGGGGGACCGCGTCTGCCTGCACTACCTGGTCACCTGCGCCGACTGCGCCGACTGCGCGGCGGGGCGCGAGCCGTTCTGCGCCACGGGCCGGATGCTGGGGCACTTCACCGACGGCGGGTGGGCCGAGGAGATCGTGGTGCCCGCGCGCAATGCGGTGCCCCTCCCCGCCACCGTGCCGTATGCGCACGGGGCGGTGATGATGTGCTCGTCCGCCACGTCGCTGCACGCCCTGCGCAAGGGGCGACTGGCGCCGGGGGAGGTGGCGCTGGTGGTGGGCGCCGGGGGGCTGGGGATGTCGGCCATCCAGCTGGCGCGCCTCGAGGGGGCGTCGCGCGTGCTGGTGGTGGAGCGCGATCCCGCCAAGCAGGCGCTGGCCACGCGCCTGGGGGGCGAGGTGGTGGACGCCTCCGGGGACGCGGCGACCGTCGCGGCCCGCGTGCGCGCCGCCGCCGACGGGCGCGGCGTGGACGTGGCGCTGGAGCTGGTGGGGGGCGAGGCCACCGTGCAGCTCGCGCTGCAGGCGCTCGCGCCGCTGGGACGCGCCGTGGTGGTGGGGCTCAACCCCGTGCCCGTGCCCGTGGACACGTACCGCGATCTCATCGGGCGCGAGGGGGAGCTCATCGGCTCCAACGACCACCTGCTGGGGGAGCTGCACGAGCTGGTGGCGCTGGCGGCGCGCGGCCTGCTGGTGCTGGACGACGTGGTCACGCAGGCCGTGCCGCTGGAGGCCGCGGCCATCAACGCGGTGCTGGACGCGCTGGCGGCGCACCGCGCGCCCGTGCGCACGGTGGTGGAGCCCTAGCCTCCCGCCCCAGCCTCCCGCGGGGGGCTGGGGCGGGAGTCTAGGCGGGTGGTGCCCCTACTTCGCCGGCGGCGCGGCGGGAGGCACCTCCGCCTCCAGCGCCGCCAGCACCCCCTTCGCCTCGGCCAGCGCCGCACGCTGCGCCGTCGTGGGCGGCAGCAGGCTCCCCTGCCGCACCCCGCTGCCGTTGTAGCCGGCCACGATGCCTCCCAGCGCTGCGCCAGGGGCCGCGCCCATGCCGCCCATGCCGCGACCGCCCCCCCGCACGCCACCGCCCACCCCCAGCCGCGTGGCCAGCGCCTGCAGCCGCGCGGCCTCGTCGCCGGTGGCCGCCGCCACCTTCGCGCGGAACGCCGTGGACGCGCCCTGCAGCCGCGCCTGCACGTCCAGCACCTCCAGCAGGAACGCCTCGCGCGCCTCGTGGTCGCGCTGCGCGATCCCCAGCGACGGGTCGGCGCGCACCGTGAACGGCTGCACCTGCGCCGCGCCGTCCACCGTCATGGTCACCGTGTAGGCCCCGGGGGCCACCGTGATCCCGCGGGGGCCGATGGTGTGCACCGGCAGCGGCAGGGCCGGGCGCGACGGGCCGCGCGACGCCCCGCCACGCCCCATGCCGGCGCCCGGCGGCGCGTCCCCTTCTTCACCGAAGCCGCCGCCAAAGCCCCCCGCCACCGGCGGGTGACGCAGGTCCCACGTCACGCGCTGCAGCACCCCCGCTGCGCCGGGGCCCGTGAACTCCCGCACCACCCGCCCCGCCGCGTTGCGCACGGTGAAGCGCACCGACGCGGCCGGCGCCGCCAGCCGGTAGGTGAACACCGCTCCCTCGGGCGGGTTCTCGGCGGCGTAGATCGCGTGCGCCGCCGTGGACACGTCGGCCCGGTGCAGCACCAGCGTGGCGGGGCGCACCGGCAGCAGCGTCCCGCCGGCCGGCGTCTCCGCGGCCAGGGTGGTGAAGGGGGTCGCGTCGTCCAGCACCCAGATGGCGCGCCCGTGCGTGCCCAGCACCAGGTCCTTCGTGCGCGGGTGCACCACGATGTCGTCGATGCGCATGGGCGGGAGGTTGGCCTTCACCCGCGTCCAGGTGGCGCCGCTGTCGCGCGACACGTGCAGGAACCGCTCGGTCCCCGCGAACAGCACGTCGGGGCGCCCGGGGAACTCGGCCAGGCTCCGCACCGGGTTGCCGTCGGGGAGCCCCGCGGTGATGCGCGTCCAGGAGGCGCCGTAGTCGGTGGTGCGGAACAGCAGCGGCTCATAGCGGCCGCGGCGGTGGTTGTCGGCCGCCACCACCGCCGTCCCGGGCGACGCCTCCGACGCCACGATCCGGTCGATGAACGACCCGTCGGGGAGCCCCCCGATGTTCCGCCCCACCTCGGTCCAGGTGGCCCCGCCGTCGCGCGAGACCTGCACGTTGCCGTCGTCGGTCCCCACCCACAGCACCAACGGCGTCCGCGGCGACTCGGCCACCGTGGTGATCTCGCTGAAGGCGCTCTCGCCGTCGTTGCGCGACAGCCGGATGTCGCTGTTGCGCACCCCGGCCATGCGCAGGGTGTCGCGGTTCACCTGCCGCGTGAGGTCGGGAGTGGCGCGCCAGCTGCCGCCGAAGTCGGTGGAGATGAGCAGCCGGTTGGCGCCCAGGTACACCGTCCCCGCGCGGTGGCGCGACGCCAGCACCGGCGCGGTCCAGTCGAAGCGGTACCGCTCGCCGGCCGGCGCCATGGGCTGGATGTTGTACCGGTCCCCCGTGAGCGCGTCCACCCGCGTGAGCGACCCGCCGCTGGAGGTGGAATACACGTACCGCGGCCCCGCCTTGTCCACCGCCTGCCCGGTGCCGTCGCTGAAGCCGATCTGGACCCAGTCGCTGTTGAGGATCCCCAGCCAGTGCGTGGTGGCGCTGGGCCCCATCCAGGAGTGCGCGTCCTGCATGCCGCCGTAGATCCAGTACGGGTCGCGGTCGTCCACCGCGATCCGGTAGAACTGCCCCACCGCGAAGTTGTTGAGGCGGGCGTAGGTGTACCCCAGGTCGAAGCTCTCGTGCAGCCCGCCGTCGCCGGCCAGCAGGAGGTGGCGCGGGTTGGCGGGGTCGATCCACAGCGCGTGGTGGTCGTCCTTGAGCCCCAGGTCGTACGTGGGGGAGTTGGGCATCTGCTCGAAGGTCGCGCCGCCGTCCTCGCTCTTCCACGGCTGCACCCCCATCAGCCACACCCGCTGGTCGGTGGTGGGGTCGATCACCGGCTTGCTGTAGTACATGGGGCGCGGGTTGGTGGGGCTGACGCGCCGCCAGGTCAGCGCGGCGTCGTCGGTGCGGTACACCCCGCCCTGTCCGCCATGCTCGATGGTGGCCACCAGCACGTCGGGGCGCGACGCGGCGATGGCCAGCCCGATGCGCCCCTTGTCCCCCTCGGGGAGCCCGCTCCCCAGCTGCCGCCACGTGGTGCCGCCGTCCACCGACTTCCACAGCGCGCTCCCGGGGCCGCCGCCGTTGAAGCCGAAGGCGCTGCGCAGCCGCTGGTAGGTGGCCGCGTACAGGATGGCCGGGTCGCGCGGGTCCACCACCAGCTCCGTGGCCCCCGTGAGCGAGTCCACGAACAGCACCCGCTGCCAGGTGGCGCCGCCGTCGGTGGTGCGGTACACGCCGCGGTCGGCCGAGGGGGCCCACAGGTCTCCCAGCGCGGCCACCCACGCCACCTCGGGGTTGCGCGGGTGCAGCACCACGCGCGCGATGTGCCGCGTGGCCCGCAGCCCCGCGTACCGCCAGGTGGCGCCGCCGTCGGCGGAGCGGTACACGCCGCCCCCCCAGCTGGAGCTCTGGCGGTTGTTCTGCTCCCCGGTGCCGGCCCACAGCTGCCGCGAATCCGTCGGGGAGATGGCGAGGTCGCCGAAGGAGTGCTCCTCCTGCGCGTCGAAGACGGGGGTCCACGTGGTCCCCTTGTTCTCCGACTTCCACACCCCGCCGCTGGCGGCGGCCACGTACACCGTGGCCGGGTCGCGCGGGTCCACCTCCACGTCATGGAGGCGGCCCCCCATCACCGCCGGGCCGATGGAGCGGAAGCGGAGCCCGTCAAAGGGGGACTGGGCGCGGGCGGGTGCCGTGATGGCCGCGCCGAGGGCGAGGAGCGCCGCGGCCAGCGTGGCCGCGCGCGGGAGGGGGGCAGGGATGGGACGCATGCCGGGAAGCTGCGCCCCCGCGGCCACCCCGGGAAGGGTGTGACGGCACCCCGCCCGGGACCCGCCTCAGCGCACCCCCGCCCGCGCCCGCAGCGGTGGCGTGCTGGCGGGCGCCCGGCGGTGGCGCGTGGCCTGCTCGTAGCCGTAGGCCAGCCGGAACAGCGTCCCCTCGCCGTACGGGCGCCCGAAGAAGGTCATCCCCGCCGGCAACGCGTCGCCGCGCGTGTACCCCATGGGCACCGTCACGGCGGGGAAGCCGGTGGTGGGGGCGAACAGCTGGCTGTTGTCGCCGTGCGGCGTGTTGAGGTCGCCGATCTTGCGCGGCGGATTGCTCCAGGTGGGGTACACCAGCGCGTCCAGCCGCAGCGAGTCCATCATCCGCAGCACGGCGGTGCGGAAGCGCGCGCGCATGGCCTCGCGCGCCACGCACCCCGGCGCCTCCTCGGGGGGGAGCGCCACCGTGTCCGCCGCCTGCAGCCGCAGCTGCACCGAGGGATGGTAGTTGCCGCTGCGCAGCACGTCGCGCACCGTCTTCACCGGCGCCCCTTCGCCGCGCGCCGCCAGGTACCGCTCCAGGTCCCACTTGAAGGGATTGCACGCCCCGCCGCCGGGGACGCGCGTGAGCGCGGCCAGCGAGTCCAGCCCGGCCGGGTCCACGATGGTGGCCCCCTGCGCCCGCAGTGCCTCCACCGCGCGCCCGAACACCGCCACCACCTCGCCGTCGGTGGTGGCCCGCTCGTAGGCCTGCCGCAGCACGCCGATGCGCGCCCCGCGCAGGCCGCCGGGCGTGAGGAACGCGCGGTAGTCGGGCTCCCGCCGCGCGCCGGCGGTGACCGGATCGTCCGGGTCCGCCCCGGCAAGCACGTCGAACAGCGCCACCGCGTCGGCCACCGTGCGCGCCATGGGGCCGGCGATGTCCGCGCCGTTGTTGAGCGGCACCACCCCCGCGCGCGACGTGAGCCCCATGGTGGAGCGGATCCCCACCAGCGCCGTGTGCGCCGAGGGGCCGCGAATGGAGTTGCCGGTGTCGGTGCCCAGCCCCGCCAGCGCCAGGCTGGCCGCCACCGCCGCCGCCGTCCCGCCGCTGGAGCCCGCCGTCACCCGGTCGAGCGCGTAGGGATTCTTCGTGTAGCCGGGGAGGATCGAGCTCACGGTCTCGTACGGCGTGAACGCCCACTCCGCCAGGTTGGCCTTGGCCAGCACGATGGCGCCGGCGGCGCGCACCCGCGCCACCTGCGTCGCGTCGCGCATCGGGCGCCACCCGGCCAGCGCCAGCGAGCCGGCGGTGGTCTGCAGCCCGCGCGTCTCCATGTTGTCCTTCACCGCCAGCGGCACGCAGTGCAGCGCCCCCATCGGCGCGCCGCCGCGCCGCGCCGCGTCCAGCGAGTCGGCGGTGGCCAGCGCGTCGGGGGCCAGCGTGACCAGCGCGTTGAGCGCCGGCCCCTCGCGGTCGTAGGCCGCGATGCGGTCCAGGTACGCCTGCACCAGCTGGCGGCAGGTCAGGGGGCCGGCGCGGAGCGCGGCGTGCACCGCCGCAATGGTGGCCTCGTCGGCGCGGACGCCGCGCTGCGCCCCGGCGGGGACGGGGAGGAGGAGCAGGAGCGGGAGGTGGAGCCGGAGGAGGAGCGGGAGGCGACGGCGCATGGAGGGAATCTGCGCGCGGGGGCCGCCGTCCGCCGGTGCGCCGTCTGCCCGCGCGGCCGGCGCGTAGGGTATCGCCCCCGTCCGCGTGTCTCTCCGGGAGATGCCAAACATGACGCGAACGTCATGTTTGCGGCGTCGTCCCGCCGCTGACCCGGCGGCGGGGCCACCCCCCGCCATCGCGGCGCCCGCCCGTGCGCCGCAGGAGACCGCCATGACCCGCCCTCGCCCGTTCCACCGCCGGCACCACCTCGCGGTCGCCGCGACGCTGCTGGCCGCCGCCCTCCCCGCCGGCGCGCTGCGCGCCCAGGTCACCGACCTCACCCGCACCGCCGTCGCCGACGTGCGGCGCCTCACCTTCGGCCAGCTGTGCGAGGACCGCTTCCTGCTGCGCAACGACGGCGACCGCGAGGTGGCGGGCGCGCTCGCCGTGGCCGGCGCCGGCGAGCAGGTCCCCTACACCCTCGCCGCCCACGAGCAGCTGGAGTTCTCCGCCCGCGGCAAGGGGGACGTGGAACTGTGGGTGGAAGGGAAGCTGGTGGCCAGGGCCGAACGGCAGAAGCGCAGCTGCAAGGACGTGCAGGGGAACGCCGCCGTGGCGGTGGCCCCGCTGGAAGTGACACCCAGCGAGAAGGACGGGCGCGCCACGTGGGCCGGGTACCCCTACTATGACCCGTGGTTCCTCGGCCCCTGGGGCGCCGGGTGGGGGATGGGAGCGTGGGGCGGGCTGGGTGGGTGGGGGCCGTACCGCGGCTTCGTGGGCGTCCCTATCGTGGTAGGGGCCGGTGGCGG
>JAGWYS010000058.1 GCA_018969225.1 Gemmatimonadota bacterium | reverse complement strand
GCCGTAGATTGGGGGAAACCCCCTGGCCGGAGGACTCCCGATGCGCGTGATGCAGGTGCTGATGGTGCTGCTGGCGATTGCCACCGTGGTGGCGCTGGTGGTCTCCGCGACGATGTAGCGGAAGGGGCGGTGCTACCGCCCCGCCTTCAGCCGCGCCAGCCGCTCCAGCGCCGCCTGCAGCGTGGCCTCCCGCTTGGCGAAGTGGAAGCGGATGTAGCGGTGCTCCGGTTCGCGGAAGAAGCTGGATCCCGGCACCCCCGCCACCCCCACCTCCGTGATGAGCCACTCCGACGCCTCGGTGTCCGTGGCAAAGCCCAGCGGGGAGATGTCCACCATCACGTAGTACGCCCCCTGCGGCTCGGTGTACGACAGCCCCGTGCGCGCCAGCCCCTCCAGGAAGAGCGTCCGCTTGGCGGTGTACTGCGCGGTCATCTCGTCGTAGTAGCTCCGCGGCAGCTGCAGCGCGGCAATGGCCGCCTCCTGCAGCGGCGCCGCCGCCCCCACGGTGAGGAAGTCGTGCACCTTGCGCGCCTGCCGGATCGCCGGCGGCGGCCCCTGCACGTACCCCAGCCGCCACCCGGTGATGGAGTACGTCTTGGAGAGCGAGTTGCACACCAGCGTGCGCTCGTACGCCCCCGGCAGCGTGTGCGTGTACACGTGCTCGTGCGGCGCGTACACGATGTGCTCGTACGGCTCGTCGGTGATGATCCACGCGTCGTGCGCCTCGGCCAGCGCCACGATGGCCTCCAGCTCGGCGCGCGTGAACACCTTCCCCGTGGGGTTGCCGGGGTTGCACACCACGATGGCCTTGGGCCCCTGCGCGAACGCCGCCTTGAGCGCGTCCAGGTCCAGCGCGTAGTCGGGGGGGGCCAGCGGCACATGGATGGGCTGCGCCCCCGACAGGATCGCGTCGGCCGCGTAGTTCTCGTAGAAGGGGGAGAAGACGATGACCTTGTCCCCCGGGTTGCAGGCGGTCATCATCGCGGCCATCATCGCCTCGGTGCTCCCGCACGTCACCACCAGGTGCGCCTCGGGGTCCACGGGCATGCCGGTGAACATGCCGATCTTGCGCGCCAGCGCCTCGCGGAAGTGCGGGTCGCCATAGGTGACGGCGTACTGGTGCGAGGGGCCGCGCGCGGCGCGCTCCAGCGCGGCCAGCAGCACCTCGGGGGGATCGAAGTCGGGGAACCCCTGCGAGAGGTTCACGGCCTGGTGCTGGTTGGCCAGGCGGGTGGTGGCGCGGATCACCGACTCGGTGAACCCGGCGAGGCGGGTGGCGGTGGCAGGCATGGGCCACAAGATAGCCGCCGCGCTCCCGTCCGCATTCCCCCCCCGCCCCCCCGGCGCTACCTTCGCGCCATGTCCGCCTCCCATCCCCGCCCGGCGGCGCGCGCCGCCGCCATGCCCTCCCGGGCGCTCTGGCTCATCAGCGGCTCGGGGCTCCTCCCCTTCCTCGTCTGCCTGGGGCTCGCCTACGGCGTCCCCGCCCTGCGCGAGGCCGCCGTCCGCACCTTCCTCACCTACGCGGCGCTCACCCTCACCTTCCTGGGGGGCGCGCGCTGGGGCGCGGAGCTGCACCGGGCGCCGGACCACCCGCACCTCCCGCGGCTGGTGGCGTCGGCCATCCCCTCCTGCGTGGCGCTGGCCGCCCTCCTCCCGCAGACGCCGCCGCTGCTGGCGCTCGGCCTGTTGGTGTGCTCCAGCGCCTGGCAGCTGGGGTGGGACGTGGCCGCCTCCAACAAGGGGCATCTCCCGCGCTGGAATGCACGGATGCGCACGGTCATGACCCTCCTGGGGACCGCCTGCCTGCTGGCCCTCATCCCCGTGCTGGCATGAGCGCGCCCGCGCATGCCGCCCAGGCGGCGCCGGACCAGGCGGTGGCCGACGGGGCCTTTGCCGTGGCGCTGCGGCGGCTGCTCCCGCTCCTCTTCGGCTGCTACATCGCGGCCTACCTGGACCGCGTCAACGTGGGGTTCGCCAAGCTGCAGATGGCGCAGGGGCTTGCCTGGTCCGACGCCGTCTTCGGCTTCGGCGCCGGCATCTTCTTCCTGGGGTACTTCCTCTTCGAGGTCCCCAGCAACCTGCTGCTGGAGCGCGTGGGGGCGCGCCGCTGGATCGCGCGCATCATGATCAGCTGGGGGATGGTGTCGGGGGCGTTTGCCGTGGTGGACCGGATCCCCTGGGGGCCGCTGCCGGGGTGGTTTGGCGTGGAGCCCGGGGTGTTCGGCTTCTACCTGCTGCGCTTCCTGCTGGGGGTGGCCGAGGCGGGGTTCTTCCCGGGGATGATCCTGTACCTCACGTACTGGTTCCCCGGGGCGCGGCGCACGCGCGTGGTGGCGCTGTGCATGACCGCCATCGCGGTGGCCAACGTGGCGGGGGCCCCGCTGTCGGGGGCCATCCTGCAGGGGCTGGACGGCGTGGCCGGGTGGAGCGGCTGGCGGTGGCTGTTCGTGCTGGAGGCCGCCCCGTCGGTGCTCATGGGGCTGGTGATCCTGCGCCTCCTCCCCGACGGGCCGGCGCAGGTTGCGTGGCTCTCCCCCGCGCAGCGCGCCGCGATCACCGCAGCGCTGGCCGCTGACGCCCCCACGGGAGGGGAGGGGGCACCACACCGCGCCATGGACGCGCTGCGCAGCGGGCGCGTGTGGGCGCTGGCGCTGGTGTACCTCTCCTCCACGCTGTCGCTGTACGGCATCAACTTCTGGATGCCCACCCTCATCCAGGAGCTGGGCGTCGCCCCCACCGATTACCTCACGGTGGGACTCCTGTCGATGATCCCCTGGGGGACGGCGGGGGTGGCCATGGTGTGGGCCGGCCACCACTCCGACCGCACCGGTGAGCGCCGCTGGCACGTGGCGGCGTCGCTCTTCGCCGTCACGGCGGGACAGCTGCTGCTGACCGTGACCGGCCACGCGGTGGTGCCGTCGCTGCTGGCGCTGTCGCTGGTCGCCAGCGGCGTGCTGGCGTTCGTGGCCACCTTCTGGTCCATCCCCACCGCCTTCCTGCGCGCATCGGCGGCCGCCGCCGGCATTGCGTGGATCAACTCCGTGGGGAACCTCGGCGGCCACTTCGGCCCCGACCTCATCGGCCGCATCCGCACCGCCAGCGGCAACGCCACCGGCGCCTTCCTGTTCCTGGCGGCGATGGCGCTGCTGGGGGCGACGGTCACGCTCTGGGTCACGCGCCCCGCAGCGACGGCGACCACTCCGACGTCGCCGACGCGCTGACTCCCGGACCATCGAGAGCGCACGCCGCCTTCGCGCGCCGACCCCGCACCCCGCACCACACCACCAGCGCCAGCACCGCGGCATCCACGGCGCCAAACAGCGCCGCGGCCCCCACCGCCTTGTGTCCGCCCCCCATATGGGTGCAGGCGCCCAGCAACAGCCCGGCTGCGGCTGCGCCGGCGGTCAGGCGCAGCAGCCGCATCCCCTGCGCCCGCGGCCGGCGCGGCACCGGCGGCGGCGTGGGTTCGCCACGCCACGCCCACAGCAGGCGGCGGTGCGCCATGCGGCGCCACATCCACAGGGCGGCCACCATGCCCAGCACCGTCCCCCACAGCTGCAACGCGTCATGCAGCGGCACCGCCCCACCCGGATGGGGCACCGGCGTGCGCAACCACGGCAGGTACGGCACCAACCAACCCGAATGGTTTCCGTGCGTGACGCCGTCCAGCAGCACGTGCGACATCCCCCCCACCCACCCGGACACCGCTACCGATCCCCACCCGCGCCACCCGCGCGGCACCCGCAGCGCCGCCAGGTCGTGCAGCCGCCACGGGCCTGCATCCCGCAGGTACGGCAGCGCGTGCGGCACCAGCTGCGCCGTGACCAGCCAGGTCAACACCATCGTGACCGGTACGGTGAACCACAGCTGCGCCCCCACCGTGTGGCTCACCAGCCAGTCGTGGTCCAGCCGGGCGATGAACTCGAGGTCGGGAGCCATGCTCCCCAGCACCAGGGCCACGCCGCTGAAGCGGCGAGGCCAGCGGGCCTTCAGCGGAAAAACCACGGCCTGGTGCGCAAGAATGGTGGCGGGCAGTCGGGGCTCCGGTTAGCGGGACCCCGGCAGGATGGCCCCGTCCCTTCACGAATGCTTCACGACCGCGTGACGCCCCCGCCAAGGGGACGCCACGCGGTCGCAACGCCCGCCGCCGGCCCGCGGCCCCTGCGCCCCCTACGCGTGCGCCGCCCAGCTGGTCTCGCCGGGGGTGTACGGCACGCAGGGATCGAAGCGCCCCGGCGTCTCCGCGTAGCGCATCGCCTTGGTGTAGCCGATCTCCGAGGTGAAGAAGCCCAGGCACGCGAGCTCCTTCATCATGCGGAAGTGGTGCGTGGGCTCCTCGCCCTTCTTCGCCTTCATGTACGCGTGCTGCTCGGCGTCCAGCTTTTCCACCACCGCCAGCCGCTGCGCGGGCGTGGCGTCCATGAACCCCGTGCCGTGCGCCGCGCGGCACGCCGCCTCCACCTGGTCCATCCCTTCGCGGAAGCGCTTCTGGTCCTCGGGCGTGTAGCAGTCGGTCACCATGCGCGCCATGAAGGGGCCGCACCCGGCGGCCTTCGCCCCGGGGGACTTCTCCGTGTCGGGAAGGATGGTGTCGGCCACCTCGGCCAGGAACGCCTGGTCGGCCACCGTGAAGGTGCCGATGCGGCCGTCGGCCCCCGCGGCCACCGGCGCGCGGTCGCCCGTGCACGCCGACAGGAGCGTGCTCCCGCCCACGAACGCCGTCCCCCCCAGCAGCATCCCCACCACGCGGATCGCCGCGCGGCGGTCCATCACCGCCACGCCGTTGCCGTCAACGGAGCGGCCCCCATCCTGCGTCTCGTGCGCCACGGGACCTCCTACAGGTTGCGGCGCTTCAGCTCCGCCACGGCGAAGTCCGCCGCGCGCGCCGTCAGCGCCATGTACGTGAGCGACGGGTTCACCGCCGCGGAGGACGTCATGCAGGAGCCGTCGGTGACGAACACGTTGGGCGCGTCCCACACCTGGTTGTGCGCGTTGAGCACCGACGTCTTGGGATCGCGCCCCATGCGCGCCGTCCCCATCTCGTGGATCCCCATCCCCACCGAGTACCCGGCGTCCCACGCCGACACGTCCTTCGCGCCGGCCGCCTCCAGCATCTCGGCCATGTCGTTCATCATGTCCTTGCGCATCCGCCGCTCGTTCTCGCCGATGTCGCAGTCGATCTTGGGCACCGGCAGCCCCCACTTGTCCACCTTCGCGGGGTCCAGGCTCATCATGTTGGCGTGGTCGGGGAGCATCTCGCCGAAGGCGGTGCCGCCGATGCCCCACCCGCCGGGCTGCGCCATCGCGTCCTTGAACGCCCCGCCCACCCCCAGCTCCGCCACCGCGCGCCCCCACCCGTCGCGGCTGGCGCTCCCCTGGTAGCCGAAGCCGCGCAGGTAGTCGCGCTTGTCGCCGAACAGGTTGCGGTAGCGCGGGATGTAGAAGCCCGTGGGGCGCCGCCCGTAGTAGTACTGGTCGTCCAGCCCCTCCAGCTTCCCCGACGCCCCCAGGCGGAAGTGGTGGTCCATGAGGTTGTGCCCCAGCTCCCCCGAGCTGCTCCCCAGCCCGCCGGGCCACACGTCGGTGGCGGAGCGCATCAGCAGCCAGGTGCTGTTGATGGTCGAGGCGCAGAGGAAGATCACCTTCGCCCGGTACTCGGTGCTGGCGTTGGTGTTCGCGTCGATGGCCCGCACCCCCGTGGCCCGCTTCACGTCCTTGTCGTACAGCACCTCGCTGACGATCTGGAACGGCAGCAGCGTGAGGCGCCCCGTGGCCTTGGCGAAGGGGAGCGTGGACGACTGCGTGCTGAAGTAGCCGCCGAAGGGGCACCCCAGCCAGCAGGCGTCGCGCGACTGGCAGGCGTTGCGCCCCGGCAGCGCGCGCGTGGCGTTGGCCGCGCGCCCGATGATGAGGCGCCGCTTGCCGCCGAAGGCCTTGAGCAGCTTGCCGGCCACCAGCTCCTCGCCGCAGTTGAGCGGCCACCCCGGGAGGAACTTGCCGTCGGGGAGCTGCGGGAGCCCCTCGGCGGTGCCGGAGATGCCGGCGTGCTGCTCCACGTAGTCGTACCAGGGGGCGATGTCGCGGTAACGAATGGGCCAGTCCACCGCGATCCCGTCCTTGGCGTTGGCCTCGAAGTCGAAGTCGCTGAAGCGATAGCTCTGCCGCCCCCACATGAGCGAGCGCCCCCCCACCTGGTAGCCGCGGTACCAGTCGAAGCGGCGCACCTCGGTGTACGGGGAGTCCTTGTCGCTGGCCCAGAAGTCGAGGTTCTTCTCGTTGAGCGGGTAGTCGCGCTTGAGCACCGGGTAGTCGGCGATCATCTGCTGCGTGCGCCCGCCGCGGTGCGGGTACTCCCACGGCGCCTTGGTGGCGTTGGGGTAGTCCTTGATGTGCTCGATGTTGCGCCCGCGCTCGAGGAGGAGCACCCGGAGCCCCTTCTCGGTGAGCTCCTTGGCGGCCCAGCCGCCGGAGATGCCGGAACCCACGACGATGGCGTCGTACTCGGTGGTCTGCGGAGCCTGCACTGCGTCCTCCAGGAGGGAAAGACCGGGGAGGCGGGTGGGGACTGCGGGGACGAAGGGGGAAGATGCAAGGGGGACCGTGGCCGCGCGACATCCCGGGGTGCCGTCCCCCCGCGCACCGCCCCCTTGACGAGGGACCGCCGCCGGGAAGGTTCGGGGGATGACTCCTTTCCGCTCCTTCCGCGCCGCGGCCCTGCTGCTGGCGGCCGCCCTCGTCGGCGCGTGCGCGCCCCGCCCCGCCGTCCGGTTCATCCACCCCGACGGCCCCCCGAAGAACCCCTTCTCCCCGGCCGTGCAGGTGGGGAACCTGGTGTTCGTCTCCGGCACGCTGGGCACGGCCAAGGACGGCGCGCTGGTCCCGGGCGGCATCACCCCCGAGACGCGGCAGGTGCTGGAGAACATCAAGGGCGTCCTGGCCGCGGCCGGGCTCGGCATGGACCGGATCGTGCAGTGCACCGCGTTCCTGGCCGACCTCAAGGAATGGCCGGCGATGAACGAGGTGTACCGCAGCTACTTCCCCAACGGCAACTTCCCGACGCGCGCCGCCGTGCAGGCCACGCTGCTCTACGGCGCCCGCGTGGAGCTGCAGTGCACCGCCGCCCGGTGACCCCGATGCGCGCGCTGCCGTTGCTGGCGGGGCTGGCGCTCGCCGCGTGCCGCACCGCCCCCGCCCCGGTGGGGGCGCAGGCGGTGGCCCCCGCGGGCGCCCGGACCCCGCTATCCGCCAGCGCCCCGGCGCTCGCGGCCCCCTACGTCATCGTGGACGGGCAGGCGCAGGTGGTCGCCGCCTTCGCCGATTCCACGCGGTGGATCCGCGAGCACCTGTGGGTGGAGACCGAGTTCGACTCGGACTTCGACGGCAAGCGCGACCGCGTGCATGTGGACGTGACCCGCCCCGGCCCCACCGCCGACGGGCTGCGCGTCCCGGTGGTGTACGAGACCAGCCCCTACTTCGCGGGGACGCTGGGGGAGGACCCCGTCTTCTGGCCGGTGGCGCAGGAGCCGGGCGACGAGCCGCCGGCGCGCACCCTTGGCAAGGGGGTCCCGTACCGCCCGGGGCGCACCATGATCGCGCTGTCGCAGGTGCGCGCGTGGGTGCCGCGCGGCTTCGCCGTGGTGCACTCCGAGTCCCCGGGGACGGGGCTCAGCCAGGGGTGCGTCACCATCGGCGGCATGAACGAGTCGCTGGCCCCCAAGGCGGTGATCGACTGGCTCAACGGCCGCGCCAAGGGATACACCACCGTGGACGGCGCCACCGAGGTGCGCGCCACCTGGGCCACCGGCAAGGTCGGGATGATCGGGACGTCGTTCAACGGCACGCTCCCGGTGGCGGTGGCCACCACCGGCGTGGCGGGGCTGGAGGCCATCATCCCCGTCTCTCCCAACAACTCGTACTACCGCTACTATCGCAGCAACGGGCTGGTGCGCTCCCCCGGCGGCTACCTGGGGGAGGACGTGGACGTGCTGTACGACTTCGTGCAGAGCGGCAACCCCGCGATGCGCGCCACCTGCGACGCGCGCGTGCGCGACGCGGTCATCCGCGCCGGGATCGACCGCCGCACGGGGGACCTGAACGACTTCTGGACCGGGCGCGACTACCTCCTGCAGGCGCGCGGCATCCGCGCCGCCATGCTCACCGCGCACGGCTTCAACGACTGGAACGTGATGCCGTCGCACACCACCCTCATGGCGGAGGCGGTGCGGAGGAACGGCACGCCGGTGCAGATGTACTTCCACCAGGGCGGGCACGGTGGCGAGCCGCCGATGCCCATGATGAATCGCTGGTTCACCCGCTACCTGCTGGGGGTCGCCAACGGCGTGGAGCAGGACCCTCGCGCGTGGGTGGTGCGCGAAGGCGCGGGGCGGGCGCAGCCCACGCCGTACGCCGACTGGCCCAACCCGGCCGCGGCCCCGGTGACGCTGCGCCCCGGGCGGGGCGGCGCCACCATGGGCACGCTCGTGTCGCAACTGGCGGGATCGCAGGAGCGCGAGACGCTCACCGACGACGTGGCGCTGGATGGCGCGCAGCTGGCGCGCGCGAGCGCGTCGCCGCATCGGCTGCTGTACGCCACGCCGGTGCTCACCGCGCCGGTGCACCTGTCGGGGACGCCGCGCGTGTCCATCACCCTCAGCGCCGACCGCGCCGCCGCCAACCTCTCGGTGTGGCTGGTGGAGCTGCCGTACCCGGACAGCCTGACCCGCGCGGCCCCCTACGCGGGGATCATCACGCGCGGCTGGGCCGACCCGCAGAACGCCCGCTCGCTGCGCGCCAGCGAGCCGCTGGTGCCGGGGCAGCCGGTCACGGTGACCTTCGACCTGGAGCCCGACGACCAGGTGATCCCGGCCGGCAAGCGGATCGCCCTGATGGTCTTTGCCAGCGACCGCGAGTTCACCCTGTGGCCCAAGCCGGGGACGGCGCTCACGGTGGAGCTGGACCGCACCACGCTCACCCTCCCGGTGGTGGGGGGCGCCGCCGGTGCGCGCACGGCGGGGATGGTGCCGTGACGCGACGGCGGGCGGCGGGCGTGGCCATCCTGCTGGCGCTGGCGCTGCCGGCGTCACGGGCGGCAGCGCAGGCCCCCCCCGGCGCGCCGACCCCCGCCCGTGCGGACACCACCCTCCCGCGCGTGCTGGTGATCGCCACCGGTGGCACCATCGCCGGCGTGCAGGACGCCCCCGGCACGCTGGGGGGCTACCGCGCGGGGACGCTGACGGCCGAGCAGCTGGTGGCGGGCGTGCCGGAGCTGGCGCGGCATGCGCGCGTGGAGGCGGAGCAGTTCTCGAATGTGGCCAGCACCAGCATCACGCCGGCCATGTGGGTGGGGCTGGCGCGACGCATCAACGCGGTGCTGCGCGAGCGCCCCGAGCTGGCCGGCGTGGTGGTCACGCACGGTACCGACCGGCTGGAGGAGACCGCCTTCTTCCTGTACCTCGCCGTGCGCAGCGACAAGCCGGTGGCGGTGGTGGGGGCGCAGCGCCCCGCCACAGGCATCAGCCCCGACGGCCCCATGAACCTCCTGTCGGCGGTGCGCACCGTGGCGTCGCCCCAGGCGACGGGGAAGGGCGTCCTGGTGGTGATGGACGAGCGCATCCTCTCGGCGCGCGAGGTGCGCAAGCAGTACCAGCGCGTGGGGGGCTTTGACGGCGGCGAGATGGGGATGCTGGGGGTGGTCACCGCCGGCGGCCCGGAGTTCTACTTCGCGCCCACCCGGCGGCGCGGGGCGGCCAGCGAGTTCGACCTGGCCGGCGTGGACTCGCTGCCGCGCGTGGAGCTGGTGTACTCGTACCCCGGGGGTACGGGCCCCACGTTTGCCACGCCCCCCGTGGGGGTGGTGGTGACCACCACGGGGTTCGCCCCCACGGAGGCGGCGGCGTTCCGCGCGCTGCGCGAGCAGGGGGTGGTGCTGGTGACGGCGTTCCCGTCGGGGGACAACGCCACCGGGGCGCCGCGCACGGGGGGCGGTGGCGCACCGCCGCGCCCCGACTCGGCTGCCGCCCCGGCGGCGGCGCCCTCGCGTCCGCTGGCGCCGTCCATCGCCGCGCAGCACCTCACCCCGCAGAAGGCGCGCATCCTGCTCATGCTGGCGCTCACCCACACCCGCGACGGGCGCGAGCTGCAGCGGATCTTCCGGGAGTACTAGGCGGGGGGATGTTGGGAGCAGGGGCAAGCCGCGGCACGCGCCCCCGGAGGGGCGGAGCACGCCCCGTGCCGAGCCGTGCCTACCGTTCGTCTCCCGGAACCGTCGGGCGGTCCGGCACGGCTGCGAGAATGCGACGGAACGTGTCGCGTGATCCGCGGGCCGCGCGCGCCTCGAGGTACTCGACCGTCATCAGCGCCGCAAGCTTCTCGGCCAGCGACGTCGCAATGAGTTGGTTGATCGAGATCCCCTCGCGCTCCGCGATCACACGAGCCTGCGCGTGCAAGGATTCGGGCAAGCGAAGACTGATCGTGCTCATGGCTCCCCCGTCAACAGGGCCAGAAACTCGCGTGGAGTGACCGGGCGCAAGCCGAACTGCTCGGCGCCGGCAAAGTCCCGCGTGTTGAACGTGACGATGTGACGACATTGGCCCTCCACCGCCACCTCCAGCACCATGTCGTCCTTGGGATCGCGCAGGAAGGGTCGCCAGAGGAAGAAGATGCGCCGATGGTGAGCAACGCGGCAGAGAAAATCCACCACGGCGTCCACGTCAGCGTCGGTGAGTCCAATCTCCGGGGCGTGACGGCGTGCCACCGCCTCGTACTCGAGGACCAATGGCACGGACACGCTGACTTCGTACCTCCCTTCCGCCAACAGCTCGAGCAACCGGAACGACGCCCCGCGGCGCGAACGCAGCCCAGCGATGAGAACGTTCGTGTCCAGTACGACGTGAAGCGCCACCGTTGCCCCATAAAGCATTTGGTATCATATACGATACCAAATATTTCCCGTCAATGCAAGGGCGCCACGGCCCCCGCCCCCTCAGAACTCCCAGTTCAGCCCGATCGACGGCAGCAGCCCCACCGTGGTCTGCGTCTCCACCTGCCGGCGCCGCGGGTTCCATGACGGCGGCGCCGGGTTCTGACGGTTGGTCACGTTCTGCAGGTCCAGGAAGGCGATCAGCTGCTGCCGCCCGAAGACGAAGCGCCGGTCCACCCGCACGTCGGCCGCAAAGAAGGTCCCCAGCCGCTGGGCGTTGTAGCGCGCGAAGTCCAGCGTCCCCGCCAGCGTGCCCTGCGTCACGAATGGCGTGAGCGGCAGCCCCGAAGCGCCACGCCCCCGCACCGCCACCTCCCAGCGCGCGTTCGGGCGCCACCCCAGCACCCCGTTGGCCAGCACCGGCGTGTCGAAGGCGCCCCGCGTGGCGATGCCATTGAGTCCCGAGAAGCGCGTGCGGTTGACGCTCGCGCTCAGCTGCCCGTAGAACGGGCTCTGCCCGAGCTTCTTCTGCACGAACAGCTCCACCCCCTGCGCCTCCCCGGTGCCAGTGGACTGCAGCGGCTCCAGGCCGAAGGGGATGTCGGTGGTGACGTCGTCAAAGCCGCTGGGGCTCAGCACCGCCTGCGGCCGGTACACGCGGGCGGGGTAGTCGCCGTAGCGCTTGGCGTACACCTCCAGCTGCACCTTGAGCTCCTCCCCCACCAGCCGCGTCACGCCGGCCACCAGCTGGTCGGCGCGGAAGGGGCGCAGCGCCTGCCGGTTGCGCGGGTCCCCCACCAGCCAGATGTAGCTGGGCGCCTGCCAATAGCGTCCCCCCGCCAGCGCCAGCGTCGTGGCGTCGTCCAGCCGGATCGTGGCGTTCAGCCGCGGAGCCAGCCGCACCGCGTTGTCCAGGAAGCCGTACCAGTCGCCGCGCACCCCCGCCGACAAGCGCAGCCGCGGCCGCGCCTGCCAGCTGGCCTGCGCGTATGTCCCGTTGCGCAGCGCGGTGAAGGCGGTGTCCACCCGCAGCTGCCGCGGCGTGCCCTGCGCGTCGCGCCGCGCGAACCCCGCCAGCGTGGCGTCGTAGCGCAGGTCGCTGGCGTACTTCACGATCGTCCCCGCCTCCACCTCCACCCCCCGCGCCGGCAGCCATGCGAGGTCGCTGCGCAGCGTGGTCTCCCCCTCGGTGGAGCGGCTCTCGAACACGGGCACCAGCAGCGAGTCGCGCTGCGCGGTCACGAAGCGCGTCCAGGTGCGCCCCAGCGTGGTGGTCACCACCCCGCGCGACAAGAGCCGCTTCCAGGTGAGCCCGCTGAAGTACTGGTCCTGCGCGGGGGCCAGCACCTGCGCGTTGTTCACCCGGTTCGAGTCGGTGTCGTTGTTGAACGTGATCGTGCCGCGCGCGGCGATGGTGAGGAACGACACCGCGTCGCGCGCGGTGGGGCGCCACACCGCCTTGGCGGTGGCGTCGGTGTAGGCGGGGATGAAGCTCAGCCCGATGGCCTTGAACAGCAGGTCGAGGTAGCTCCGCCGCACGTTCACGAAGAACGACGCCTTGTCCCCCAGCGGCCCCTCCAGCACGGCGCCGTACTGCGTGGCCGCCACGTTCAGCTCGCCGGCCAGCCGCTCGCGGTTCCCCTCGCGCAGCGTGAGCGTGGTGGCCGAGCTGGCGCGGTCGCCGTAGCGGGCGCCGAAGCCCCCCGCGGAGATCTCGGCGTTCTCGATGAAGCGGATGTTGATGAGCGAGATGGGGCCGCCGGTGGACCCCTGCGAGCCGAAGTGGTTGATGTTGGGCACCTCGACGTTGTCCACCACGAACAGGTTCTCGAACGGCGCGCCGCCGCGCACGATGAGGTCGTTGCGCGCCGCGCTGGTGACCCCCACGCCGGGCGCCACCGAGATGGCGCGCAGCACGTCCTCCTGCGCCCCCGGCTGCCGACGGACCTCCTCGGCGGAGTACGCCTGCGTGGACACCGGCGTCGCCTGCGGGCGCTGCGGCGGGAACGCCTCGGGGCGCACGGTCACCGCCGCCAGCTGCACGTCCACCGGCCGCAGCACCACCAGCACCTCGGCGGGCTTGGCGGGGGACACCGCGATGTCCCCCTTGGTCACGGGGGCGTACCCCAGCCGGCGCACGTCCAGCGTGACGATGCCGGTGCGCACCCCGCGCACTGTGAAGCGGCCGGCGGCATCGGTCTGCACCACCAGCTCCTGCCCCACCACGCGCACGGTGGCGTTGGCCACCGGGGCCTCGGTGACGGCCTCGATGACGCGCCCGGTGATGGCGCCCGTGGCGCCGGGGACCGCCTGCGCCCGCAGCGGCGGGGCCACGAGGAGGGGGATCAGCAGCAGCGCGCCCAGCGAGGCGCGGGAGGGGACGGGAGGACGGGACATGCGGACGACCGGCACGAGAGGGAGCATCGGCGCGCGCGCACGGGCGCGACGCAACTCGGGGCACAATGGCGCCCCGCGGGGAATCGTTCCCGCGTCCGAGTGGGCGCGGTACATTGTGGCACGCCCGCGGCATCGCCGCCCCGCAGCCGCTCGCCGCCAGTGCGGGCGGTCTCGCGACGGCCTCCCCTCCCCCTCGGCGAGCTCCGACCATGCGCATGATCCTCCTGGCGGGTGCCCTGGCCTTCGGCGCGGCGCTCGAGGCGCAGGCGCCCCCGGCCACCCTGGTGTTCACCAACGGCCGCATCCTCACCGTGGACGCGCGCGACCGCGTGGCGCAGGCGGTGGCCATCGCCGGCAACCGCATCATCGCGGTGGGCACCAACGCCGAGGTGCTGCGCCACGCGGGGCCGGACACCCGGCGGGTGGACCTGCGCGGGCGCACCATGACGCCGGGGCTGCTGGACGCGCACGCGCACTTCTCCGGGGGCGGCGCCGACCGGCTGTTCGTCCTCGACCTCAGCTACCCCGCGGTGAAGTCCATGGCCGACGTGGCCGCCGCGGTGCGGGCGCGCGCGGCGACGCTCCCCAAGGGGACGTGGATCACGGGGCGCGGATGGGACGAGGGGAAGCTCGTCGAGCGGCGCCTCATCACGGCCGCCGACCTGGACGCCGCATCCCCCGACCATCCGGTGTACCTCACGCAAACCACCGGGCACTACGGCGTGGCCAACAGCGCCGCGCTGCGACTGGCCGGTGTCACGCGCGACACGCGCGATCCGCCGGCGGGCACGATAGATCGGGATGCGGCGGGGAATCCCACCGGCGTGCTCAAGGAGGGGGCGCAGGGGCTGGTGCGGCGGCTCATCCCGCCGCGCACGGCGGCGCAGGCGGAGGAGGCCATTCGCGAGATGGCGAAGGCGTTCGTGGCCGAAGGGATGACCGGGGCCAAGGACCCGGGGATCGCACCGGCCACCTTTGACCTCTACCGGAAGGTGGCGGCCGATGGGGCGCTGCCGGTGCGGATCTTCGCGCTGTGGGGGGGCGGGCGTTCGGTGGCCGCCGCGCGGCTGCTCGTCAACGACCTCGCCGCCGTCACGCGCCCCTACGAAGGCACGGGCGACGACCATGTCATCGCCGGGGGCGTCAAGCTGTACGCCGACGGGTCCGGGGGCGCGCGCACCGCGTGGCTGTACCAGCCGTGGAGCCGGAACTTCCGCGAGATCGACGGCGAGAACCACGGCTATCCGGCGTCGGACCCGGACACGCTGCGGATGCTGATCCGGTTGTACCACGACGCGGGGCTGCACGTGTCCGTGCACGCCATTGGCGACCGCGCGATCGACTGGGTGGTGGACAGCTACGACCAGGCCATGCGGGAGAACCCCAGGCGCGGGCTGCGGCACGGGATCATCCACGCCAACATCCCCAGCGACCACGCCATCGACGTGATGGCGCGGCTGCAGCGGGACCATGACGCCGGCTACCCCGAGCCGTCGGCCGCCTTCACCTGGTGGCTGGGCGACACGTACGCGGGCAACTTCGGCGATGCGCGGGCGCTGCGCCTCAACCCCTTTCGCACCTTCCGGCAGCGCGGCATGACGTGGGCCAACGGCTCCGACTACGGCGTGACCCCCTATCCGGCGCGCTACGGCATCTGGTCGGCGGTGGCGCGCGAGACGCTGCTGGGCACCTACGGCCCCACCCCCTTCGGGACGGCGGAGGCGGTGGACGTGCGCACCGCGCTGCGCGCCGTCACCATCTGGGCGGCGCGACAGCTGTTCCTGGAGACCAAGGTGGGGTCCATCGAGGTGGGGAAGCTGGCCGACCTCGCGGTGTGGGACCGCGACTTCTATCAAGTGCCCACGGCCCAGCTCAAGGACGCCACCTGCCTGCTGACGGTGTTCGACGGGCGCATCGTCTACCGGCGCCCGGGGTCCCCGGTGACGGAGGCGGGGGGGAGCCGCTGAGGGCAGCTGCCGACGGCGGCGACTAGCGTCGCCGCCGCCCGTCGAGCACCCGGTCCAGCAGCAGCGCCGCGGCTACCCCGGCCGCGTAGGCCAGCAGGTCGCGCGCGTCGAAGTCGCTCCCCAGCACCAGGTGCCCCAGCGTGGTGGCGCGCACGGCGTCCAGCGCGGGGGTGTGGACCAGCTGGGCCGTTTCCACCGCGGCGCACACGGCGTACGCGGCGGCGCCGCGCCAGCGGCGGCGCGCGGCCGGCGCCAGCGCGCTCACCCCCCACACGATCATCGCGGCCCACAGCGCGTCGCCGGCCACGTCGCGCAGCGCCGCCCCCAGCAGGGCGCCGCGCCGGTGCACCAGCAGCCCGATCGCGATGGTGGCCGCGGCGGCGCCCAGGTGGCGGGTACGGCGCGGGTCCCACGCGCGGGCGGTCATGGTGCGCGCCGGCGTGCGTGGTGCGGGATGGTCACAGCACCCGCCACCACGGTGCGGCCACGATCTGCTCCCCCAGCTGCAGGATCTCGTCACCGCCGTGCAGCAACAGCCCGCCCACGGCCAGGTCGGGGTACTCCGCCAGGAACGCGCGCAGCCCCGCCGTGTCCCCCACGCCTGGCGCGCGCGTGGCCTTGACTTCAACGGGGAGCACGCGCCCGTCGGGCTGCTCCACCACGAAGTCCACCTCGCGCTGGGAGACCGTGCGCCAGTGGTGCACTACGGGGCGGCGGGACTGCGCGTGGCTCCAGGCCAGCAGGTCCTGCAGCACCAGGTTCTCCAGGTGCGCACCCGTCACCGCGGGCATCCCTGCCAGGTGGAGCGCCATGGCCGTGTCGGACCAGTACACGCGCGGTTTCCGGGTCAGGCGACTGGTGCGATTCACGCTGTACGCGGGCACGCGCACGAGCTGGAAGGTGACCGCCAGCAGGTCGAGCCACCGGGACACGGTGGAGGTGGAGAGCCCGGTGGCCTGCGCCCACGCCGCTTGGTGCTCCACCTGTCCCAGCCCCGTGCAGGCCGCCCGCATGAGGCGCAGCAGCTCCAGCGGGCGGTCCAGCGCGGCAATCCCCGCGATGTCGCTCGCGATCAGGGCGTCCACGTACCCCTGGAGCCAGTCCGCTTGCTGGTCGGCCGTGGCGTTGGCAAAGGCGAGGGTGGCATAGGCCGTGGTGGCGGCGGTCACCCGCCAGTCATCGGGCATCGCGGGCCCCGCCTCCAGCAGGGCCCGCCATTCGCGCGAGGGGGCGGAGAAACAGGTGTCCCACGCCCCCGCCACCCCCAGCCCGGCCCGCTCGCTCCGCGTGAGCGGCCACAACGACACGTAGGACGCGCGCCCGGCCAGCGTCTCCTGCACTCGGCGCAACGCCAGCAGATTGGCCGACCCCGTGAGCACGAACCGTCCGGGTCGGCGGTCGCGGTCCACCACCCGCTTGATCGCCACCAGCAGGTCGGGGGCGCGTTGCACCTCGTCAATGACCAGGTGATCGGCGCGCGCCACCAGCCCTTCGGGGTCGCGGAGCGCCTGCTCCCGGGTGGCGAGGTCGTCGAGCGTGAGATGGGTGAAGTGCCGCGTGGGCTCGGCGTGGGCGAGGAGCGTGCTCTTCCCCGTCTGCCGGGCTCCCATGAGCACGGCCACCGGCTGCACGCCGAGGACGGCCTGCAGATGGCGTTCGGCGAGTCGAGGGCGGTAAGGGATGCTGTCCCATGGCATGGGATAAAATATCCCGTACCGTGGGATATTCTGCAACCGATTGCGGTCCTGCTGGCTAGATTCCGAAGATGTGAGCCGTCCCGCTCCGCCTCGTCCTCCGCGCCGGGCACACCGTGACGCCGGTCATCGGCGTGGTGTGCGTGGGTATGAGCAACGCCAATCAGGAGTGCGACCGGCTCATCGCCGCCACCGATGCCGGCGGTCCGTATCGGTTCTCACCCCTCGTCCCCAGACAGGACCTCAGCCCTCCGCCCTCACCTCTCCCGAAAAACACGTAACCGTCTAGTTCATACGTATACCGACACGCCATGAAGACCAAGCTGACCGTCACCATCGACCGCGACCTCCTCCCCCGGGCCAAGCGCCACGCCCGGGCGCAGGGGCTGTCGCTCTCGGCGCTCATCGAGGCCCGCCTGCGGGAGGCCACCGGTGAGGGGCCGGCGCCGGGGTTCGCCGCACGGTGGCGCGGCGCGTTTGGCCCCGCCGAGCGGACCGATCCGCGCTACGAGGCCCCGGCCCGCAAGTACCTGTGATTGTCCTCATGGAAACCGATGTGCTGCTGGACCTGGGCCTCGACCGCCGCTCCCCCATCCCAGCCATGCGTCCGGGCCAACTGGTGGCAAAGCTGGGGTGAACGCCCCACCGCCGCCCCACCCCCTCACCCCCCCGCCGCCACCCGCACCGTGTTGAGGTGCACCCGCGCCGTGTCCTCCACCTGGCGCCCGTACCCCCCGGCAATCGTCACGCACACCGGGATCCCCACCTCGCGGCACATCCCCAGCACCAGCGCATCGCGCCGCATCAGCCCGTCAAAGGTGAGCGTGAGCCGCCCCAGCCGGTCCCCCTCGTGCGGATCCGCGCCGGCCAGGTACACCACCAGGTCGGGGCGCGCCGCGCGAAGCACCCCCGGCAGCTCCGCCGCCAGCACCGCGAGGTAGTCGTCGTCGCCGGTGCCGTCGGCCAGCCCCACGTCGCGCGTCCCCGGCACCTTGTGGAAGGGGAAGTTCTTCTCGCCGTGCATGCTGAAGGTGAACACCCGCTCGTCACCGGCGAAGCACGCATGCGTCCCGTTCCCCTGATGCACGTCCAGGTCCACCACCGCCGCGCGCCGGATGCGCCCGTCGCGCAGCAACCGCCGCAGCGCCACCGCCACGTCGTTGAAGGTGCAGAACCCCTCGCCGCGGTCGGGGAAGGCGTGGTGCGTCCCCCC
>JAGWYS010000057.1 GCA_018969225.1 Gemmatimonadota bacterium | reverse complement strand
GAGGCGGCCCGGGAGATCGCGCGGCAGCTCCGGCTGCGGGACGTGGGGGGGATCATCGTCTGCGACTTCATCGACATGGAGACGCAGTCCAACCGGGACAAGGTGCTGCACGAGCTGCGCACGCATTTGGGGCGCGACCGGGCGCGAACGCGGGCCTTTGCGGTGTCCGAGCTGGGGCTGGTGGAGATGACGCGGCAGCGGGTGCGCCAGAGCCACTGGCAGAGCATGACGGCCGCCTGTCCGACCTGCGCGGGGACGGGTCGCATCTTCACCCCCGACACCATCGTGCGCCGGACCGAGCGCGCGGTGCGGCGCATGGCGGCGGAGGGGCGCAAGGAGTCGGTCACGCTGCGCCTCCACCCGGAGGTGGCGCTGCACGTGCTGGAACAGGAGCACGATTTCGTGCGGCGGCTGGAAAAGCTGGCCGGATTCCCGCTGGAGTTGCGCGACGATCCGTTGCTCAAGCCCGATGAGATCAAGCTGGTGATGCGCGGGGCGCAGCGGGATGTGACCCAGCAGTACGCCCTCGCTTGACAGGTAAGCGCTGGCGCGGTATGGTTCTAGGCTTCGCAGGAAGTCCACGTCTGGCCCGTTCCTCGGTGCGCCTCTCGTACTTGGAGTGGGTCGTCAGCCCGTGTCGTCCATGAGCTACGCCATCATTCGCACCGGCGGGAAGCAGTTCCGCGCCGAGCCCGGCAAGTCCCTGCGCATCCCCTCGATCCTCGGGGAAGCGGGCACTGCCGTCGAGTTCAACGACGTCCTTTTCGGCTCCGACGGCCACACGGTGCGCACCGGGGTCCCCACCCTGGCGGGCGCCAGGGTCACCGCCGAGATCGTCAAGCACGGCCTCGACGACAAGATCATCGTCTTCAAGTTCAAGCGCCGGAAGAACTACGCCCGCAAGCAGGGGCACCGGCAGAAGTTCACCGAAGTCCGCATCAAGGACATCACCCTCGGCTGAGAGCCGGCCGCGCGCCCTCGGCGGTGCGCGCCCACCAGAGACTGATCCATGGCACACAAGAAGGGCGTCGGCTCCTCCCGCAACGGCCGCGACTCCAACCCGCAGTATCGCGGCGTCAAGAAGTACGGGGGCGAGTTCGTCACGGCCGGCAACATCATCATCCGGCAGTGCGGGACCAAGTGGCACCCCGGCCGCAACGTCGGCATGGGCACCGATTACACCATCTTCTCCCTCGTGGATGGCGTGGTGCAGTTCCAGCACAAGGACAAGAAGCGGTACAAGGTCAGCGTCGTCCCCGTCGAATACGTCGAGGAGACGGTGCAGGGCTGAACCGCTCGGCCGGTCGTGCGTGTCCCCGGGGCCCCTGCCATCGCAGGGGCCCCGCTCCGTTTGGAACCCATGCGCCCGCCCCGCCGTACCAGAACGCATCCCCCTTACCGGAGCATGGACATGGCCCTGTGGGACAAGGTGCGTCTGGAGTTCGACAAGGCGGGGAGCGCCGCCCGCGAACTCCTCGATGAAGGCAGGCTGCGGCTGGACGCCTACCGCGCCCGCGAGCGCGCGGACGAGGCGGCAGCTGCCCTCGGCTACGCGTGGTTCCGCTCGGGAGCTCCTGACGGCGTGCTCGCCACCGACGTCCGCGAGCGCCTCTGGAACGCGTTGGCCCTGCACGACGCCGATGCGCGGCGCCTGGAAGCCGCCCTGGAGGCCGTGCGGCAGGGAGGCCCCGCCGCCTCCGCTCCCGCACCGCCGCCGGGCACGCCGGCCGCTGATCCGTCGGGTCCGCCCCCGGCCCCCTGACCGTCGCCGGCGCCCCCGTTAACGTTTCCCCCGGGGGCGCCGTCCAATGGCGTGAACCATGGGGCCATCTCCTGCGCCGGACCAGACGGCGCTCGACCTCGAACTGATTGCCAGGTGGCGGACTGGGGACGAGTTGGCAGCGTCGCAACTCGTGGCCCGGCACGCCGAACCGCTGGCGCGTTTCGCCGCGCGCCTGGTGGATCGGGACGAGGTGCCGGATCTCGTGCAGGAGACCTTTCTGCGCGCCTTCGGCGCCCTCGACGGGTTCCGCGCCGACAGCGCGTGGCGTACGTGGCTCTTCGCCATCGCCCGGCGGCTGGTCATCGACCGCCGGCGCGCCAGCGGGCGTCGCGGGGTGGAGGTTGCGGTGGAGGATGACGACATCGTCACGCAGGACACCCCCTTGGACGGGGTGATCGCGCGGGAGGCCTCCGAACGGATCCGCGCCGCGCTCGGGCGCCTGACCCGACTGCAGCGCGAGGTCTTCCTCTTGCGGGTGCAGGAAGGGATGGCCTATCGGGACATCGCTGCCATCGTGGGCAGCACGGAAGGCGCAGCGCGGGTCCACTATCACAACGCCATGCGGGTCGTGCGGGAGCATCACGATGACTGAGTGCCAGGACGGTGCAATCCGGGACCTTCTCCCTGACCTCGCGGCCGATCGACTGGCTGAAGCGGAGGGCGAGCGGGTGCGGGCCCATCTGGGTACCTGCCGAGCGTGCGCCGCCGAGTGGCGGATCGTGACGGAACTCCGCCACCTTGGCGTCCCGGCGCCTGCGGTGGATCCCGTCGGCATTGCAGCCGCCGTGCGGCGCGCCCACCCCCGGCAAGCCTCCCGCGAGACGGCGGGGACCGGATCGCCCCCTGTGGTCCAAGCCGGCGTCCCCAGGAGCCTCGGACCTCGGTGGCGCGCGTTTGCAGCGCGGGCCGCGGCGGTTGCGCTGCTGGTGGCTGGGGCGTCCGTCGTGCTCCGTGAGCCCGGGAAGGGGTTGGGCGGCGGCGACGCCTTGCGCGGCGACGTCCCCCGCGGCGGTGGCACGGCCGGCGACACCGACACCGGCTGGCTCGCCATGGCGGGCGGGGACGTGGGCGGTCGCGTCTCGGTGTCCTACGGAGACCTTGGCGACTATTCCGCCGAGGAGTTGGCCGTGGTCATGGAGCGTCTGGACCACTGGGATGGGGAGCCCTCGGCGGAACCGATGGCGTCCACCCCGCTGCTGCCGGTGACCGTGGAGGTGAAGCGATGACGACGAGGCGGCACACCTGGCGAGGCCTCGTGGGGGGGGCCGGGGTGCTCATGGCCCTCGCCGGCCCCGGCGCGGCCGAGGCCCAGCAACGCGGGGAACCGCGCCCCGGACCGCGTCAGACCATGCCGATGCGGCTGCAGGAGCGCCTGGACACGCTGGTGCGCGCGCGCCTGCGTCTCTCGGACGAGCAGTTCATGCAGTTGCAAGGGGTGGCCACCCGGATGGAGGAGGCGCGCTTCGCCCTGCGCCGGGACGAGATGGTCACCCGCACGCGGTTGCGGCGGGCGTTGGCTGGCTCGGAGACCGTGGACCAGGCAATGGTGGCCCAGCTGTTGGATGAGATTCCGCGGCAGGAGCGGCGCAAGGTGGAGTTGCTGGAACAGGAGCAGAAGGAACTGGCGCAATTCCTGACCCCGAGCCAGCGGGCCCGCTACATGGCACTGCAGGAGGAACTGCGGCGCGGCATGCAGGAGGTGCAGCGTCGACGCTTGGGGCGCGAGGGCGCCTTCCAGGGCACGGGGGCGTTGCCCCGAAGGCCCCCGCGATAGGACGCGCCCGCCGCCTGGTGGCACCCGGCCTGCAGGCAGGGTACCTTCCCGGTCCCCCTCGGTGCTGCGGTGCCGATTGGGGGCAGTGGGCCCAGATGGCGGAATTGGCAGACGCAGGGGACTCAAAATCCCCCGCCCCTCGGGGCTTGTGGGTTCGACCCCCACTCTGGGCATGTCCGTGGTATTCGGATTGGCTGCGCGTGCGGGGGCCGGGTGCTTGCCCGGAAGCCCCGACGGCGACAGCTTTCCGGGGCGGCGGGCCGTCGGGTCCGCCCTCCGTCTTGGGGTGTAGCTCAACTGGCAGAGCGCTCGACTGTTAATCGAGTGGTTGGTGGTTCGAGTCCACCCGCCCCAGCTGTTTCGCACCGCGCCCGGCCTTCCCCGCGAGGGCCGGGCGCGGGCGTTCATGGAGCGACTGATTCCTCGACCATCCCCTCATGAGCCTGGAATTCACGCTATCGCACGCGGCCCCGGCCGTCGTCGAGACCCCCTTGCTCGCCGTGATCCTTCCGCAGGATCCGGCCATGGACTCGTGGCTGCAGCCGCTCGACACGAGCCTCCACGGCGCCCTCGCGCGCACGCTGGCGCGACGCGACTTCCGCGGCGGGCGCGACGAGACCCTGCTGCTGGTGGGAGGCGACACGGGCATCCAGCGGCTGCTGCTCGTGGGGCGCGGTGCGGGACCGATGACCCGGACCGCCATCCGGCGCGCGTCCGCGGTGGCGGCGCGACAGGCCGTGCGGTTGGGAACCGGGGCGCTGGCGGTGTGCGCCCCCGACATCACGGCTGAGGCGGCGGAAGGGGTCTGCACCGGGGCCGCGGCAGGGGCGTGGAGCTATCCCGACCTGCAGACGCCACCCGCGGAAAAGGACCGGCGCCAGCCCCTCTCGCGCGTGTCGGCGGTGCTGCCTGACCATGAGACGATGCGCGCCGCGTTTGCCGCGGGCGTGGCCGTGGCGCACGGGCAGGCGTTGGCGAAGCGCTTGGGCATGATGCCGGGGAACGTCTGCACCCCCGACACGTTCGCCGACGTGGGCCGGGACCTCGCGGCGCGCCACGGCATGACCTGCACGGTGCTCGGGCGGGACGAGATGGCGGCCCTCGGCATGGGGTCGTTCCTCTCGGTGGCGCAAGGCACACCGGAGGAGCCCCGGCTGGTGCGCCTCGACTACCGCGGGGGCGCGCCTGACGCGCCGCCGGTGGTGCTGGTCGGGAAGGGGCTGTGCTTCGACACGGGCGGGATTTCGCTGAAGCCCGCGGCGGACATGGAATGGATGAAGTACGACATGTCCGGGGCGGGGGGAGTGCTGGGCGCGATGGAGGCGCTCGGGCGGCTGCGCCTCCCGCTCAACGTCACCGGGCTCATTGGCGCCACCACCAACATGCCCTCCGGCACGGCCGTCAAGCCAGGGGACGTGGTCCGCGCCTCGAATGGCAAGACGATCGAGATCATCAACACCGACGCCGAGGGGCGCCTGGTGCTGGCCGACCTGCTGGTGTACGCGGCCCAGATGGCGCCGGCGCTGGTCGTGGATGCGGCCACGCTGACCGGGGCCATCGTGATCGGGCTGGGGCATCATGCGGTCGGCGTCTTCGGCAGCGACGACGCGGCGACGTCGGAGGTGCTGGCGGCAGGCACGCGCGCCGGCGAACCCGGATGGGCGCTCCCCCTGTGGGACGAGTACAAGGAGCAGATCAAGTCGGATGTGGCGGACCTCCGCAACACCGGCGGCCGGTCGGCGGGATCCATCACGGCCGCGATGTTCCTGCGGGAATTCGCCGCGGGGTATCCGTGGGTGCACCTCGATATTGCCGGCACCGCCTACTCGCAGGCCGACCTGGGGTGGATCCCGAAGGGCCCCACCGGAACGCCGGTCGGCACCTTTGTCGAGATCCTGCGCGGCCGGGTGGGGCGCTGATTCGACCCGTGCGCGGTCGCCGGCGTCCCCGCCACGCCGTGGCCCCGTGGTGGGTGGCGGGGGTGGCGCTGGCGTGGTGGTGCGCGACCTCGGTGGCGGGCGCGCAGCAACCGGCGCCTCCGCCGAAGCCGGACAGCGCCGGCGCCAAGGCGCCATCCGCGCCGGCCCCACTGCCGCTGGCGCAACCGCCGGTGACCCGTCCGACCGCTCGCGACTCGGCGGCGCGCGCGGCGGAGGACTCGATCATCGAGGCGCGGTCCGACAGCGTGCGCCGCGCCTACGAGGCGGATACCATCCGCGCACCGATGCCCCGGTTCCCGGTGCCGGTCGTCACCGACGTGCTCGAACGGTGGCGCTTTGACCGGGCGGCACTGCTGGCCACGGGCGCGCTGACGATGGCCGACCTTCTCGACCGCATCCCCGGGGTCACCACCTTCCGCAGCGGCTGGGCGGCCGGATTCCACGTGGCCACGTTCCACGGGGACGCGCGTCGCGTGCGCCTCTTCGTGGATGGCGTGGAGATGGACGCCATAGAGCCCCGGCAGGGCGGCGTGCTGGACCTGACCGACGTTGCGCTCTGGTCGCTCGAGGCGGTGGTGGTGGAGCGCACCGCCGGCGAGCTTCGCCTCTGGCTCCGCACGTGGACCGTGACGGCCACCACCCCGTGGTCGCGCGTGGACATCTTCACGGGGGACCTCAACACCAACGCCTTTCGCGGCATGCTCGGGCGACGGTGGCGCAACGGGCTCAGCATGCAGTTCGGTGGACAGCAGGTGGCCACGCAGACGGGGCGCGTCACGGCCTTCGGCCCGACCGGGTCGGCGCGCAAGCGCGGCGACGGCACGGTGCAGGGCTTCATGGGACGCCTCGGGTGGACCCGGGGGCGCCTCGGCGTCGATGCAATGGCGCTCCACAGTGGGCGTGATCGCGACGCCCATACGGCCCGCAAGGGATTCGCGGACCTGCCGTCCTACAAGGGCGCACGCCGGGACGGGTACCTCCGCGTGGGATATGGCGACACCAGCGCGGGCTTTTGGGCTCAAGGGATCGTCGCGGCCGCGCGCACGCGGCTCGTGGGGCTCGCCGACTCGACCCGCACGATGGCTGCCGACAGCGGCGCAGCGGTGTCCACCGACACCATTCGGGGACGCACCCAGCAACTCGTGGCGGTGGGATATCGGCAGCCCCAGTGGCAGGTGGCGTTCATCAACCGGATTCGCCCCGTGGACGGGCGGGCGCTGCAGGCGCCGTCCGCGCGGTTCGAGGTCTTCGGCGCGCACTGGGGGGTGGGGACGGCCCTCGAGTGGCAGGGCGCCGATTCCACGCAACGGAGGGACCTGAGCGCGCGCGCCTCTCCGGTATCCTGGCTGGCCTTGGGCGTGGCGATGCACGACCGGCGCCCGGCGGAGCAAACCGGGCGTCCTGCGGTGTCGGCGCGCCGAGTCGACCTCATGGTGCGCCATCGCGCCCTCTGGTTCGGGGGCGGCCTGGTGCGCGTCGGTGCCGACGCCAACGGCGGCCCGGCGATGCTGCAGGCCGACCCGGAGGTGCTGGAGACCCGGCCCGCCACTGGGCTCCTGTTTGCCGCCCAGGGCCGGTTGTACAAGGACCTCAGGCTGGAGCTGCAGGGCACCCGGTGGGATACGCCGCAGTACGGCCGGTCCCGAACCCAGGTGCGCGCCGAACTCGCCCTGGTGAGTGATTGGCGCTCCCGGTTCCCCAAGGGAGAGTTCAGCGTGAACGCCCGTTTGGCGTATGACCTGCGCGACCCGGTCCCCTTCTACTACGGCCGCTCCGGCGCCGACATCGTGGCCCGAGTCACGGAGCGCGCGCAGGTGGTGACGGGGCTGCTGGAGCTGCGCCTCCAGCGGGGCACGTTGTTCTACCAGTACCGCAACCTCACCGGCGGGGATTATGAGCAGATCCCCGGGATCACGATGCCACCGGCCGTACAGCTGTACGGGATCCGGTGGGAATTCTGGAACTGACGGCCGCCAGGGCGGCAGGGGTTGCGTGATGGTGCGTTCGATGACCGGGTTTGGCGCCGCCGAGGGATCGTTCGGAACCTGCCGTCTGGCGGCAGAGGTGCGGACGGTGAATCACCGGTTCTTCTCCCCCGCCATCAAGCTCCCGGCCGAGTGCGCCAGGTGGGAGGCGGAGGTGCGGGAGGTGCTGCGGGCGCGGGTGAGCCGAGGCCATGTGACGCTCACCGTGCGGTTGGAACGGGACACGGAGGCGCGCGGAGGCGTGGACGAAGGGCGCTTCGCGGCGGCGGTGTCGCAGCTGCGCCGGCTGGCGCAGCTGCACGGGTTGGACGGGGGGGTGGACCTGGCCACGGTGCTGCGCATGCCCGAGGTCCTGTCCGTGGCGCGAGAGGAGGCGGCCGGTTCGCCTGCGGAGCTGCTCGCGGTGGTGGAGGCGGCGACGGCGGCGCTGGCGGTGGCCCGGTCTGACGAGGGAGCGCGGTTGACGCAGATCCTCGGGCAGCGTCTGGATCAGCTCGAACGCCTGCTGGAGCGCATCGCGGCGCGCGCGCCGGAGCGGGTGGTGGCGCACCGCGACCGCCTCCGCGACGCCGTGCGCACCTTGGCCGACGGCGTGGCACTGGATCCGCAGCGCGTGGCGCAGGAAATCGCGATCCTTGCGGACCGCCTGGATGTCAGCGAGGAGCTGGACCGGTTCGGTGCGCACTTGGCGGCGTGTCGGCAGGCGCTGGCCTCCACTGACGGGGACCCTGTTGGGAAGCGCCTGGGATTCCTGTTGCAGGAAATGGTGAGGGAGGGGAACACCATCGGCTCGAAGGCGGCAGATGCGCCGATCCTCCATGACGTGGTCCAGATCAAGGAGGAGCTGGAACGGATCCGGGAGCAGGTGGAGAACCTCGAATGAGTCGATTTCCGGTCATTCTGTCCGCTCCGTCTGGCGGTGGAAAGACAACGATCGCTCGCCGCCTCTTGGAGACCCGGGTCGATCTTGGTTATTCTGTGAGTTGTACCACGCGAAGCCCCCGACCGGGGGAGGTGGACGGGCGGGACTACCACTTCCTGTCGCCGGAGGCGTTCGAGGCGCGGGTGGCGGCTGGAGACTTTGCGGAGTGGGCTCCGGTGCACGGGCATCACTACGGCACCCTGCGGTCCGAGGTGCGGCGGGTGCTCGATGGGGGACGGCACGTCATGATGGACATCGACGTCCAGGGGGCGGCGCAGTTTTGCGGGGCCTTCCCGGAGTCGGTGCTGGTGTTCGTCCTGCCCCCGTCGGGGGAAGTGCTGCTGTCCCGGCTGCTGGGGCGGCAGAGCGAAAGTCGGGAGCGGCTGCTGGTGCGCCTGCGCAACGCGCGGGAGGAACTGGCGGCCGTGGGGCGGTATCACTACGTGGTCGTGAACGACGACCTCGAACGGGCGGTGGCGCAGGTCAGCGCGATCATCGACGCCGAGGCGGTGCGACAGGACCGGGTCCACGCCCTGGACGGGCAGGTGGAGGCGCTGATCCGGCAGCTCGAGCGGGAAATCCACCATTTCACCACGGATGGCTGATCGATGCAGGTGTTCACGCCGTCGGACGTCGCGCAGCGCGCCGAGAACAAGTACCTGAGCGTCCTCATTGCGGCCAAGTTCGCACGGGTGCTCAACGAGTTCCCGCGCGACCGGGCGCTCCATGAGAAGAAGCTCACCACCCGTGCCCTCGAGGGCCTTGCCTCCGGCGACATCGAGTATCAAGTCGTGCCGCGCCGGCGTCCGGCCTGACGCGTTCGGGCGGACGGCCTCGCGGGCGCGCCTGAGGGGCGGAGCCGTGGACGCGCGCGACCGGCTCCGCCGGTATTTGGAGCAACGGCGGGAGCTGGGCGAGTCCGAGTTCTTACTGGACACCTTGACGGTGGACGAGGCGTTGGCGCGCCTGGCCGGCGCGCTTTCGCCCTCCAGGAACCCCGCCTCATCGGTGGACCGCCTGTCCGCCGCGGGTGCCGTGCAGGATCCGCCCCCGGTGCGTGCGCCCTTGGTCCCGCCACCGGACGTGGCGCCACGGAGCGGTGGACCGGTCACTGCCGGCGTTGGCGCCGACTGGCGCACGGCACTGGCGGGGCGGGGACCTCAGGATCCGTCCGGAGACGCCTGGCCCGCGTGGATGGCCCCGCTCGGCTTGGAGCGCGGTGTGATCCGTGGCGCCCCGGTGCTGTCCCCCGAGGTCGCCGCGCTGTCCGCCCTGGGCGACGTGGTCGAGGCCGTCGCCGCCTGTACGGGGTGTGCGCTGCACCGAAGCGCCCGCAACCCGGTGCCGGGCACCGGGCACCCACAGGCGGAACTCATGTGCATCGGGGAAGCTCCGGGGGCCGACGAAGACGCGGCCGGTGAGCCGTTTGTCGGGGAGGCGGGGAAACTGTTGACGAAGATCCTGGCGGCCATCAACCTCTCCCGGGACGCCGTCTTCATCGCCAACGTGCTCAAGCACCGCCCCCCCGGCAACCGCGATCCCAGCCCCGACGAAATGCAGGCCTGTCTTCCGTTCCTCTGGCGCCAAGTGGCGCTGGTCCGCCCGCGCGTAATCCTCGCGTTGGGGCGGATCTCGGCGCAGGCCATCACCGGGTCGGCCCAGGGGATCGGGGCGCTGCGTGGCAGGGTCCACCTGCTCATGGGGATCCCCGTGGTCGCCACCTATCATCCGGCCGCGCTCCTGCGCAACGAGGCGTGGAAGCGCCCGACGTGGGAGGATGTGCAGGTGGCGCAGCGCCTCCTCGTCGCGGCCCGCGCCCACGACGCGCGCGCCGCGGGGGGCGCATGACGGGGGTGGCGCTGGCGGCCGTGGGGATCGCGCCGCCGCCGGTCGGTCGCGACCCGTACAAGGAGCGGCGCCCGCCCTGGTCGGAGGAGGCCGAGCAGGCCGTGCTGGGGGCGATGCTGCTCGACGCCGACGCGATCATGCGCGCGGCCGAGTACGTGGATGACACGATGTTCTATCGCGAGGGGCACCGCCGCCTCTTCCGCGCGATGTTCGCCGTCACGGAGCGGGGCGGGGTGGTGGACCCGCTGACGCTGGCGGACGAGCTGGAGCGGCGTGGCGAGCTGGAGCACGCCGGCGGGCGGGAGTACCTCGCCTTCCTGCTCGACGCGGTCCCCACCGTGGCGAACGTCGAGTACCATGCGCGCATCGTGCGTGAGAAGGCGCTCATGCGCCGCCTCATCGAGGTGTCCACCGAGATCGTCGGCGAGGCCTTCGAGGGGCGGGTGACGGCGGGGGAGTTGCTGGACAGCGCCGAACAGCGGATCTTCGGCCTCGGCCAGGCGCGCGAGCGCGCTGGCTTCGCCCGGATCAAGGAACTGCTGTGGCCGGCCATGGAGAAGCTGGAGCTGCTCGCCCAGCGGGACCAGCTGGTCACCGGCGTCCCCACGGGGTTCACCGAGTTGGACCAGCTGACCTCCGGGCTGCAGCAGGCCGACCTGGTGATCGTCGCGGCGCGTCCCTCGATGGGGAAGACCGCGTTCACCCTCAACATCGCCCAGCACGCCGCCATCACCGCGAAAGTGCCCGTCGCGTTCTTCTCGCTCGAAATGAGCAAGGAGTCGCTGGTCCAGCGCATGCTGGCCTCCGAGGCGCTCGTGGACGCGCAGGCGCTGCGGAAGGGGGGGCGCGCGCTCGATGAGGCGATGCCGCGCCTCGCGCAGGCGGCGGGGATCCTCAGCCACGCCCCCATCTTCATCGACGACACCCCGGGGATCGGGCTGATGGAGATGCGCGCCAAGGCGCGGCGCCTGCGCGCCGAGCACGACCTCGGCCTCGTCATCGTGGACTATCTGCAGCTGATGTCCGGTCCCCCCGGCGTGGAAAACCGGCAGCAGGAAGTGTCGCAGATCTCGCGCGGGCTCAAGGCGCTGGCCAAGGAGCTGGGGGTGCCCGTGATGGCGCTCTCCCAGCTGTCGCGCGCGCCCGAGCAGCGCACCGGCGACGACAAGGGGCGCCCGCAACTGTCCGACCTGCGCGAGTCCGGGGCCATCGAGCAGGACGCCGACGTGATCATGTTCATCTTCCGGCAGGAGGTCTACGCCGAACGCGACGAGACCGGACGCCTCAAGGATCCCGCGCTCGAGGGGCGCGCGGAGATCATCATCGGCAAGCAGCGCAACGGCCCCATCGGCACGGCGCGGCTCTTCTTCCACAAGCAGTACACCCGGTTCGACAACTTCTCCCCGCGGCAGCCGCCCCCCGACTTCGGCGGGCCCAGGCTGGTGACGGGGGGGGACGATTTCGCGGGGACCCCCTTCTGAGGGGGCGGTGATGGCGCGCGCGCGTACCGTGCACCGCTGCCAGGAGTGTGGCGCCGAGGCCCCCCGGTGGGCCGGGCGCTGCGACGCCTGCGGGGCCTGGAACACCATGGTGGAGGAGGTCGTGGCGCCCCCTGCGGGCGGGCGCCGAGCCGGTCGCGCGCCCGCGCCGGTCGCGCCGACGGTGGCCTTGGGGGCGGTGTCCGCCGCGGCGTCCCCGCGGTGGGAGACCGGGCTGCGGGAGTTCGACTTCGTGCTGGGGGGCGGCATCGTCCCCGGGAGTCTGGTGCTGGTGGGGGGCGAACCCGGGATCGGCAAGAGCACGCTGCTCCTCCAGGTGGCGGCCCGCCTCTCCGCGGCCGGGCGTGGTACGCTGTACGTCTCGGGGGAGGAAAGTGCGCTGCAGGTGCGGCTGCGGGCCGACCGCCTGGCCGAGGCGTCCGACGCGGCTGGCGTGGCGCTGCTCACCGAAACGTCGCTGGAGGCGATCGTGGCCACCGCGGAGGCTGCGTTGTCGTCGGGGCGGCGTGTGGAGGCGCTAGTGGTGGATTCCATCCAGACGGTGCACACCGAGCTGCTGGAGGGAGCGCCGGGGAACGTGGGGCAGGTGCGCGAGTGTGCCGCGCGCCTCATGCGCCTGGCCAAGGACGCAGGGATCGCCGTGTTCGTTATCGGACACGTCACCAAGGGGGGCGGGATCGCCGGCCCCAAGACGCTCGAGCACATCGTGGACACCGTCCTCTACTTCGAGGGGGAGGGTTCGCTTGAGCATCGCGTGCTGCGGGCCACCAAGAACCGGTTCGGGTCCGTGGACGAGATCGGGGTCTTCCGCATGCTCCCTTCGGGGCTCGTTCCGGTGGAGAATCCGTCGGCGCTGTTCCTGGGCGACCGGGAGGCGGTGGCCAGTGGCAGCGCCGTCACGGCGTTGATGGAGGGGACGCGCCCGGTGCTCGTGGAGGTGCAGGCGCTCGCGGCGCGCGCCGGTTTCAGCACGCCGCAGCGGGTCGCCGCGGGGATCGACGGCCGTCGCCTTGCGCTGCTGCTCGCGGTCCTCGACAAACGCGGCGGGATTTCCTGCGCGCAACTGGACGTCTTCTGCAACGTGGTGGGCGGGATGCGCGTGCAGGAACCCGCGGCGGACCTGGCGGTCGTGGCCGCCCTGGCCTCCAGCGTGGCCGATCGGCCGCTGCCGCCGCGCGCGGTGTTCCTGGGCGAGGTGGGGCTGGGCGGCGAGGTGCGCCCGGTGTCGCAGGTGGAGCGGCGACTGGCGGAGGCCGCCAAGCTGGGGATGACGCAGGCGTTCCTGGCCGAGCGCGGGGTGCCGCGGCGCACCCCGCCCGGGCTGGCCGTCGTGCCGGTGGCCTCGCTTGGTGACGTCCTGCGCCGCACGCTCGGGCGGGAGGCTGCGTGAGCGATCGCGCCCCCTCCCCCCGCCGCGTCGAGCTCCCGGCGCCGGTGGCGTCGCGTCCGGCAGGACCGGCGGCTCCCGGGGCGGTGCGCCGGGATGTGGGAGTCGTCATCGTGGCCGCCGGCTCCGGCGCGCGCACCGGCAGCGCCGAGCTCAAGCAGTTCCGGTGGGTGGCCGGCAAGCCCGCGCTGCTGCACAGCGTGCAGGCATTCATGGCGCGTCCCGACGTCGCGTTGGTGGTGGTGGTCCTGCCCAAGGCGTACGCCGCCGACCCGCCGCCGTGGCTGTTCCAGTGCGACGTGGACCGGCTGCTCGTGTCCGTGGGCGGCACCGAGCGCCATGAAAGCGTCATCAGCGGACTTGAGGACCTCCCCGAGGAGGTCGAGATCGCGGTGGTCCACGATGCCGCGCGCCCGCTGGTGACCGACGAGACCATCGCCCGCGTCATCGAGGAGGCGCGGCGTGGGCACGGCGCGATTGCCGCGCTGCCGGTGGTGGACACGCTCAAGGAGGTGGACGAGACCGGGCGCGTGGTGCGCACCGTCGACCGGGCGCGCCTCTGGCGGGCGCAGACCCCGCAGGCGTTCCCGCGCCGCCTGCTGGAAGCCGCGCACGTGGCGGCGCGCCGCGACGGCGTCGGCGCCACCGATGACGCGGCGCTCGTCGAGCGCCTGGGGGGGGTGGTGATGGTGGTGCGGGGAAGCGAGCGCGCCATGAAGATCACGGAACCCGGCGACTTCGCCCGCGCCGACGCGCTCAGCCTCCTCCCGGACTGACAGCGCGTGCTGCCGCTGCCAACGGTCCCCTTCTGGTCCCCGGCGGAGGTGGAGGGCGCGCTCGCGGGGGCGCTGGCCCACCTCGAGCGGGGGGGCGTTCTCGCGTACCCCACCGAGACGGTCTACGGGTTTGGCACGGCCATCGATCACGCGTCGGTGGAATCGCTGGTGCAGCTCAAGGGACGCCCGCCCGGCAAGCCGTTCCTGCTGCTGATCAGCGATCCGCACCAGGTGCATCGGTTGGACCTGCACCTGCCCACCTTTGCGGCGCACCTCGCAGCGCGCTTTTGGCCGGGGCCGCTGACGCTCGTGCTCCGCGGTGGTGACGGGCGCATCCCGGCGCGCCTGCGCGGCCCGGAGGGTGGGGTGGCCGTGCGGTGGACGCCGCACCCCGGGGTGCGGCGCCTGCTCGCCGCCTATGGCGAGCCCATCACCAGCACCAGCGCCAATCGGCCGGGGGTACCGCCGGCCGTCGTCGCCACCGAGATTGTGGAACAGTGGCCCGCCGCCATCCAGCGCGGTGTGCTGCATGTCCTCGACGGCGGCCGCCTGGCCCCGTCCCCACCGTCCACGGTGGTGGATTGCACGGGCCGACGCCCCCGCGTCATCCGGCCCGGCGCCCTCTCCGCTGCGACGCTGCGGCTGTGCGTACCCGAACTCGTCGGTGATGCCTGATCCCGCGCCCGATCCTGCGCCTGAGTCCCCGCCCGACCCCCTGACAGGCGCGCCCTGGCAGCTGTTGTTCGTCTGCACGGGGAACACCTGCCGCAGCCCGCTGGCGGAGGTCATCGCCCGTCGCGAGCTGGCCTCTCGCGGGTTTTCCCACGTGCGGGTGGGGAGTGCCGGCACGCACGCCTGGCCGGATGCGCCGGCGTCGGATGGGTCGATGCTGGTGGCGCTGGAGCAGGGGCTCGACCTGTCGGGGCACCGGGCGCGTCCCCTCACCCCAGGGCTGGTGGGCGAGGCGCGGTTGATCCTGACCATGGGCACCAGCCATCGGGAACAGGCCGAGGCCATGGGGGGAGGCGGACGCACCGCCCTGCTGGGCGGGTACGCGACCGGGCGGGCGCGCGGCATCGCCGACCCCTTTGGCGGCGACCTCGAGGCCTACCGACTGGCGTTCACCGACATCGAGGCCGAGGTCCGCGCCGCCCTCGATCGCCTGCTGCCCGCGGCCGGTACCCCCACGACGTGACGTCACGGCGGGCGCCCGTGCCACCCGCGCGCCTGGTGCTTCTCGGCCATCCCGTGGCGCATTCGCGGTCGCCGGCGATGCAAGGCGCGGCGCTGCGAGTTGCCGGCCTTCCAGGGCGCTACGAGGCGCTGGACGTGCCCCCGGACCGGCTGGCCGACCTGCTTCCCCGGCTGCGTGATGAGGGCGCCGGCGGCAACGTGACCATCCCGCACAAGGAAGCCCTGGCGCGGGCGGCCGCGCACCTGACCCCCGAGGCGCGGCGCGTGGGGGCGGTCAATACGTTCTGGCACGAGTCCGGGGAACTGGTGGGACACAACACGGACCTCGGGGGCGCCCGCGCCGCCGTGGAGGCACTCTGGTCTCCCGGCATCGAGGACCGCCCGGTGCTCCTGCTCGGGGCCGGTGGATCGGCCGCGGCGCTGCTGGTGGCGCTGGCCGAGCGCCGGCATGGCGGGGTGCGCGTGGTGGCACGCACGCCGACGCGCGCCGAGCGGCTGGCTGAGCGCCTGGGGGTGGCCGCGGTCGTGGTGCCCGCCGAGGCGCAGGCAGGATCCGAGGCGGGCGTGCCGCGCGCGCTGGTTGAGGAGGCCGGCCTTCTGGTCAACGCCACGCCCATAGGTCAACGGGACGGGGCGGAGCCCGTGCCGGTCTCGTGGTTGGCGCCCGAGGCCGCTGTGCTGGACCTGGTTTACGCGTCCGGCGGGACGGCATGGGTGCGGGCATGTCGTGCCGCAGGGCGCCCCGCCGAGGATGGGCGTCGTATGCTGGTCGAGCAGGGCGCCCTGGCCTTCGCCGCCTGGTTCGGCGTCGAAGCGGATCGGGATGCCATGTGGACGGCGGTGGAGGACGGATGAGTCCATGGGGCCGGGGCGTGCCGACGGCCCTGCGGACGCTTGGCGCCGGGGTGCGCGACCTGCTGCTTCCCCCGGCGTGCGCCGTGTGCCGCGCTCCCCATCGCCCCGAGGCGGGCGGCGTGGTGTGCCCCAGGTGCCTGGCGGGCGTCGTCCCGCTGGCGTGGCCGCAATGTGCGCGGTGCGGGCACCCCGAGCCGGCGGCGGCGGACGGCACGTGGTCGGACGCGTGTCGGTGGTGCCGGCGGTGGCCGTCGCTGGTGCGCGCGGTGCGGTCGGTGGCGTGGATGGACCCCGGCACCGGTGGGCCGGTGGTCCACGCGCTGAAGTACGAAGGGTGGACCGCGGTCGCGGTCGTGATGGCGCGCGCGATGGCCCGGCTGGCGTGGCCCCCGGACGTGGTTGCGGAGCGCGCGGCGCTGGTGCCCATGCCGCTGTCCGCGGTGCGGCAGCGCGAGCGGGGGTACAACCAGGCGGAGCGCATCGCGGCCGCACTGGCGCCGGCCTGGGGCGTGCCGGTGTGGCCGTGGGCGCTGCGTCGGGTGCGGCACACGGTGTCGCAGGTCCGGTTGACTCCGTCCGAGAGGGTGGCGAATGTAACGGGGGCGTTTGCCGTCCCGCCCGAGGGGATGGCCAGGGTGGCTGGGGCGCACCTGGTGCTCGTGGATGACGTCGTCACCACGGGGGCCACGGCCGTCGCCGCGGCAGCGGCGCTGGTGGCCGGGGGCGCCCGCCTCGTCAGTGTGGTGACCTACGGCCGGGCCCCCGATCCGGGGACCTCGGCGCCATTCGACTACGACTTCGACCGGACGTGACGCAGATGGGCATTCGGATTGGAATCAACGGCTTCGGCCGCATCGGCCGGCAGGTGCTGCGGGCGGCCTTCCAGCAGGAGGTCGCCGACCTCGATTTCGTGGCGGTCAACGACCTCACGGACACGGCCACGCTGGCGCACCTCTTCGCCTACGACTCGGTGCACGGGCGGTACGACGGCGAGGTGACCCATGATGCCGACGGCATCACGGTGGACGGCCAGCGGATCCGCATCCTCGCCGAGCGCGATCCCGGGAAGCTGCCGTGGAAGGACCTCGGCGTGGACATCGTGCTCGAGTCCACGGGGCGCTTCACCAACGCGGCCGACGCGCGCAAGCACCTGGAGGCGGGCGCGCGCAAGGTGGTCATCTCCGCACCGGCCACCAACGAGGACCTGACCGTGGTGATGGGGGTCAACTCCGACAAGTACGATCCGTCGGCGCACCACATCATCTCCAACGCCTCGTGCACCACCAACTGCCTGGTGCCGATGGTCAAGGTGATCCGGGACAGCTTCGGGTTCGTGCACGGGTCGATGGTGACGATCCACAGCTACACCAACGACCAGTCCATCCTGGACCTGCCCCATAAGGACCTGCGTCGCGCGCGCGCGGCGGCGGTGTCCATGATCCCCACCTCCACGGGAGCCGCCAAGGCCACGTCGCTCGTGATCCCCGAGGTGAAGGGCAAGATCGACGGCGTGGCGGTGCGGGTGCCCACCCCGGACGTCTCGCTCACCGACCTCACCTGCGTGGTGGAGCGCCCGGTGACGCGCGACGAGGTGAATGCCGCGTTCCGCGCCGCGAGCCAAGGGGCCTTGGCCGGCGTGCTCGGGTACAGCGAGGTGCCGCTGGTGTCGGTGGATTACATCGGCGATCCGCATTCGTGCACGTTGGACGCGCTGAGCACCATCGTCATCAACGGCACCCTGGTGAAGGTCTCCGGCTGGTACGACAACGAGTGGGGGTACTCGTCGCGCTGCGTCGACCTGCTGCGCTTCATCGGCGCGAGGCTCTGAGCCCGCGGTGGCGATCCGGACCATCCGGGACCTGGCGCCCGCCGAGGTGACGGGGCGGCGCGCGTTGGTGCGCGTCGACTTCAATGTGCCGCTGGACGCCGCCGGAGAGGTGGCGGACGACACGCGGATCACGGCGGCGCTCCCCACCATCAACGCGCTGCTGGATCGTGGCGCGCGCGTGGTGCTGCTCTCCCACTTCGGGCGCCCCAAGGGGGCGCCCGACCCCCGGTATTCGCTGGCGCCGGTGGCGCGCCGGCTGGCGGCGGTGCTCCACCGGCCGGTGAGCTTCCTGGGGAGCACGGTTGGCCCGGAGGCGGTGGCGGCCACCCAGGCGCTCCCCGCCGGCAGCGTGCTGCTGCTGGAGAACACGCGCTTCCTCCCGGGGGAGGAGCAGGATGACGACGCGCTGGCGGGCGCGATGGCGCA
>JAGWYS010000305.1 GCA_018969225.1 Gemmatimonadota bacterium | reverse complement strand
GGCCGTTCTCGTTGGACTCCGGATCCTGCCCGCTGTACTTGGTCCACAGCAGCAGGTTGCGCCCCGCCAGCGTGATGCTGGCGTCGCGGAAGCCCAGCTTCTTCGCGAAGTCCTGCCCCAGCGTGTACGTCACCGCGAGCTCGCGCCACCGGAGGAAGTCGCCCGACTCCGCCTGGTACAGCCCCGGCTCCAGCAGCCGGCGGTACCCGCGGATGTAGGTCTCCGCCGCCGCCAGGCGCTGCTCCGGCGTGCTCGCCGGGTTCTGCATCACCGACTGGATCTCCGAGAACGCCCGGCGATTCGAGCCGATGGAGGGGTGCTGCGACAGCCGGAAGCCGTCGGTCAGGTTGGACACCATGTAGCCGGTGCGGTACTCCAGCGTGCTCTGGATCTTCAGGCTGCGGCCCAGGTTGTACGTGCCGCCGAAGGCGCCCGTCCACTGCGGGATCGACGACCCGCGGCGCTGCTCGAACAGGATCCCGCTCCCGTCATAGTCCGCCAGCAGCGGCTGCAGCGCCGACTGGACCGCCGAGGTCTGGATGTCGCGCGGGGTGGCGAAGTACGCCAGCAGCTCCTCGCGCGTGGCCGCCGTGCCGCGGCCGTTGAAGTTGATGGGGATCTGCCCGGTGTTGTAGCAGGTGATCGGCTTGCCGGCCGCGTTGGTCGCCGGCACCTGCCCGCACTGCCCGGCCAGCCGCGGCTCGTAGATGGACCCCAGCGGATCCCCTTCCTTCAGGTAGATGCGGTAGCGCGCGTAGCCGCCCGACACGCGGATCGGCGGCGCGCCGCCCAGGCTGGACAGCGTCTGCTTGAGGTACGCCGCGTTCGCGAACAGCTCCAGCTTGCTGTTCCCCTTCTGGAACGCCGTCCCCCGCAGCCCGATCTCCATGCCGTTGGCGTTGATGGAGCCGATGTTGGTCAGCTGCGCGTTGCGGAAGCCGCCCGACGTCGCGAACACGCGCGGCACCAGCGCGTCCGACACCTCGCGCTGCCACGCCGTGAACTCCAGCGCCACGCGGTTGTTGAACAGCCCCGCCTCGAACCCGGCCTCCATCTCGGTGGAGATCTCGGGCTTCAGGTTGGGGTTGCCCAGCGCCGAGGGGATGAGCCCCGCGCCCACCGACGTCACCTGCGGCGCGAACGTCGTGAACTGGTCAAACGCGCCCGGCTGCCGCCCCGACTGCCCCACCGCCGCGCGCACGCGGAACGTGGACACCAGCGTGGAGTTCCACCCCGGCCGGTCCGACGGCACCACCGACAGCGACACCTTCGGGTAGAACACCCCGCCCGCGTTCTTGCCGAACGCGCTGGAGAAGTCGTACCGGCCGCCCACCGTCCCGAACACCCAGTCGTGCCACCCCACCTGCGACTGCGCGAAGTAGCCGCCGTTCACCGTGGTCAGGAACGACTCGCCGGCCGAGATGTTCTGCCCGCCCGCGCCCACCACCTCGATGCCGGGACCCGGGAAGAACGCCGAGGAGCCCGACGACGCCTCGGTGCGGTTGTTGAACACCTGCAGCCCCGCCACGCTGCTCGTGGTGAACGGACCGAAGTCGCGGTTGTACGCCGCCTTGGCCTCCAGCGTCAGCACCCGCGTGCCGCTGGAGAACACCTGGCGCGACCCGTCCGGGTTGTTCGACGTGAACAGGTCCACGTTGTAGCCGAACGGCGAGAAGCCGAAGTCGCGCTGCGCCGCGTAGTCGAAGCCGAAGGTGCTGCTCAGCGTCAGCTTGTCGCTGGCGGTGTACGAGCCGTCCAGCGTCCCCACGTACCGCTGGGTCCCGGTCTGGTTGGTCACCTGCACCGCCTCGCGCGCCGTGGCGAAGGCCTGGTTCCCGAACGGGTTCCCCGCCCCCGAGCAGCGCCCGGGCGACACGTACGTGGACAGGTTGCAGTTGGCCAGCTCGGGGCGCGCCATGTACGACAGCGAGTTCACCCCGTAGATGTTGTTGTTGTTCTCCGGCGACTGGTTCTGCGTGTTGTAGTACGCGTTGTTGAAGCGCAGCCGCAGCTTCTGCGTGGGCACGATCGACAGGTTCGCCGAGCTCTGGATGCGCCGCACGATGTCGCGCGCCGGCCCGAGGTCCGCGCCGCCGAAGGGGCCGTTCTCGTAGTAGTAGCGGCCGCTCGCGAAGTACGTGATCGCCGGCCCGCCCCCCTGCACCGACGTGGACAGCGTGTTCCCCAGCCCCGTCTCGGTGAAGTAGTCGCGGAAGACCGGCACCTCGAACACCTCGAAGGCCTTCAGCCCGGGCTTGTTCCAGTACTGCGCCAGCGAGTCCGCCCGCGCCTGCGTCCGCGCGTAGCCGGAGTTCGGCGCCACCCGGTTGCCGAAGCTCACCCCGTCCTGCTGCAGCTGCATCGACCACCGCGGCGCCCCGGTCGACCCGGTCTTGGTGAAGAACTGGATCACCCCGTTCGACGCCTCGGTGCCGTACAGCGTCGCCGCCGCCGCCCCCTTCAGCACCTCCACCCGCTCGATGGTGCTGGGGTCGATGTCGTCCAGGCGCGACGGCGACCCGCCGCCCCCGTTGCCGATCCCGTAGCCGCCGCCGCTGTTGATGCGCACGCCGTCCACGAAGATGATCGGCTCGTTGGACTGCGACAGCGACGCGTTCCCGCGGATGCGGATCTTCGCCCCCTCCCCTGACAGCCCGCCGCTCACCAGCCCCGACACCCCGGGCTCGCGCGCCGTCAGCAGGTTCGAGATGTCATTGATGGGCGCGTTGGCCGGCGGCTGGATCACCGCCACCGTGTTCCCGAGGCGCTTCACCTCGGTCTTCTGCCCGCTGCCCGTCACGACCACCTGGTTCAGCTGGATCGCCGACGCCGTCACCGCCACCTCCACCCGCGCGGTCGCGCCGGGCGTCAGCGTCACCGTCCGCGTCTCGCGGTTGTACCCCAGCGCCCGGATGCGCACCACCGCCTGCGCCGAGCTCCCCGCCACCGGCACGCCGGTGATGCGGAAGCTCCCCTGGGC
>JAGWYS010000056.1 GCA_018969225.1 Gemmatimonadota bacterium | reverse complement strand
TCCCGAGGCGCCGGCTGCGGAGGCTGCGCCCCGGGAGGAGCGGCCGCGTGAAGGCCGGGGGCGCGGCGACCGCCCGCGCGGCGAGCGCTCACGTGGCGAGCGCACTCGGCCGAACCGGCCAAGCCCCGCCCCCGGCGGGGCCGCGTCGCCTCAGGAGGAGGCACCGCGCACCGAGACGCGGGAGGAACGCCCCAAGGCGCCGCGCCCGCTGGTCGATCCCTTCGCGCCGCCGTCGGGGCGCCGCTCGGCGTTCGATCGACTGGATGACCTCGTGCGTGCGCCGCAGGGTGAGCCCGCCGGCGAAAGTGCCGCGGCACCCGCCGCCGGAGCCCGGTGGACCCCTCCCGACTGGGCGCCGGCCGCGTCCGAATCCACCGGGACGCCCCGGACCACGGACGAGCCGGGCGCTGGCCACGACGCCCCCGCGGAATCGGAGGGGGCGGACGGCCGTGACGAGGCCGAGGCCGCTGGCGAGGCGGAGTCTCCCGCCACCGGCGAGGAGCGAAAGAAGCGCCGCCGACGGGGCCGTCGGTCGCGCAAGCGCGGCGGCGGGCAGAGCGAGGGGAGCACTGGGGACAGCCCCTCGGAGGGCGAGGAGGCGGCGGGTCGGTCCACCGCCCCGTCCGATGCCCTGCGGCCGGGTCCGGACGCCGGAGGGGACGCCGGGGACGGCAGCCCCGATGAGGCGGGCACGGATGATGGGGACGAGGGCGGTGAGGGCGGTGAGGGCGGTGAGGGCGGTGAGGGTGGCGACGGGAGCGACGCGCCAAAGCGGCGGCGGCGCGGTCGGCGTGGGCGCCGAGGCGGCGCCCGGCGCGCGCGCGGGCGCCAGGGGGAGACCGGAGGCGGCGAAACGAGCGGCGACTCCGGCGGTGAGGACGGGGGAGCGGAGGGACGTGGCGACGCCGGCCCCCGCGAACGGGACGGTGGGCGCGACGACACCCCGTACGCCGACTAGGCCGTGAGCAGCCACGCCCCGACTCCGGCCGGGTCCCCCATGACCTATCGGGAGGTGGATCTCGCCCGGGTGGCCACGATCCCGGTCCAGCAGCGCCCCAACAAGGTGCGCGCCGACGAGTTCGCCACCCCGCCGGGAGACGAACCCGCCGCGCGCACCTTCGCCGCCTTCCTGGCGTCGCTCCCCGACATCCTGGTGGCCCGCGACCTGCTGGCCGTCATTGACGCGGTGGTGTCGGCACGGCGGCGCGGCCGTGGCGTGGTGCTGATGCTGGGCGGGCACGTGGTGAAGACCGGACTGGCCCGCATCCTGGGGGACCTCGTGCGGCGCGGCGTCTTCACCCACGTGGCCATGAACGGCTCGGCGGCCATCCACGACTACGAGGTGGCCCGTTTCGGGGGGACCTCGGAGGATGTGGCGGCGGGGCTGCGCGACGGCAGCTTCGGGATGGCCGAGGAGACCGGGCGCGGGCTCAACGAGGCCTTCGTGGCCGGGATGGCGGCGGGGTGGGGGATGGGCGAGGCGGTAGCGCGGGCGCTCGCGGCGCTGGAGCCGCTCCCGCACCCCGACCTGTCACTCACCTACCAGTGCTGGCGCCACGGCGTCCCGGCCACCATCCACGCCGCGCTGGGGTGCGAGATCATCCACCAGCACCCGGCCGCCAACGGCGCGGCCATTGGCGACACCAGCCACCGCGACTTCCGCCGGCTGGCCGCCTCGCTGGCGGCGCTGCACGACGGGGGCGTGGTGCTGAACGTGGGGAGCGCCGTCATCATGCCCGAGGTGTTCCTCAAGGCGCTCACCGTGGCGCGCAACGTGTGCGGCGGCGCCCCCACGGGGTTCGTGACCTGCGACCTGGACATGCAGCGGCACTACCGGCCGCGCATGAACGTGGTGCGTCGCCCCACGCAGGATGGCGGACGCGGCTACGAGATCACGGGGCACCACGAGATCATGGTGCCGCTGCTGGCGTGGGGGATCGTGGAGCGCCTGGAGACGCCCCCAGCCCCCGGGACGCCCTAGCGGAACAGCTTCCGCAGCCGCCTCGCCGTCGCGGGGCTGAGGACGCGAAGGAGCAGGTACACCACCGCGCCCACCACGAACACCCGCAGGGCGAAGCCCAGCAGCCAGAAGAGGAGCGAAACCACCGGCCCCAGCAGCCCGAAGGCCAGGCGGAGGGCCACCAGCCCGGCGAGGGCCAGGAGGCCGGTGATGAACAGGGTGCGCAGCATGGGAAACCCTCGGCGGAGGAAGACGTTACGGGAGCGTACGCACAACGCCCCCGCCGGGTTTCACCGGGCGCACGACCGGCTATATTGCACTTGCCGGTTACGGTGTGTTCCCCGAAAAATGCCCCCGGGGTAGCTTCCCCCTCCATGCCAACGCCTCGTCCCATCCGTCGAGGCCGCGCGCCCCTCCCCTCCCCCGCCATGGATCAACCGCTCGTCCAGATCATGGGACGCCACCGTCGCGACCCGCTCCCCGAGCGCAAGCCCGGCTGGCTCAAGGTCCAGGCCCCCGGTGGGGACAACTACCTGCGCCTCAAGCAGCTCATGCGGGAGCTCGACCTGCACACGGTCTGCGAGGAGGCGCACTGCCCCAACATCGGCGAGTGCTGGCAGCACGGCACCGCCACGTTCATGATCCTGGGCGACGTCTGCACCCGCAACTGCGCCTACTGCGCCGTGGCCCACGGGCGCCCCCCGGCCTACGACATCGCCGAGCCCGCCCGCGTGGCCGAGGCGATCGCCCGACTCAACCTGCGGCACGCCGTCATCACCTCGGTGGACCGCGACGACCTCCCCGACTTCGGCGCCTACATCTTTGCCGAGACCATCCGGCAGGTCCGCCAGCGCCTCCCCGGCTGCTCCGTCGAGGTGCTGGTCCCCGACTTCCAGGGGAACGAGGCGAGCATCCGCCAGGTGGTGGAGGCCCGCCCCGACATCTACAACCACAACACCGAGACCGTCCCGCGCCTGTACAAGAAGGCGCGGCCCGGCGGGCGCTACGAGCGCCTGCTCGAGATCTTCCGCATCGTCCGCCGCCTCGCCCCCGACCTCCCCACCAAGACGGGGATCATCCTGGGGCTCGGCGAGACCAACGAGGAGGTCCTGGAGGTCATGCGCGACCTGCGCACCGTGGACGTGGACATCCTCACCCTCGGCCAGTACCTGCGCCCCTCCGGCGGACACCTGCCGCTGGACCGCTACGTCACCCCCGAGGAGTTCCGCTGGTTCCGCGAGCAGGGGATGGCCATGGGCTTCCGCCACGTGGAGTCCGGCCCCCTGGTGCGCTCCAGCTACCACGCCTGGGAGCAGGTGCAGGCGGCCGGCGTGGCGTGATGCCGCGGGCGTCCAGTCGCCCCGGGTCCCCCAGCCGCCGCCCCCCGCTGCCTTTCCCGTCTTCCCCCCCGCCATGCCCACCGTGAAGCCCCGCAAGAAGGGCGACGCCGAGCGCCCCGCCGGCGCGCCCGTCCCCGCCCAGGCCGCGCTCGAGGCTGCCGCCCTCCACCGCGAGCTGCTGCGTTCCATGCTGCTGCAACGCCGCTTCGAGGAGCGGTGCGCCGAGATGTACGCCATCGGCCGCATCGGCGGCTTCTGCCACCTGTACATCGGGCAGGAGGCGGTCTCCACCGGGATCATCCACCAGCTGCGCGGCGACGACTACATCATCACCACCTACCGCGACCATGGGCAGGCGCTGGCGCGGGGGATGTCGGCGCGCGCGGTCATGGCGGAGCTGTTCGGACGGCAGGACGGGTGCGCCCGCGGCAAGGGCGGGTCCATGCACATGTTCGACCGGCAGCTGGGGTTCCTGGGGGGCCACGGCATCGTGGGGGGGCACATCCCCATCGCCGCCGGCGTCGGGTTCGCCATCAAGTACCGCGGCGGCGACCAGGTCATCGTCTGCTTCATGGGGGAGGCGGCGGTCAACAATGGCGCCTTCCACGAGGCGCTCAACATGGCCGCCCTCTGGAAGCTGCCGTGCCTGTTCATCATCGAGAACAACCGCTACGGGATGGGCACCGCCGTCGAGCGCGCCTCGGCGGTCAACGACATCTACAAGCGCGGCGCCTCGTACGACATGCCGCGTGACGTGGTGGACGGGCAGGACGTGCTGGCCGTGCGCGCCGCCGCCGCCGACGCCATCGCGCGCGCCCGCACCGAGAGCACCCCCACGCTGCTGGAGATCCGCACCTACCGCTTCATGGGGCACTCCATGTCCGACGCGGTGGCCGGCACCTACCGCACCCGCGAGGAGCTGGAGCAGTATCTCAAGCGCGACCCCATCACCCTGCACCGCGAGCGGATGGAGCGCGACGGGGAGATCACCGCCGCCGATGTCACGGCGATGGACGAGGAGATCAAGCGGATCGTGCAGGACAGCATCGACTTCGCCGAGGCCAGCCCCGAGCTCCCGCTCGCGGCGCTCCTCGAGGACGTCACGGTCGAGACCACCAGCTGAGGCGCGCGCACCCATGCCCGTGATCACGTACCGCGACGCCCTCAACCAGGCGCTCCGCGAGGAGATGCACCGCGACGACCGCGTCTTCCTGATGGGGGAGGAGGTGGCCGTCTACCAGGGCGCCTACAAGGTGTCCAAGGGGCTGCTGCAGGAGTTCGGCGAGATGCGCGTGGTGGACACCCCCATCACCGAGCTGGGGTTCGCCGGCGTCGGCGTGGGGGCGGCCATGGCCGGCCTCCGCCCCGTCATCGAGTTCATGACCTGGAACTTCGCCCTCCTGGCCATCGACCAGGTGGTGAACGCCGCCGCCAAGATGCTGTACATGTCGGGCGGCCAGTTCCCCATGCCGCTGGTGTTCCGCGGCCCCAACGGCGCCGCGCTCCAGCTGGCCGCGCAGCACTCGCAGGCGTTCGAGTCGTGGCTGGCGCACATTCCCGGGCTGAAGGTGGTGGCCCCGGGCACCCCGTACGACGCGAAGGGGCTCCTCAAGGCCGCCATCCGCGACGACAACCCGGTGTGCGTGCTGGAAGGGGAGATGCTGTACAACACCAAGGGGGAGGTCCCCGAGGAGGACTACATCGTCCCCCTGGGCAAGGCCGACCTCAAGCGCGAGGGGGACCACTGCACGCTGGTCACCCACGGCAAGATGGTGCTGGTGGCGCTGCAGGCCGCCGACCAGCTGGAGAAGGACGGGATCCGCTGCGACGTGGTGGACCTGCGCACCATCCGCCCCATGGACGTGGACGCCATCGCCGCCTCGGTGCGCAAGACCAACCGGTGCGTGGTGGTGGAGGAGGGGTGGGAGATGTGCGGCGTGGGCGCGCAGGTGGTGGACTACGTGCAGCGCACCTGCTTCGACCACCTGGACGCGCCGGTGCTGCGCGTGCACCAGGCCGACGCGCCGATGCCGTACACCAAGAGCCTCGAGAAGGCGGCCAAGCCCGACGTCCCCAAGACGATCGCGGCGGTGCGCCAGGTCCTCTACCTCGACTGACGCCATGCCGACCAAGGTGATGATGGAAGCGCTCTCCCCCACGATGGAGGAGGGGCGCCTCGTGAAGTGGCTGCGGCAGGTGGGAGACGCCGTGAAGAACGGCGACGTCCTGGCCGAAGTGGAGACCGACAAGGCCATCATGGAGCTGGTGGCCCGCGGCGAGGGCGTCCTGCGGGCGCGGCTGGTGGAGGAGGGGGCCACGACCCCCGTGGGGCAGGTGATCGGCATCATCGCCGCCGCCGACGAGCACATCGACGCGCTCACCGGTGGCGGCGCGCCTGCGCCTGCAGCGCCCCCGGCGGCCCCCCCGGCGCCCCCTCCGGCGGCCCCTCCGGCGGCCCCTCCGGCAACTCCATCTCCAACTCCAACTCCATCTCCAACTCCAACTCCATCTCCAACTCCAACCTCCACCCCCGCCCCGCGCAGCTCCCCCCTCGCCCGCCGCTTGGCCGCCGAGCAGGGGATCGACCTGCGGGCCGTCAGCGGGTCGGGGCCCGGCGGGCGCGTGATCCGGCGTGACGTGGAAGCGGCCGCCACGGCCAGCCCCGCCGCGGCCGCGGCAGCGGCGGCCCCCGCCGCAGCCATCGCCACCCCCTCCGTGACCGCCACCCCCACCGCCGTCCCGGCCGCCATGGTCATCGACGGGGCGCACCAGGACGTGGCGCTCACCCAGATGCGCAAGACGATCGCCCGTCGCCTCTCCGAGTCGATCGGGCCCGTCCCCACCTTCTACCTCACCGCGGAGATCGACATGACCGCCGCGGCGCGCATGCGCGAGGAGATGGCCAGGGCCGGGGACGCGTTCAAGGTGTCGGTCAACGACATCGTCCTGAAGGCGGTGGCCATCGCGCTCACCCGGCACCCCGAGGTGAACGCCCATTGGCTGGGCGACCGCATCCGCCACTTCAGCGCGGCGCACGTGGGGATGGCCGTGGCCACCGACGACGGCCTCATCGTCCCCGTCATCCGCGACGCGCACGCCAAGGGGCTGGGACAGATCGGGCGCGAGGCGCGCGACTTCGCCAAGCGGGCCCGCGAGCGCAAGCTCGCCCCCGCCGAATACAGCGGCGCCACCTTCTCGGTCTCCAACCTTGGCATGTTCGGGATCGACCAGTTCACCGCCATCATCAATCCCCCCGAGGCGGCGATCCTGGCGGTGGGGGCCACCGAGACCAAGCCCGTGTGGGACGGCAGCGCCTTCGTCCCCCGGCAGCGGATGCGCGTGACGCTCAGCTGCGACCACCGCGTCATCGACGGCGCCGTAGGCGCCCGGTTCCTCCAGACGCTGCGGCAGCTCCTCGAAGCCCCGATGATGATGCTGTTCTGAACCGAACCGGGGGGCTCGCCCCCCGGTTCGGCGCTGGAAGGGGTGCTCGTTCGGGGGCTTCGTTCAGCGGCCTCGGCCGGGCGCTGGCGCCCGCGATGGTGTCGGGGCAGGTGGGTGGCTCGTCCTTGGGGGAGCCCCTGCCCCCCCTGCCCAGTCATGCCCTTCGTTCGCGCGCGTCGCATCCTGTCCCTGTCGCTGGTCGCACTCGTGGCCGGTTGCTCGACCGTGGAGCCCCCATCCGCCCCGGACGGGTCCCGCGCACCTGGCACCGGACTCGCCGGACCGGGGGATCGCCGGAGCCCCGACCACGCCATCACGGGCGTGCCGCGGGGGACGATGCGCCTCGAGACCACCGGGACAGCCGCTGGCGTCTCGGTGCCCGTGACCCTGAGCGCGCCCGGCTTCACACGACACGCCATGGCCCCCGGGGTCGTTGACTCCCTCCCGGTGGGGAGCTATTCCGTGGCGATGGGACCGGTGTCCCACGGCGCCCTGCGCTACCTGCCCATCGACACCACCCTCGGCGTCGTCGTCGCGCCCGCGCAGGTGACGGCGGTGACCCTCGCCTACCAGCTCGTCCCCACCATCCTCGACGTCGTCATCGACGGGCTGGCCGCCAACACCGCCGCCAACGTGGTGCTCACCGCGCCCGACGGCGAACGGTACACGCCGGCGCGCACGCAGCGGTTCCTGCAGGTGCTCCCCGGCGCGTGGACGATGCAGGCCGATACGGTGACCTCGCTGGTGGCGCGGCATGCCCCCACCCCGTCGTCGGCATCGCTGCAACTGGCCGCGGGGGACACCGGCCGCGTGGCCGTGCAGTACGCCGTGATCACCGGGTCGTTGGCGGTGGCCGCCATCGGGCTGCCGTCGGGCGCGTGGGGAGCCATCACCGTCAACGGCCCCGACGGCACCGCGCGCGCCCTCTCTGGCACCGCCACGGTCACGCACCTGCGCCCGGGGCGCTACACCGTGTCAGCCAGCGAGGTGACGGTGGGAGGGACCCGGTACGCCCCCACCCCCGCCTTCACCGTGAACGGTCCGGTCACCCGCACCAGGACAGGCCCTGGGCGCCTCGACTCGCTGCCCATCGGTGGCTACACCATCGCCGCCGGCGCGGTGGAGGTGCAGGGGATCCGGTATACCCCCGCGCCCGCCGCGGCATCTGCCGCGGTGACGGCCGGGGGAACGGCCTCGGTGCACTTCGACTACGCCGGCGGCGACGGCGGAAGCCAGCCCAACGTCGTGCTCCGCACCGTGTACGCGGTGCAGGCCGTGCAGACCCCCGACGGCACCGTGCCGCTGGTGGCCGGGCGCCCCGCGCTGCTGCGCGCCTTCATCACCGCCAACAACGACGCGAACAGCCACCGCCCGCGCGTCACCTTCCGCCTCTTCGACGCGGCGGGGATGCCGCTGCTGACGCAGGAGGCCACCTGGCCGACCGCCGGCGTGCGCACGTTCGCCGACGCGAGCCGCTACGACGCCACCCTCAATGTGGCGGTGGATGGCGCCGTGGTGCGCCCCGGGGTGCGCCTGCTGGTGGAGATCGACCCCGCCAGCGTCCCTGACGACAGTCGCACCGACGACAACGTGTGGCCGCGCGCCGGCGTCCCGCAGCCGCTGCCGGTGGTCTCGCCCCCGCCATTCGCGGTGCGCTTCGTGCCGGTGACCGTGGGGAACGCCACGGGGCGCGTGGATGCCGCCACCGTGGACCAGTACCTCACCCTCGCCCGGCGGCTGTTCCCGCTGCAGGAGGTGACGGCCTCGGTGCGGGCGCCCTTCACCGCCACGGTGCCGCAGCTGACCCCCACCGGCACCGCGGGGTGGAGCCAGGTGCTGAGCGAACTCAACGCCCTGCGCACCGCCGACGGCGCCCCCGCCGGCACGCACTACTTCGGCGTGGTGCGCCCTGGATACGGCGCCGGGATTGCCGGCGTGGGGTATGTGCCCGGGTGGGCCGCGCTGGGGTGGGACGACGCGGCCAGCGCCGGCACCGTGGCCGCGCATGAGTGGGGGCACAACTTCGGGCGCCTGCACGCCCCGTGCGGCACCGCCGGCGACGGGCAGTACCCGTACGCCGACGGCATCATCGGCCACTTCGGGTGGGTGCCTGGCACCACCACCATCGTCCCCGCCACCGCCACCGACATCATGGGGTACTGCGACAGCCCGTGGGTGAGCGACTACACCTGGAACGCCGTGCTCACCCACCGCGCCACCGCGGCGCCGCTGCGCGCCGGTGATCCGGCCGACGGGCTGCTCGTGTGGGGACGGGTGACGGCGGGGCGCGTGGAGCTGGAACCGGCCTTCCGCGTGCGGGCCCCCATCACCCCGGAGCCCACCACGGGGACGCACCGCCTGCAGCTGCTGGCTCAGGATGGCGCCGCGCTGACCAGCGTGCGGGTGCGCCCGGTGGCCGTGGCCGACGCCGCCCCAGGCGACGCCCACTTCGCACTTGTGGTCCCCTACTCGGCGGCGCTGGAACGCGCGGTACGCGCCGTTCGAGTGACCGACGTGCGCGCACCCCTGCGCAGCGCCCTGCGCACCGGGGGGCCGTCCGGCACGGTGGCGCAGGAGGGCGCCGACGCGGTGGGGGTGGAGCTCGACGCGCGCGGCGTACGGGTGCGATGGCAAGGGGGCGGGGTGGCCATGGCGCTGGTCCGCGACGCCACCTCGGGGACCCTGCTGGGGTTCGTGCGCCGCTCAGGGGAGACGGTGGCCACCGGCGGCCGTCGGGTGGAGGTGGTGGTCTCCGATGGGGTGCGCTCTGCGGTGCGGCGTCCGGAGTAGGGGCATCCGCGCCGCAGCGGCACCCACCGCAGCGGGCGGCGTCCACTGGCGCCGCCCGCCCGCTATTTTGCGGGGGTTCGTCCTTCCCATCCCTTCGCCATTTCGCGTGCCATGACTTCCTTCGACGTGCTGATCCTCGGCGGCGGCCCCGCCGGTTACGTGTGTGCCATTCGTTGCGCCCAGCTGGGGATGCAGGTGGCCGTGGTGGAGCGGGAGGGGCTGGGGGGTACCTGCGTGCTGTGGGGGTGCATCCCCGCCAAGTCGCTGCTGGAAAGCGCCGGGCTGGCCACCAAGCTGGGGAAGGCGGCGGAGCACGGGATCACCATCGAGGGGGTGACGCTGGATTTCGGCCCCGCCATGAAGCGCTCGCGCAGCGTGAGCGCGCAGAACGCCAAGGGGGTGGAGTTCCTCTTCAAGAAGCACAAGGTGCAGTGGATCCGCGGCACCGGCGTGCTGGAGAAGGGGAAGAAGGTGACCGTCACCGACGCCGAGGGGAAGAAGACGACTTACGAGGGGCGGAAGGCGGTGGTGGTGGCCACCGGGTCGCGCGTGCGCGGGCTGCCGCAGGTGGGGCTGGAACTCGACAAGACGGTGGTGATCTCCAGTGACGAGGCGCTGGTGGCCGAGTCGGCGCCCAAGCGGCTGGCGGTGGTGGGCGCCGGTGCGGTGGGGTGCGAGTTTGCCGACGTGTTCAACGCCTTCGGCTCGGAGGTGCACCTGGTGGAGGTGGCCCCCACCATCCTGCCGCTGGAGGACGCCGATTGCAGCGCCGAGCTGGCGCGCGCGTTCAAGAAGCGGAAGATCAACGTGCTGACGGGGTCGAAGATCACCGGGGCGAAGGTGACGGCGAAGGGGGCCACCCTCACGGTGGAGAGCGGGGGCGCCGCGCACACGCTGGAGGTGGACCGGGTGCTGGTGGCCGCCGGGCGCGCCCCCAACGTGGAGGGGATCGGGCTGGAGGCCGTGGGGATCGCCAAAAGCGCGCGGGGCTTCGTGCAGGTGAACGCAAAGTTCGAGACGAGCGTGCCGGGGTACTACGCCATCGGCGACGTGGCCGGCAACCAGATGCTGGCGCACAAGGGGTCCCGCGAGGGGCACGTGCTGGCCGACCTGCTGGGGGGGCAGCACGCGCACCCGGTGAACTACCAGAACATTCCCAGCGCCACCTACTGCCACCCCGAGGTGGCCTCCGTGGGGCTCACCGAGGCCGCGTGCAAGGAGCAGAAGCTGGAGTACGCGGTGGGGAAGTTCCCCTTCTCCGCCAACGGGCGGGCGCGCACCAGCGGCGAGACGGACGGCTTCGTGAAGATCATCCGCGGCAAGAAGCACGGGGAGATCCTGGGGGCGCACATCGTGGGGGCGCACGCCACGGAGCTGATCCACGAGCTGGTGGTGGCGCGGGAGAACGAGTACACGGTGGAGGAGATCGACCTGGCGGTGCACGCGCATCCGACGTTGAGCGAGGCGATCGGGGAGGCGGTGCTGGACAGCCTGGGGAAGATGCTCCACGCGTGACGGCTGAGGTTCTCGTTTCCGGGCGCCGGTTGGGGTTGGGGTTGGAGTTGGAGTTGGAGTTGGAGTTGGAGATGGAGTTGGAGTTGGAGTTGGAGATGGAGATGGAGTTGGAGATGGGGTTGGAGTTGGAGATGGGGTTGGGGATGGAGGTTTAGATGGACGTGGAGATGGGGGGGGAGACGGGTGGAATGGGAAGGCCGGGGGGCCAGCCCCCCCGGCTGTTTGTCGTGGAGCTCGGGCTCATGGAGTACGACCGGGCGTGGGCAGTGCAGCAGCGGGCGCTGGCGGGGGTGATCTGCGGGGACATTCCGGGTGATGCGCTGCTGCTGGTGGAGCATCCCCCGGTGGTGACGCTGGGGCGGAGCAGCAAGCCGGGGCATGTGTTGGTGTCGCCCGCGCTGCTGGAGGCGCGGGGGGTGCAGCTGCGCGAGGTGGAGCGCGGGGGGGATGTGACCGTGCACGAACCCGGCCAACTGGTGGCATACCCGGTCGTGGACCTCAAGCGCCACCGCAAGGACCTGCACTGGTACCTCCGGCAGGTTGAGGGGGCCTTGATGGCAGCGCTGGCGCGCGTGGGGGTGGACAGCGAGCGGCAGCCAGGGCTGACGGGGGTGTGGCGTGAGGGGCGCAAGCTGGCGTCCATTGGCGTGCACGCCCGGGACTGGGTCACGTGGCACGGCGCGGCGCTCAACGTGCACAACAGCCTGGCCACGTTCGGCTATGTGGTGCCGTGCGGCATTGATCAGGTGGAGATGACCAGCGTGGCGCGCGAGTGCGGCCGGCTGGGCGTGGCGGTGCCCGGGATGGATGCCGTGCGGGAGGCGCTGGTAGCGGGATTGTGCGAGGCGTTCGGGTGGGGGGAGGTGGTTTTCGGCGATGGGGCGGTGCTGGAGGTAGTGCGAGGGGGATAATGGAACCCATGCCCCTCTTCCGGGTGCCATTAATTTTCCGCGGTCGGGCCGCGGAGCGGCGCGTGGAGCGTGCCTCGGGCTCGTCCTTCAATCGCTCACATTTTCCTTTATCGAGAACGAACCAACCATGTCTGTGAAATCGTTTGGCCGTGTGGTGCTGGCGGTGGCGGCGGCGGGGCTTGCCGCGTGCGGCAGTGACGAAGTAGGGGCGGATCGCTTGGATTCGGTTCAGGCGGGGATGCCCAAGGACTCGCTGATGGCGATCATGGGGAAGGGTCCGCTGACCGGACAGTTTGGCGACACGCTGCGACTGGACCATGGGTTCCGGGTGCAGCGGTTCCTGACGGGTGGCAAGATGTTCGAGGTGCTGTACTATCGGGAAAAGCCGGGGGACGTGTCGGAGCCGGTGGCGCAGTTCACGGAGACCCCCGTGGTGCTCGCGGACGGCAAGGTGTTGGGGTGGGGGTGGGAGTACTACGTGGAGAAGGGGATGGGGGAGTTCAAGCTGCCCACCCCCATCAAGGAGCAGCCGGCCTCGGCGGCGGGCGCACCGCCGAAGTCCTGAGGGTTCGGCGGGAGAGGCAGATCGCAGTGTAGGACGCACAGGGGGCGGTATCCGAGAGGATACCGCCCCCTTTCTGCGTGCCCTGCTGCCGACGGGATCCCTGCAGGGAAACGTGGTGGCGGAAAACCAGAAGGCCCCGCGCCAAAGCGCGGGGCCTTCTGTCCTGCGGGTGCTACCCGATCATCACGGCGTGCGGGTGATGGTGCGGGTGGCGGTGATCGTGTTGGTGTTGAAGCCCGCCACCGAGCCGGTCACCGAGAAGGTGATCGTCACGTCGGTGTTGGCCAGCACCACACCGGCCGGGTTGATGGTGCAGACATTGCCCGCACCGATCGACACCGTCACCAGGTTCGAGCTGGACGAGCAGCTGGCCACGAGGGCCGCGCCGTTCGGGTTGGCGCTCGCGCCAAGGTTGACGTTGATCGCCGCGCCGGCGTTGGCCAGCGTGGTGAACGGCGCCGCCGCGGCAACACCCGCCGCGACCACCGTGGTGCCACCCGGGAGGGCGTTGGCCAGCCCGAAGGTCACGGTGCGCGACGCGAGGCCGTTGCCGGACGCGTCCACACCGATCGCGCGGACCTGGTCACCGTTGGCCAGCGCGGCCACCGTCACGCCGGCGCCCTGGGTGCTGGCGGCCGAGGTGATGGAGTAGCGCCAGAAGCGGTTGCCACCCTGGTCGAGCTGGCCGACGAAGCCGGCCTGCCCGAGGTAGTCGGCCTCAGCGCCGTTCTCACGGACGATGTGGACGACCGAGAACGGCGGGTTGGTGATCGACGTCGGCGTGGTCACGCGGAACTCGATCGCGCCACCCGTGGCCGCCGCGGCGTTGAACGCCGCCCACGTGGTGATGCCGGCGCCCGTCGCGCCCCAATCCTTGGTGCTGGTCGCAGCCGTCGGGGTGGCAACCTGCGTCCCCGCGATGGCCGTGGTCACCTCAGCCGAGCGGCTGGTGGCCGCGAAGCCGGCAACCGTCGTGCTGTTGCGCATGTCGAACGTGGTCACGCCGATCTGGTTCGGGCGCGGATCCGCCGCGCCGCCGATGGTGGCGAACAGCGCCGCCTGGGTCGGCGGAGCGTCCGCGCCGTCGGTGACGGCGACCTGCTGGATGAACGGCACCGGGATGGTGATCCCTGCGCCACCCAGGGTGGTGCCCGCGCCGATCGGCGAGGCCAGCAGGTTGTCGCTCAGCGACTGGAACGGGTTGTGCCAGATGCCGGCGCGGAAGGTGGCCGTGGAGGCCGCCACGCGACGGAACCGGATCGAGTTGGCCGCACCCAGCGAGGGGTAGCGGATGGACAGCTCACCCGCCAGCACCTCGAGGTCGTCGGTGCCGCTCACCAGGATGGTGGTGGTCGTCGAGCCGCCCGTGAAGGTGGCCGGCGGGGTGATCCCCGAGACCACCGGGGCCGCGTTGTCGATCGCCACGGAGCGCTGCGTGAGCGCCGTGGTGTTGCCCGCGCGGTCCGCCAGGGTGCCGGTGAACGTGTAGTAGCCGGCCTGGTTGGCGTTGATCGTCGGCGGAGCGGCGATGGTGTTGCGGGCCGCGTCGCCGAAGATGTTGATGTAGAACTCGCGGATGGACGGGTCGCCCGAGTTGGTGCCGGCCGCCGCGTTGATGCTGTTGTTCACCAGCAGCGCCGCCGAGGTGGTCGCCGCGACCAGGTTGGTCGGGGTGATCGCGTTGGTGACGACCGGGACGGCCGGCAGCGCGCGCCGGACGATCTGGAAGTCACCGCCGCGGACGACACCGGCGCCGTTGCCCGCGCCCGCCGCCGAGCAGTTCGTGGCGACGCAGGTGAAGAAGCCCGAGCGGGCGTCGGTGAAGCGCGCGCCGAACACCGCGGTGTTGGCGTTGGCCCCGGCCGCCGTGTTGGCCAGCGTGGAGTAGATCGAGTCGACGTCCGTGCGAGCGAAGCCCGCCGTGGCGCCCGTCCCGGTGTTCGGGATGGCGACCACCACCGGCGCGGTGAGGTCGACGCCGAACTCCTGGTACGACGGGGCCGCGTTCACGCCCGTGGCCGCCGTCTGGCCGGCCGTGGCCAGCACCTGCGCCAGCCCGGTCGGGGTGTAGGTGTACGGGTTGGTCGTCGCGCGGTTGCCGAGACGGTCGGTCTCGGTGGCCACGGCGAAGTACGCGCGGTTGGTGAAGTCGGTCGCGCTCTCACCCAGCGCGAGCGAGGCGATGGTGGACGACAGCCCGCCCGTCGCGAGCGGCGTGGTGCAGGTGGTCGGCGCCGTGGTGGAGATGGTGGCCGGCCGCGCGCACACGTTGAACACGGTGTTGCGGGTCACCGGGAGGCCGACGTTGGCGTCGGCGACCTGGTAGCGGAGCTGCGCGCCCAGCGCGGTGCGCTGGTCGAGGGCGTAGGTGCCCGTCACCCAGCCCGAGTCGGCCGCGGAGCCGCCGGTGGTGTTGGAGCCGCGGATGTCGAAGCGCGCCACGGCCGGCGCCACGTAGTCACCCGGCACCAGCTGGCCGGAGACGTTGTACAGCGGCGTGGTGTAGTAGCGGTTGGCCGCCAGGTTGCCACCCGCCCGGGTGAAGATGGTGGTGCCCACGGCGGCGCCCGCCACGGCCGTCGGATCGACGCCCGGGTAGCTGCCGGCGTTGGTGTTGTCCACGGCACCCACCACGCGCGGGGCGTAGCCGGTGGCGTTGTTGGTGCTGGCCGTGCCACCGCAGTTGAAGGCGTAGTTGGCCGTGCTGCGGGTGATCGCGCCGTAGGTGCCGCCGAAGGGGCGGACCGAGTCGATCATCGCGGCGCCGCAGGCCAGGCCGCCCTGCGAGGCGATGTCGATGGTGGCGTACCGGACGTCACGCCCGGCGGTGTAGATGACCGGGACCAGCGCGAAGCGGCCGGTGCCCGACGTGGCGCCGGCAATGGCCGTCGACGCGGTGTCCGGGCCGCCGTACCAGGTGACGCCGGCCGCATCCTGCGCGCGGTTCGGGAGCGTCCACTGGACGGTCCAGCCATCCTGGTTGTTGAAGTTCACCGCGTTCACCGCGTTCGACGCCGTGGCCGTGCCGGCCGGGGCGGTGGTGAGCGTGGCGACGATGGTCTTGAGACCGTTGGTGTACGTCACCGCGGCGTTGTCGCCCGTGGTGAAGTTCGGCGCCGCGAAGGCGGCCGAGTTGATGTACAGCTGGACCTGCGTGGCGCCCGAGCCCTGCGCCGAGAACGACTGGCTCGCGGCCGGCGTCCCGCTGCGCGTGGCGCACTGCGTCACCGTCTCACCCGCCTCGCACACCCAGGCGTTGACCGCCGTGACGTTCTGGCCGTTGGCGTTGACGATGGTGTTGACCTCGAACTGCCCCTGCACGTTGGTGATGTCGATCGTCGCGCCGTTGTCGGTCATGCTCAGGATGGAGACCTGGGCCGGGGGCGCCACGGTGACCGCCACCGCCTGCGACAGCGTGGCCGCGCCGAACGACGCGTTTGCCGCCGAGGTGGCCGTGACGGTGATGACCGCCGAGCCCTGCGCCGCGCCGGTCACGACACCCGTCGCGGACACGGTGGCGACGCTGGTGTTGCTGGACGTGTAGCTGATCGTGGCCGCGGCCGCGCCCGTGGGCTGCTGGACCGAGGCGGCGATCTGCGACGTGCCGCCGGTGGCCAGCGCGATGTTGGCCGGCGAGACGGTCAGCGCGGTGATCCCGGTGGGGAGCGCCGTGACCGTGATGGTGGCCGCCGTGGTCAGCGTGGTGGCCGTGGTGCCCGTGCCCGTGCCCGCGGCCGTCACCGTGATGGTGGCGATGCCGGGGGCGACCGCCGTGACGACGCCCGCCGTGCTCACCGTCGCGACGGTGGCGGCCGACGTGGCGTAGGTGTACGCCACCGCGACGCCGCTGTTCGCACGGTTCACCGTGGGCACGATGGTGACGCTCTGGCCGACCGGGACCGACGCCGCCGAGGGCGACACCGCCAGGCCGGAGATGGCCGCCGCCGGGGCCGCGACCGAGACCGCCGCCGCCGCCGACTGGCCGGTGGAGGCCGCCGCCGTCACGGTGGCGTTGCCCGCCGCGACCGCGGTCACGCGGCACGCCGAGCCCTGCACGGCCGCCGTGGCGACCGCCGCGTTGCTCGAGGTGCAGCTGGCCAGCGTCGGGGCCGCGGTGGCCGAGCCACCGGAGATCTGCACGGCGAAGTTCAGCGACTCGCCGATGTTCATGTTGGCCGACGGCGGCGAAATGGTCAGGACGACCGGAGCCGCCGGTGCCACGGGCACCGTGACGTCATCGCCGCAAGCACCCAGCGCCGCCAGGGCGCCAAGGCTCAGGGCGACAAGCGCCTTGTTCCGATTGAAGAGTGGCATGCATCCCCCTCTTGCGAGGTTCTGGAGTGATCAGGCCGGCCGCGGGTCGGGATCCCGCCGCACCAGCATCTGCTGTGAAAGGCGTCCCGCGTTCGGGGAGCGCCCGACGCATGGTTCGCGGAGCACTGGCGTTCCTTCGGGGAGCGGCCGAAGACAACTCCAGGTCGCGCGAACATCCGTCGCCCGCCTGCACCTGCACCTGCAACAACACCTGCCAACCGCAGCACCCTGCATCGCACAGGTCCCGCACTGCCCGCCGCTTCCGCACCGCCAACCGCACGGGCCGCCTGCCCCGTACCGCCGGCGCCGCAGACGGCCAGAGCGCACAGCACCACGTCCCTGGATGGGACACGGGCACACGCCCCCCGGCCGGGGGGTCCATCGGCAACACACGATTCTATGCCAACGACGCAAGCCGGTCAAGCATGGCTGTGATCGCCGCAATCCCTGCCCTTATCAAAAGCTGGAAAACAGCCCCGGCCACACCCGTATACCTTCCCCCCATGGCGACGCCCCCCCGGATCCTCCACCCGGCCCACCGGGGCACCCCCCACCCCGCCCCGCTCGGCGACGCCGCGCCCGCCCCGCTCAACGCCGCCCAGGCCGACGCCGCCGCCCATGTCGACGGCCCGCTTCTTATAGTCGCCGGGGCCGGCTCCGGGAAAACCCGCACCCTCATCCACCGCGTCGCCGCCTTTATCCAGCGCGGACTCCCCCCCAGCCGCCTCCTCCTCCTCACCTTCACCCGCCGCGCCGCGCAGGAAATGCTGGACCGCTGCCAGCGGCTCGTGGGCCCCGCCTCCCATCAGGTGCAGGGCGGCACCTTCCACGGCACCGCCAACCGGCTCCTCCGCCAGTTCGGCCCCGCCGCCGGCCTCCCCGCCGACTTCACCATCCTCGACCAGGGCGACGCCACCGACCTCATGGCCATCGCCCGGGCCGCCCTCGGCTACGCCGATCTTAAGGGCGCCCCCCGGGCCGCCCCCCGCTTCCCCCGCGCCGAAACCGTCCTCGCCCTCTACTCCCGCCACGTCAACACCGACCGCCCCCTCGCGGACTTGGTCGAGGAAGGGTGGCCCCACTTCCTCCCGTGGACCGGCGACCTCGAGCGCCTCTGCGCCGAGTACGTGCGCCGCAAGGGCGAGCGCAACCTGCTGGACTACGACGACCTCCTCCTCGCGTGGGCGCTCCTCCTCGAGCAGGCCCCCCCCATCGCCCACGCCATCCGGGCCCTGTACGATCACGTCCTCGTGGACGAGTACCAGGACACCAACCCCCTCCAGGCCCGCATCCTCCGCGCCCTCTGCCCCGCGGGAAACCTCACCGTCGTGGGCGACGACGCGCAGAGCATCTATGCGTTCCGCGGCGCCACCATCCGCAACATCCTCGACTTCCCGCGCCACTTCCCGGGCACCCGCATCGTCACGCTCGACCAGAACTACCGCAGCACCCCCCCCATCCTGCACGCCACCAACGCGGTGATCGCCCGCAGCC
>JAGWYS010000304.1 GCA_018969225.1 Gemmatimonadota bacterium | reverse complement strand
CGCATCCGCACGGCCAACGTCCGCTTCCGCGACGACGGCCCCGTGGGGTGGCAGACCGATCGCGGCATCACCTTCGTGGCGCTGGGCGACCCTGACAACATCGTGGACTCCCCCATCATGGACCCCTCCGGACGCGTCCGGCAGCAGCTGTGGGAGTACCGCGCCTACCGGCTGCAGCTCCTCTTCCAGGACCAGTCCGGGTTCGGCCGCTGGCGCCTCACGCCGCAGGGGCGCGGCGAACTGGACAACGCCATCCGCCGCCGTCTCGCCGGCGGCTGATCCTCCCGCTGACCCCCCCCCGCCGTCCCCTCGGCATGACCACCCCCGCCCGCCCCACCGCGCCCCGGCTGTTCCTCGTTGACGGCTACGCGCTCATCTACCGCGCCTTCTTCGCGCTGATGACGCGCCCCCTCACCACCAGCCGCGGCGAGAACTCCTCGGCGGCCTGGGGGATCGCCAACTTCCTCAAGCGACTGGTGGCCACCCACCGCCCCGAGGCGCTGGGGTGGGTCCACGACTCGGGGGCCACCTTCCGCGACGAGCTGTACCCGGAGTACAAGGCCACCCGCGAGAAGCTCACTGACGAGCTCCAGGCCGACTTCGACCAGGGGCTCACCCGCATCGAGCAGCTGCTGGCCGCCTACAACATCCCCATCCTGGCCGTCCCCGGCTTCGAGGCCGACGACGTCATTGGCACCATGGCGCGCCAAGGGGTGGAGGCCGGCTACAACGTGGTCATCGTCTCCGGCGACAAGGACTTCCAGCAGCTGGTCCGTCCCGGCGTGTGGCTCCTCAACCCCGGACGCGGCGGCCCGGCCAGCGTGGACGAAAGCTGGGTGGGGGTGGAGAATGGCGCCGACCGGCTGGGGGTCCCCCCCGAGCGGGTGATCGACTACCTGGCGCTGGTGGGCGACACCTCCGACAACGTCCCGGGGGTCAAGGGGATTGGCGAAAAGACCGCCATCGAGCTGATCACGCAGTACGGCGACCTGGAGAACATCCTGGCGCACGCCGGCGAGGTGACCAAGAAGCGCGCCCGTGAAGCGCTGCTGGAGCAGGCCGACAATGCCCGCCTGTCGAAGCAGCTGGTCACCATCCACTGCGACGTCCCCATCCAGCTGGACCGGGAGGCGCTGGCGCTCTCCACCCCCGACGCCGACGCCCTCCGCGCCTTCTATTTGGAGTTGGAGTTCAACTCCCTTCTGAAGGATGTGGGGGGATCGGTGGCCACCCCGGTTGCCGAGGGTGGTTCACCCCTGAACGGCTCCGGCACCGCGCCCGCCGCTCCCGGTTCGGCGTCGGTCGCCGCTGCCGATCGCCCGGCCGCCCCCCCGGTGGTGCTGTCGGCCAGCGGCGTCCCCGTCATGGCCGACGCCCGGTACACCACGGTGGACACGCTGGACGGGGTGGCGGCGCTGGTGCGCCGCATCCGCGAGGTGCCGCGCATCGCGGTGGACACCGAAACCGTCATCGACCCCGACGCCCCCCTCAAGGTGGACCCCCTCCGCTGCACGCTGGTGGGGCTGTCCATCGCCGTGGCGCCCGGGGAGGCGTACTACCTCCCCTTCGCCCATCGCCACGACGATGGCGGGGGGAACCTGGCGCTGCTGTCGGGAGACGCCGGGATCGCCGGCCAGCGGCTGGGGGCCGGCGCGCCCCCGCCGGTGAACCTGCCGCCGCTCACCGACCCCGCGCTCCAGCCGCTGCGCGCGCTGCTGGAAGACCCCGCCGTGGCCAAGGTGGCGCAGAACGCCAAGTACGACCTGCTCGTGCTGCGCAGCGCCGGCGTGCGCATGGCGGGGCTCGTGTTCGACCCCATGCTGGCCAGCTACGTGCTGGACCCCGGCAAGCGCTCGCACGGGCTGGACCTGCTGGCGCTGGAGGGGTTGGGGCACGTGATGACGTCGTACGAGCAGCTGTGCGGCAAGGGGAAGCAGCAGCTGCCGTTCGACGTCGTCCCCGTGGACGCGGCGCGTGACTACTCCTGCGAGGACGTGGACGTCACGCTGCGTCTCACCGCGCTGCTGGAGGCGCAGCTGGCCGGCCACGACATGACCGCGCTGAGTCGCGACATGGAGGTGCCGCTGGTGTCGGTGCTGGCCGACATGGAGTGGGACGGGATCGCCATCGACCTGGACTGGTTCACCTCGCTCAAGGAGCGCTTTGCGGCCGAGCGGGGACGGGTCGAGCGGCAGATCCATGAGGAGGCGGGGATGGAGTTCAACATCAACTCCAACCCGCAGCTGCGCGTGGTGCTCTTCGAGAAGCTGGGGCTCCCGGTGAAGAAGAAGACCGCCACGGGGCCCAGCACCGACGCGAGCGTGCTGCAGGAGCTGGCGGAGGAGGGGCACACCCTTCCCACGCTGCTCATGGAGTACCGGGAGATCACCAAGCTGGAGGGGACGTACATCGACGCCCTGCCGCGGCTGGTGCACCCGCGCGACCAGCGGCTGCACACGTCGTTCAACCAGACCGTGGCGGCCACGGGGCGCCTCTCCAGCTCCGACCCCAACCTCCAGAACATCCCCATCCGCCGCGAGCTGGGGCGCGACATTCGCCGCGGCTTCGTCCCGCGCGCCGGGTGGCAGCTGCTGTCGGCCGACTACTCGCAGATCGAGCTGCGGCTGCTGGCGCACCTGTCGCACGACCCCGCCTTCGTGGCGGCGTTCCAGGCGGGGGGCGACATCCACCGGCAGACGGCGGCGGTCATCTTCGGCGTGCCGCTGGGGGATGTCACGGGCGACATGCGCGCCCGGGCCAAGACCATCAACTTCGCCACCATCTACGGGCAGGGGGCGTTCGCCCTGTCGCGCCAGCTGCGCATCAGCAACGCCGAGGCGAAGGCGTTCATCGAGACGTACTTCGAGCGGTTTGCCGGGGTGCGCGACTTCCTGGCGCAGTGCGTGGAGGGGGCGAAGCAGCGCGGGTACGTGGAGACGCTGTTCAAGCGCCGCCGCTACATCCCCGAGCTCAAGGAGCGGAACCCGGCGA
>JAGWYS010000303.1 GCA_018969225.1 Gemmatimonadota bacterium | reverse complement strand
CCTGGCGGTGCAGGGCGGCCAGCTGCAGGTGCTGGTGCTGTCATGCACCCCGCGGGACTACGAGGGGCTGGGGGGGCTGGAGGTGATCCTGCCCCGGCCGCAGGTGACCGCCGGCGGGATTGCACTCGCGGCGCCGACCGCCGGAGACGAGGAGGAGGACGGGGACCTCGCGGACGACGGGGAGCGTCCTGACGGCGCGGAACGGCAGGTGACGTCCGTGGCCCCCGTGGGAGACGGGGACGCGGCGGAGTTCCTGGCGGAGTTGACGCGTCGGAGCGGAAGTTCGGGGAACAAGGCCCTGCGCGATGCGCTGGGGTGGGATGAGGAGCGGTATAACGCGGTGAGGGATGCGCTGGTGGCCGAGGGGCTGGTCCTGAAGGGGCAGGGGCGCGGGGGGTCGGTCAGGGTGCGGTAGTGGGGTAACCATTGCGGACAACCAGGAGCCAATGGGGGGGATGAGCGACTACCATCCCTCCCCATTGGGGAGCCTACTGCGGCAGTGCGGAAAGCCCAGTTCCGGCAGGTTCACCAGTCAGGAAGTCATGCCAAGTCAACATGCCATCCAAGCTTGCGATCATCAGGACGCCACCTTCGCAGGGAATCACGCTCTTGTGGTCCGAATCTACTGCCCCGTGCTGCCACTCGCCGAGCACCTTGTGTTCCACGAGGTCAATCACACTGATCCGCAGCACGCAATCGTCTTCGTCGAAGCCCAAGATGCAACTGTGACGATCATCCAGCTCAATGATTCCTTCAAATTCATCACGCGCAGGCACGCTGAGCAGGATCGTTCCCGTTTGGGCATCCGTGAGGTACCACCGCGAGTCCGATTCAATAACGACCATCGCAGTATGCGCGTCACCGTTCTTCGACGGTCGGACCCCGAAAACACGATCGGCGACCTGCGCCCAGCTATACTCCCTTTCCTCCGGCTCCGCCGACAAGTCAAAAACCACTAGCAGGGTGCTGAAAAACCTGCCGTAGCCTCTGGCGCAACGCCAAGCGCGTTGTATACTGGCGCGACTACAGCCAGGAGCGAGTGATGCGGGGGGATGAGCGCGTGCAGGGGACGATGTTCGCGACCGTGGTGCTGGAAGATCGGATCCCGGCGGACCACCCGCTACGGGCCATTCGGCGCCTCGTCGATCCGATCCTGCACGAGCTCTCGCCGCAGTTCGAGGCGCTCTACAGCCAGACGGGCCGGCCGTCGATCCCCCCCGAGCAGCTGCTGCGCGCCCTGCTGCTGCAACTCCTGTACACGATCCGGAGCGAGCGCCAGTTGATCGAGCAGCTGGAGTACAACCTGCTGTATCGCTGGTTCGTCGGCCTGGATCTGGAGGAGGCGGCGTGGCACGCCACGACCTTCACGAAGAACCGCCAGCGCCTGCTTGACGGCGACATCGCGGCCCACGTCCTCGCGCGGACGCTGGCCACCGCGGAGCGGGGGCGCCTGCTTTCGCGCGAGCACTTCTCGGTGGATGGCACGCTCCTCGAGGCCTGGGCGAGCCAGAAGAGCGTCCGCCCGAAGGGTGACGACCCGGATCGGCCGGTGGATCCCGGCAACACCGGAGTGAGCTTTCATGGGGAGCGGCGCACCAACGCCACGCATCAATCCGTGACGGACCCCGAGGCGCGGATCGCGCGGAAGTCCGCGAACACGGCGTCCCTGCTCGCGTACCAAGCCAGTGCGGTGGTCGACAATCGCCACGGCTTGGTGGTGAGCACGGTGGTGCGCAGCCCCCACGGCCGAGCCGAAGTCGAGGATGCCCTCTGTTTGCTCCAGGGGCTCACGGGCATGGCCCCGCAGCCGACCGTCGGGGCTGATAAGGGGTACGACACCAAGGACTTCGTCACGGGCGCCCGCGCGGCCGGTTTCACGCCCCACGTCGCGGCGAAGAGCAGAGGCAGTGCCATCGACGGGCGGACGACGCGGCACGCGGGCTACGCGATCAGCCAGCGGGCCCGCAAGAAGATCGAGGAGGTATTTGGCTGGCTGAAGACCGTCGCGGGGCTGCGCAAACTGCGGCATCGGGGCACGGCGCGTGTCGACTGGATCGTCACCTTGGCCTGCGCGGCCTACAATCTGGTGCGGTTACGAGGGCTCCTCGCGGCCTGACCCCAGGCCGGAGGCAGCTTCGGGCGCCGCCAAACCGGCGCCGAAGCCGAAGCCCGGGGTCGCCTGACCACTGGGAACGGCTGATTTCTCCGGTTTTCCGCCCGCTGCCGCGACGTCGACCCCGATTTCCGCGCGAAAAACCGGCTTTCTCAGCACCCTGCTAGTGGACGCGCTGGAAGCAGGGGAGCGGCTGAGTGACATCGCCGCGGCGCTGGCGCGGTTGCCGGGTACGATCTATGACCGGATTCACCACGCCGGTGGTATCCCGGAGCGGCCTCGACAGCGGGCGGCGCGGGCGTTGAGCGCGGCTGAGGGGGAGCAGATTTCCCGGGGGCTGGCGGAGGAGCTGGGGGGGTGCGGACCATCGCCCGCCAGCTGAGACGCTCGGTGTGTATGGTGGGCCGGGAGATTTCCCGGAATGGTGCGGCGGAGGCCTATCGGGCCGTCCGGCCCGACCAGGCCGCGGCGCGACGCGCGGCGTGTCCCAAGCCCTGCAAGCTGGCGCAACACGCCCGATTGCGTCGGCTGGTGGCCGGCGAGCTCGAAGCTCGCTGGTTCCCGCAGCAGATTGCCGGGGGTCTGCATCGCACCTTTCCCACCGAGCCCGCCCTTCAGGTGGCCTACGAGACCATCTACCGGACGCTGTTCCTGCAGGCCCGCGGGGCCCTCAAGCGCGAGTTGACGGCGTATTTCCGCACGGGGCGCTTGGAGCGCGGACGTCGGCGCACCCCCACCGAGCCCCGGGGCACGATTCCCGGCGCCGTGTCCATCCGGGAACGACCGCCCAAGGTCGAGGATCGGGCTATCCCAGAGCACTAAGAGGGCGACCTGCTGATCGGCGCGCGCCAGGGCTCCAACATCGCCACGCTGGTGGA
>JAGWYS010000055.1 GCA_018969225.1 Gemmatimonadota bacterium | reverse complement strand
CCCAGTTGGAGTGCACGCCGCCGTGCACCCACACCAGCGCCGCGTGCCTCTCGGGCTTCCTGGTGAGCGGGGCGAAGAGGTACGCGGGGATCTCCAGCCCGTCCGGGCGGCTCTTGTAGGTGACGGTGCGGAACTCCAGCACGCCCTTGGCGCGCGCGGCATACGCGCTGTCGGTCTTCTGGCGCTCGGCGATGTCGCGGTCGCAGGTGGCGCCGCAGCCGGCCAGGTCGGCGGGGTTCCTGCTCACGAACAGCTGGCGCGCGCGCGCGGTGTCGGTGATGACCACCGGGCGGCGCCCGCCGCCCCCGTCCTGTGCCCGGAGGGGGAGGGCCGCGAGGGCCACGGCGCAGGCCGCGACGAGACGGAAGGGAAGGACAACGCGCATGGACGGGGGTGTGCGGGTGACAGGAGGGGCCAGGAACGGTCCGGCAGGATCGTCCCGTCAAAGTGCAGCACGCACCCCGCCGTCGCCATCACCATCGCCATCGCGGCACCCCCGTCACGTCATGGCGCCGCGCCGCCAGCGCTCACCCCACGCGCCGAGCCGCCCCCTCCGCCGCCCGCCCGCCGTGCCATTGCGCCTCCTCGAAGAGGCTCAGGCTGCTGGCATCGGCGTGTCCCACCCACACGCCGGGCGCCGGCTGCCAGTCCCGCAACCGCGCGGTCCGCGCCAGCACCCCCGGCAGGGGGCGCGCCATGGCGTGCCCCCACACCTTCACGTCGATCCGCTCCACGCACGCCGCGATGTCCGGGTGCGCGCGCGCCAGGTCGGCCACGATGCGATCGCGCCAATCCTCCCACCGCTGGGTGCGCAGCCACTGCCGCTCGGCGCGCCCATCGGCCCCCACCACGGCGTGGTACCAGCTCCACGTGCGCCGGTCGGGGCGCGTGCCCATCCCCTGGTGGCCGGCGTCCACGTAGCCCAGCGACGGGCTGCCGTAGATGACCGAGTCCCACGCCGCCGGGAAGCCGCGCTCCTGCGGCGGACGGCGCAGCAGCAGCGTGGCCACCACCCACGGCGCGTAGTCCAGCGTCACCGGCAGCCGCACCTCCGGGAGCACGCGCGGCAGCACGAACAGCGGGGCGGCCCACACCACCGCCTGGCAGCGCACCTCCAGCGCGGGGGTGTGCACCCGCCAGCCGGTGCCGTCGCGCTCCAGCCGCAGCGCCGGGGCGTTGGGCACCAGGCGGTCCCCCGCGCGGGCCGCCAGTCGCTGCGCGATCCAGTCGTTCCCCTCGGGCCAGGTGAGCGGTCCCTCGTCCCCCGCGGGACGCGCCGCGGCGTAGTGCACCGCCGCCCACGCCCCCGCCTGGTCCAGCGCGCAGCCGTAGTCGTCGCGCAGCCCGTACTCCACCCACCAGCGCAGCGCGGGGGAGGTGAGCCCGTGGCCATCCAGCCAGGCGCGCGCGGTCATCCCGTCCAGCGCGCGCACCACCGCCGCCGCGCGCGGCGGCAGCGCCCCCTGCATGAGGCGCGCGTGCCCCGCCGCCGACGGGACCGCAAAGGCGCCGGTGGCCCGGAACTCCCCGATCAGCGCCTCCAGCCGCGTGAATTGCGCACGCTCGGCCGCGGTCAGCGCGTCCAGCGGCTCCAGCCCCTCGTGGAACTGCCCATGCTGCCACAGCCGCTCCTGCGGCGCGTGGCACAACATGCGCTCGTCCCACGTGCCGTCGTCGCCCAGCACCCCCAGCTCGCGCAGCAGCGCGCGCACGTGCCCCGCCTCGGGGCCCGGCAGCGGCAGGTAGTGGGCGCCCCACGGGAAGCGCCCGGTGTCGTTGACTCCCGAGCGCGCGTTGCCACCCGCGGTGGGGGCCAGCTCCAGGAGCAGCCAGTCGCGCACCCCCAGCGCGTCCAGCCGCCACCCGGCGCTGAGCCCGCCGATGCCGCCCCCCACGATGGCCACCGGCACCGTGCGGATCTCGCGTGCGCGCCCGGGGCGCCAGGTTCCATCGCGCAGCGCATGGCCGGCGGCGCTGTCGTCGTCCACGAAGCCGCCGGCGATGGCAGGGGCCCCCTTGCGGGTCAGCCGCAGCAGCGCCGGCGCCCCCAGCGCCACCGCCGCGGCGGCCGCGCCAGCCACCAGGAAGCCGCGCCGCGAGTGCGCCCCCGCGCGCCTCGGCTCCGGCGCATCGCTCATTGGCGGCTTCTCACCGGCGGGGGCTCACCGGTTGCTGGCTCACCGGTTGATGGCGGCGTAGTCGCGCTCGTAGTAGCGCACCAGCACCTGGTCGCTGAGGCGGTTAGGGAGCGCGGGGACGCGCGCCTGGTCGGCGGGGAAGTCGAACAGCGGCGGCACGGTGGCCGCGGTGAGGAAGCGCAGCCCGGCCGGCAGCACGGCGGGCGGCGTGAACGCCGCGGGCCCCGCCAGCACGAACCCCCACTCGCCGAAGCTGGGCACGTACGCGTGATACGGGGCCGTCACCAGCCCGGCCGCCTCCAGCGTGGCCACGATGCTCCAGTACGACTGCCGCGCGAACAGCGGCGAGGTGGCCTGCACCACCAGGAACGCCCCCGGCGCCAGGTGGCGCCGCACCAGCCGGTAGAAGGGGGCCGTGTACAGCTTGCCGACGTGGTAGTTGGAGGGGTCGGGGAAGTCGATGATGGCGAAGTCGTACGTGCCGGCGTGCGTGTCCAGCCAGGTGAAGGCGTCGGCGTTCACCACCGTCACGCGCGGGTCGCGCAGCGAGCCGGCGTTGAGCGCGGCCAGGCGGGGGTGCGTGGCGAAGAGCCCCGTCAGCTCCCCGTCCAGGTCCACCAGCGTGACCTCGCGCACCTCGGGGTAGCGCAGGATCTCGCGCACGGCCAGCCCGTCGCCGCCCCCCAGCACCAGCACGCGCCCGCGGGCCGGGGCCGCGGCCAGCCCCGGGTGCACCAGCGCCTCGTGGTAGCGGTACTCGTCGCGCGAGGCGAACTGCAGGTGCCCGTTGAGATACAGCCGCAGGTCGTCCTTCCAGCTGGTGAGGACGATGCGCTGGTAGCGGGTGTCGCGCGCCAGGATCACCGGGTCGGCGTAGAGCCCCTCCTCGGCCAGCGTGGTGAGGCGCTGCCCCTGCCACAGCCCCGCGGCCAGCAGCAGCAGCGCCGCCACGCCCCCCGCCTGCAGGTGGTGGCGGCGCGGCAGGAGGTCGCGGAACAGCCACGTGCTCCAGAGCCCCACGGCCACGTTAAGGACGCCGAAGGCCATGGCCGAGCGCACCAGCCCCAGGCGCGGGACGAGGAGGAGGGGGAAGAGGAGCGACGCCCCCAGCGCGCCGATGTAGTCGAAGGTGAGGACGTTGGCGACGACGTCCTTGAAGGAGAAGCGCTCGCGCAGGATGCGCATGAGCAGCGGGATCTCCAGCCCCACCAGCGTGCCGATGAGGAGCACCACGCCGTAGAGGACCGGGCGGAAGGCGTCGGTGTACGCGAAGGCCAGGAACAGCAGCAGCGAGGAGAAGCCCCCCACCACCCCCACCAGCAGCTCGATGGCGACGAAGCGGGCCACCAGCCCGCGGCCGATGAAGCGGGAGCACCAGCTCCCCACGCCCATGGCGAAGAGGTAGGTGCCGATGACGGTGGAGAACTGCGTGACGGAGTCGCCCAGCAGGTACGACGCGAGGGCGCCGGCCACGAGCTCGTAGACGAGCCCGCAGGCGGCGATGAGGCAGACGGAGACGAAGAGCGCGGCGGTCACGCGACGGTCCTGCGGCGGTCCTGCGGCGGCGGGGCTAGTGGATGGCCGCCGCGATGATGATGCCCAGCGCGATGGCGACGCACCCCATGAGCGTGGCGGCGGCCTGGTTGCGCTTCACGCTGATCTCCTCCCACAGCTTCCCCGGGGTGAGGAGGTCGAAGACCACGAAGGCGACGACGAAGAGGACGGCGCCCAGGAGGGCGAAGACGGCGGCGGCGCCGACGTTGTCGAGGAGGGTGCTCATGGCCCGGGGGGGAGGGGGGGGACGGCGGCGGTCACTTGCCCCGAAGGGTGCGACCGGGGACGAAGTACGGGGAACGGTATGCGCCCGGGTTGGCGCGCACCGACGTGGGGTTGGTGCGGGACTCGCTCACGTCGGCAAAGGTGATCCCGAGGTACTGGACCACCCCCACCGCCACCAGGACGGCGGCAGCCCACACCGTGTAGGCGGATCGGAACATCAGGCGCGCCCTCCGCGGCGGTCACTCATCATCGTCATCCCCGCCGGACGGCTCGGGGGCGTGGTCGCTCTCGGCCCAGCGCCGTCCCTCGAAGGCGCTGCTTCGCATCGCCGGCACCAGGGCGGGGAGCACCAGCGCCAGCAGGGCCAGCAGGTACGGGGCCAGCGCGGGAACGTCGCGCCGCACCGTCAGCGCCACGTCGTACGTCACCGGCTCGGCGGTCACGCGGCTCTCGTCGCCGTCCACGGCCAGCCGCAGGAAGTAGCGCCCCGGGGGCACCCGGCCGATGCGCACGCGGTCGTCACGGCTCCCCTCCGACCAGCTCCCGTCGCTGTCCGTCCCGCGGTAGTAGCTCACCTCGCGCCCCACGGTGCGCGTGGCGCCGGTGGCCTCGTTGATGAGCGTCAGGTCGAAGAACAGCCACGTGTTGTCGAGGTCGGTGTCCAGCGCCAGCTCGACGGTGCTGGTCCGACCATCGAGCGTGAACGGCGGCGTGACGACGGTGTTGCCGTCGGCCCCCGCCACCTGCCCGGCCGGGGTGACTTGGAAGCGCTGCGTGTGCGCCACCGTGCGCGCCGCGGTGCCCTGCTGCACCCCGAACAGGAGCGCCAGCAGCAGCAGCGCCACCCCCATCCGGCGCAGCGCCCGACGCGCGCCCTCCGCGTGGGGATTGGGCTGGTTCGCAAACACCCCCTCGGGACGGCGAAGCGGTGTTGGGAGGGCGAAGGCCGTGGCGATCACCTCCGGCGGGGTGTAGGTGCCCAGTGACCAGGTGAGCTCGTTCCCGGTCCCCTCGGCGCTCAGGATGTGCGGCGGCGCCACGTAGTCGGCCACCGTGACGCTGTCCCCCACGCGCAGCTGCCAGGGGAACTCCCCCAGCGCCGCGGTGGTGCGCGCGATGGCGCTCTGGAAGTGCCTGAAGGGGCGGCCGTCGAGCGTGGCCACGGGGTGCCCCCCCTCGGTGAGCACCGGCTGGCGGCGGAGCTTCTCGATGACGTTCCAGTGCCCCTGGTACTCGGAGAGGTACAGGAAGCCGCGGTACGGGTTGAAGCCCACGTACTCGCGCCAGCTGTAGGGGATGTCGTCAACGGTGATGGTGACCTGCTGGCACCCCACCACCTCCCAGGGGGCGCCGCGCCAGGTGCCGCGGGTGCCCAGCGGGATGGCGGGCGTGAGCGTCACCGCCTGGTCGAACGCCTGCAGGATGCGCAGCGCGCCCTGCGTGGCGTCCATGACGGAGCCGCAGCTGGCGCACACCACGCTCTCGGCCCACCCCTGCGCCTTGAGCGCGAGGGGGGCGCCGCAGTGGGGGCAGGCGAGGGTGGTGACCTGCGGGGCCGGGGCCGGGGCGTCCAGGGAAGTGCTCACGGGCGTCTCACGGGCGTCTCACGGCGCGGGCCACCCCTCGAACGCGCGCAGCCCCTCCAGCGCGAGGTCGGCGAAGTCCACGTACTCGCCGAGGTACAGCACCGGGGGATCCTCGCTGCCGTCCAGCGTGGCGAAGCGGCCGGCGTCGTGGCGGAAGTCCACGAAGCGGCAGCGCGCGCGCGACGTGGACGTGAAGGGGAGCTCCCCCTCGGTGCCCACGTACTCGGCCTCGGTGATGGTGGCCACGGTGTAGCGCTGGTCGTGCCAGCCGCAGACGTCCCCCACGCCGAGGCGGCTGAGGGCGGGGACCGGGGTGTCCTCCGGGGCCACCTCCGTCATGGCGTACTCCAGCTGCGCGTCGGAGAGCCACGCCGAGCGGCCGTCGGCCAGGCGGCAGTGCCACTCGTTCCAGCGGCCGCGCTCCCACTGGTAGGTGAGGCGCCCCACCACGTCGAAGCGGGTGCCGCGCCAGCGCCCGGTGGTGCCCACCTGGATGGGCGAGCCCGTGCGGGGAAAGTCGGCCTGGCGCCCCACGAGGGCGAGGTCCAGGTCGGTGCGCACCAGGACGCCCTTGCAGTAGGGGCAGGTGGCCTGCACCGCCTGGGCCCAGCGGAAAGTGACGGGGGCGCCGCACCCCGGGCAGGCGGCGGTCATGCGGGGACTGCGTCGGGACGGGGCGCCCCGTCCCGACGCGCCTCGTCACCCGGCGCATAGTCGCGCACCAGCTCGCGCAGCCGCACGTCGGTGGCGCCCACCAGCGCGGCCAGGCGGGGGGCAAAGGGCCACGCCGCGCGGGGGGTGCAGCAGAAGAGGTTGAGGCAGAGGGAGCCGTGCTCGGGGAAGGTGTGCACCGTGAGGTGCGACTCCGCGAGCAGCAGCATCCCCGTGATCCCCCCGGGGGCGGGGAAACGGTGCCACTGCGCCGGCGCCACCGGGTGCAGCGCCAGCTCGGCCACCATGGTGTCGACCAGCGCCTGCAGGGCGGGGAGGCTGGCGAGGCGCACGGGGTCGCAGCCGTGCGCCTCCACCACCCATTCGTGTCCGGTCATGCGGCGGGGGCGGCCGTCAGCCCTGGGCGCCGCCGCACTCGGGGCAGAACTTGGCCTGCGCCGGGGCGGGCTTCCCGCAGTGGATGCAGAACTTGCTCCCCGAAGCGCCTGCACCCGGGGCGGGGGTGCCGGCGGCGGGCGCAGGGGCCGACGCAGCCGCCCCGCGCAGGGCGTCGGCCATGAGCCCGCCCATGCCGGCGGCGGCGCCCAGCCCGGCGCCCAGCGCCCCCAGCCCGCCGGGGTTGGCGGCGGCGATGGGGAGGCTCTGCGCCGCCTGGAACTGCGTGTAGGCGCGGAGGTCCCCCACCATGTTCATGCTGATCCGCTCGTCCAGGCGCTTCTGCAGCTCGTCGGGGAGCGACAGGTTCTCGACGGTGAAGGTCTCCAGGGCGAGCCCCAGCTGCTGGAAGGCGGGGGCCACGGCGCCCTGCACCTGCGCGCCCAGCGCCGCCTGGTTGGCGGCGAGGTCCAGGAAGGGCACCTGCGCGTTGGCGAAGGCGGTGGTGAACCCCGACAGGATGGCGGTGCGCAGCTGTGGCTCCAGCTGCTCCACCGTGTAGGTGGCGTCGGTGGCGCCCACGGTGGACTGGAAGCGGGCCGGGTCGGCCAGCCGGAAGGCGTAGGTGCCGAAGCCGCGCAGCCGCACCGCGCCGAACTCGCGGTCGCGGATGGTGATGGGCTGCGGGGTCCCCCACCGCTGCGCGGTCTGCAGGCGGGTGGAGAAGAAGTACACGTCGCTCTTGAACGGGGAGGCGAAGGCCTTGTCCCAGTTCATGAGGTTGGTGAGGAGCGGCAGGTTGGCGGTGACCAGCTTGTGGAGCCCCGGGCCGAACAGGTCCGCCGTGCGCCCCTCGTTCACGAAGAGGGCGGCCTGCGTCTCCCGGACGGTGAGGGCGGCGCCGTTCTGGATCTCCTGGTCGCGCATGGGGACGCGATGCATGAGGACCCCGGGGCCGTCCTCGGTCCACTGGATGACATCGATGAACTGCTTGCGCAGGAAATCGCCAAGGGGCATGGGGGCTCCGAAAGAGGGGGGCGCTGCCGGGAGGCTAGCGCGCGGACGCCCCTACGCGCAATCGCGCCGGTCGGTTTCCCGTTTGGGGGACGGCGACCGCGTTTTGGCGCGGAACCCTTACCGGATGTCCCCGGACGCCGCACCTTCTCCCGGACGTCCCGTGATGGACAGGGGGAAGGGGCGTGGCCCCCCGCGCACGGCGGGGGGACCACCTGGATGGCTTCGACGGAGGAGCAGATGCGAGTGACACGTGGGCGGGCGGCCGGACTGGTCGCGCTGCTGGCGGCCGCGCTGGCCGGTGCCGGGGACCTGGCGGCGGCGCAAGGCGCCACCGGGACGATCCGCGGCAAGGTGACCAATGCGGCGGGGCAGCCGCTCCCCAACGCGCAGGTGTTCGTCGTGGGGACGCCCAACGGCGCCCAGACCGGGGCCGACGGCGCGTTCACCATCGCCCGGGTGGCGGCGGGGACGGTGACCCTTCGCGCGCGCCTGATCGGCTACGAGGCGCAGGAGCGCGCCGTGGCCGTGGCGGCCGGCGGGACGGCCACGGCGGACTTCCGCCTCGCGCCGTCCGCCGTGTCGCTGGACCAGGTGGTGGTCACCGGCACCGCCGGCTCGGCGCGCAAGCGCGAGGTGGGGAACTCCATCGGGCAGGTGTCGGTGGCCAGCCTCCCCGAGGTGCCCACCAACGTCTCCAACCTGCTGGCCGGGCGCGTGGCGGGGGTCAACATCTCCGGCGGGCTGGGGAACGCGGGGAGCGGGAGCGCCATCCGCCTGCGCGGCGCCACGTCGATGGCGCTGAGCAACCAGCCGCTCATCTACGTGGACGGCGTGCGCACCCGCAGCGACGAGTACCCGCGCAACGGCATCTTCCAGGGGGCCACGCAGCGCGGGGCCAACGCCTACGGGAGCCCGCTCAACGACATCAACCCCGACGACATCGAGCGGATCGAGGTGGTGAAGGGGGCGGCGGCGACGACGCTCTTCGGCACCGACGCCGCGGCCGGGGTGATCCAGATCTTCACCAAGCGCGGCTCGCAGGGCGCGCCCAAGTGGACCACGCAGCTCAACAGCGGCTTCTCGCGGCTCCAGAAGTTCGGCACCGACGCGGTGCCCCTCATCTACATGGAGCCGTTCATCCGCGACGCCGGGCGCCTGGGGCTCCAGGCGCAGGTGGCCGGCGGGACGCAGGCGGGGGTGCGCTACCTCTTCTCCTTCGGCGCCGACAACACCGACGGCGTGCTGCAGCTGGACAGCGAGCGGAAGTACCAGCTGCGCACCAACGTGGACTTCTCGCCGATGAAGAACATGCAGATGAGCTGGAACAGCTCCTTCTCCACCAACCTCATCACGCAGACGCCGGCGGGGAACAACGCGCAGGGGGTCACCCTCAACGCCTTCCGCCGCGACCGCAACTACTTCGGCAAGGCCGACCCCGACACCATCAAGCAGGTGTACGCGCAGCGGCTCAACAGCTACGTGGACCGCCTGCTGCTGGGGTCCACCATCACCTGGACGCCGCTGGCCAACTACTCCAGCCGCCTCATCGTGGGCTTCGACCGCTCGTCGCTGGAGAACCGCAACGTGCGCCCCTACGGCTTCCCGGGCGCCGTCACCGGCATCATCCAGAACCAGGTGTGGCAGAACAAGATCATCAGCCTGGACTGGGCCAACAACTACGACTGGCAGGTGAGCGACGACTTCAAGGCCACCCTCTCGGCGGGGACGCAGTACGTGAACTCGCTGGTGGGCGACGTGGTGGCGTACTCGGAGAACTACCCGGCGCCCACCGAGCCCACGGTGGCCTCCGGGTCGCTGCGCAACGCCGACGAGAACCGCCTCAAGAACATCACCGGCGGCGCCTTCGGGCAGGCGCTGTTCGGCTACAAGGACCGGTATTTCCTCACGGTGGGCGCGCGCGTGGACGGCAACAGCGCCTTCGGCCAGAGCTTCGGCTTCCAGACCTACCCCAAGGCGAGCGCCTCGTGGGTGGTGTCCGACGAGGGGTTCTGGAAGCCCGCGTTCGGGACGCTCAAGGTGCGCGCGGCGTACGGCGCCGCCGGGCGCGCGCCCACGGCCTTCGCCGCCGTGCAGACCTGGAACCCGGTGGGGTGGGGGACGGCGCCGGCGGTGCGCCCGCTCAACCTCGGGGACCCCAACCTCGGCCCCGAGCGCACCACCGAGACGGAGCTGGGGTTCGACCACACCGCGTTCGACGGCAAGCTGACGGTGGACTTCACCTGGTTCCGCGCCGTCACGGATGACGCGCTGTTCTTCGTGCGCAACGTGCCGTCGCAGGGCTTCCTCAACAGCTCGCTGGGGAACGCCGGGAAGATCCAGAAGCGCGGCATCGAGGCGGCGATCAACGCCACGCTCCTCGAGAAGCGGAACCTCGCCGTGCGCGCCGGCCTGAACGCCAGCACCAACGTGAGCAAGGTGCTCAGCCTCGGCGGGGCGCCGTCGTTCAGCATCGGCAACTTCGGGTGGGTGATCGAGGGGCAGCCGGCGCCGGTGGTGCGCGGGCGGCTCATCCGGAACGCCGACGTGATCGGCGCCCCGATCGACACCACGGTCAACTACAACTTCGGGCCCTCGCAGCCCACGCTCATCCTCTCCCCGTCGCTGAACATCACGACGTGGAAGGGGATCTCCATCTCCGTGCGCGGCGAGTACCAGGGGGGCGCGTTCCTCAACGAGGACGCCTCCTTCCAGGCCCTCTCCCGCTCGGTGCTGTGGCCCAGCTGCGAGCGCGCGTATCCCGCGATCGCCGCGTCGCAGCCGCTCACCCCGCGCGAGACGCTCACCTGCATCCCGTCCAACGCGCGCCAGGACATGTTCATCTTCCCGGCCGACTTCTTCAAGATCCGCGACCTCACCGTCACGGTGCCGCTGGGACGGCTCATCCCGCGCACCGCCAGCAGCGCGCTGGTGCTCTCCGCGCAGAACTTCTTCCGCCGCAACTACGGCATGCCGCTGTTCGACCCCGAGATGTCCGGGAACGACGGCTTCAACGCCCCGGTCCGCTACATCTCCGAGCACATCCCGGCGCCGGCGATGTACCTGACCTCGCTCCGGCTCACGTTCTGAGGCCCCCGACCATGACCACGACCCTGACCCGCTCCCTCCGCACGCTCGTGCGCACGGCGCCCGTCGCGGCGCTGGCGCTGGCCGCCGGCTGCGACCTGAAGGTCACCAACCCCGGCCCCGTGCAGGCCGATTTCCTCGACAACCCCGCCGCCCTCACGGGGGTGGTGAACGGCGCGGGGCGCGACCTCGCCGAGGCGCTCAACTGGGTGGCGTACACCGGCGGGGCGGTGACGCGCGAGATCCTCCCCTCGGGTTCCACCGCCGCCTTCGGCATCTCCGTGCGCCAGCAGCTGGGCGTGCTGGCCGCCGACGACGGGAGCGACTGGTGGAACCAGGCGCAGCGCGCGCGGTGGACGGCGGAGAATGCCGTCGAGCGCGTGCGCCGCGTCCTCGGCACCTCCGCCAACACCAGCGCCACGCTGGCGCAGGCGCTGGTGTGGGTCGGGTTCTCCAACCGCCACCTGGGGGAGAACTTCTGCGACGGCATCATCAACGGCGGGCCGAAGCAGCCGTACACGGTGTACCTGGAGCGGGCCGAGGCGGCGTTCACCGAGGCCATCACGGTGGCGGGGGCGGCCAACAACACGGCGCTCCGGGACGCGGCCACCGCGGGGCGCGCCACCGTCCGCCTCCTCCGCAACAACCTGCCGGGCGCCTCGGCCGACGCCGCGGCGGTGGGGAACACCTTCACCTACCGGCTGTCGTACTTCGTGAACACGGTGGACCAGTACAACCGCATCTACTGGGCGTCCGCCAACCAGCCGTATCGCGCGCACACGGTGTGGAACACGTTCTACGACGCCTACCGCAAGAACACGCGCGACCCGCGGGTGCCGTACGACTCGAGCCTCACCATCCGCTTCGGTGACGCGGCGGTGACCAGCCTGGGCGGGCAGGTGCGCTGGTACTTCCAGACCAAGTACCCCGCCCGCGAGTCGCCGATCAACCTGGCCACCGGCTGGGAGATGCGGCTGATCGAGGCCGAGGCGCTGCTGGCGGGGGGCGACGTGGCGGGTGCCATGGCGCGCCTCAACGGTCGGCGCGTGGCGCTGGGGCTCGCGCCGTGGAGCGCGACGAACGCCACCGAGGCGTGGACGGCGCTCAAGCGCGAGCGCGGCATTGAGCTGTGGCTGGAGGGGCGCCGGCTGGGCGACTTCCGGCGGTGGGCCGCGCAGAACCGGCCGGGGGACCAGGAGGACATGACGGGGCGGTCGCTGTGCTTCCCCATCCCGCTCTCCGAGTCCGAGACCAACATCAACCTCCGCACGCCTTGACCGTCCGCCCCGCGGCGGCGTGGGCGGTGGCGGCGGCGCTCTCGGCCACGGCCGGGTGCCGCAGCTACCGCCCCGTCACCACGGTGGCCGTGGCCCCGCGCGACGAGGTGCAGCTCCTGTTGACCCTCGAGGGGAGCCGGACGCTGGTGCCGCTGCTGGGCCCCGGGGTCCGGTTCGTGGAGGGGACGGTGCGCGACCGCCCCACGGACGGCAGCATCGTGGTGGCGGGGGCGCAGCTGGTGCTGGAGGATGGTGACCGCCGCCCGGGGCCGCGCACCCCCGTGGCGATCCCGGCGGAGGCCATCGCCCGCACGGAGCGGCTCACGCTGGACCGCGGGCGCACGCGGCTGACCGCGGCCGCCATCGTGGGCGGGTTCACCACGGTGGTGGTGGCGGTGCTCCGCGGGACGCGTTTCCGCGGGCAGGGGACGACCGGGCAAGGGCCCGGCGTCCCGGAGTGATTGGAGCAGGAGCAGGGAGTGGGAGCGGGGACCGGCTGGTACCTTGCCCCTACGTGGGTCGCGCTCCCGTTTGGCGGCGCATGCCCCCCCATGCGGCCACGCCGACGGCCACCAGCGCCCCCCCTGCAGCCGCCTCCGTGGGGCGCTCCGTGACGATGTGCACCAGCGTCCACCCCGTCACCGCCAGGTACGCCAGCGGGGTGAACGGGTACCCCCACGCGCGGTAGGGGCGCGCCAGGGCGGGCTCGCGCCAGCGCAGCACGAACAGCGTGGCCACCGTGGCGAAGGAGACGAGCCCCAGCAGGAACCCCGAGAACACCAGCACCCGCTCGAAGGCGCCGGTGAGGATGAACGCCGCCGCCACCAGCGACTGCAGCAGGACCGCCCCGGCCGGGATCCCGTCGGCGGTGGTGCGCGCCAGCGCCCGGAACGGGGGAAAGTCCTCCCCCATGGCCTGCAGCACGCGCGGCCCCGCCAGCGTCATGGCGCTCACCGTGGAGACAAGCAGCAGCGACAGCACCAGCGTGAGCGCGCGCGCCCCCGCGTCGCCGAACAGCGCGCGGGCCGCGATGGCCCCCACGTTGAGCTGTCCCGCCATGGCGTCCATCGGGGCGGCGCGCAGGAAGGTGGCGTTGAGCGCCAGGTAGCAGGCCAGCACCACCAGCGTGCCGCCGGCCAGGATCCTCGGCAGGGTCCGCTGGGGGCGGTCAATCTCGCCAGTGATGTACGTGGCGGCGTTCCACCCCGTGTAGGCGTAGTTGACGTAGATGAGCGACACCGCGAAGTCGCGTCCCGCGATGAGCGCCCCGTCGCCGGGGGCCGGGGCGAAGCGCACCGGCTGCGCGGCGGGGCCGAACAGCAGCGCCGCGGCGCAGAACCCCGTGATGAGCAGCAGCTTGACGGCGGTGAGGGAGACCTGCGTGGTGCCGGAGCTGCGCCGGCTGGCCATGTGCGCCGCGGTGAGCCCCGCCACCAGCACCAGGGCGAGGAGGCGCGGCGACGCCCCCGGGAGCAGCGCGCCCAGGTAGCCGCCGAAGGTCATCGCCGCGAGGGCGGTGGGGGCGGCAAAGCCGATGGTGGCGGACACCCAGCCCCCCACGAACCCCGCCGCCGGGTGCACCCCGCGGGAGAGGATCGCGTACTCCCCGCCGGAGCGGGGGAGGGCGGCGCCCAGTTCGGCGTAGGCGAGGGCGCCGCACAGCGCCACCACGCCTCCCACCACCCAGAGCATGAGCAGCGGGAACCCCGCGCGCAGCACCTCCAGCTGGAATCCCAGGCTGGTGAAGACGCCCGTGCCGATCATGTTGGCGATGATCAGCAGCATCGCCATGCGGGGGGTGTAGTGCCGGGAGGCGATGGGGCGAGGGCGCAGCGGGTGGCGGGGGACGCCGGCGACGCCGGCAGCGTGCCGGAAATCTAGCGGCGCCCCGCCGCGTCGCCCGCCTCAGGAGGGGAGGTCCCGCTGGACGACCGGTCGCCCGGGCGTGGCGGAGACCCCGACGCCCGCGGGGTGCGCGTGGTTTCCCACCCTCACCGGGTGGTGGAGGTCCAGGATGCGCGTGGCGCGCTCCGCGTCGTGCGCCGGGACGCGCACGGCCACCACCGCGCCCCCGCGGGCGAGGAGCTCCCGATAGATCGAGGCGTCGTTCTGGAGCACCTCCTGCCCCACCACGCGATGCCAGAGGGTGGGGCGCTGCCCGCTCCACGCCGACGGTTCCCCGGAGGCCCCGAGCTCGAGCAGGTTGATGTCCTCCTCGGTGAAGCCGTCGGCGTGCAGCGCCGCGATGGCGGCGGCGGCCTGGTCGCGCTGGTCGAAGGCGGCGGCGATGGTGCGAAAGCTCATGGTGGGCTCCGGCTGCGGGCGAGTGCCGAGGGCGGCACGACGGGCGCCCCCCGGTCCCATGGAGGCTACCCGGTGCCGCGTCGCCGGAGGTCCGGGAGATCCCCCGCAGCGGCGGGAGCGCTAATTTTCCACGCATGGGGCGGGAGGGGACTCTCCCGTCGGCGTTTCCACCCCGGAGGAGCCGTGGCGGACAGGGCAGGGCACGTGGGGTCGCGTGCGGCACGGTCGGAGACCAGGCGGGCGCTGTCGTCTCGCACGGGACCGCGAGGCGGCTGATGGCACCGTCATCGGCGCGGTCGGCGCGCGCGCGCGCCACCGACTCTCCCCAGCGCGGTGCCAGCGTGGAGCGGGCCTACTGGCAGCTGCGCGGGCTCATCGTGCGCGGGCAGCTGGCGCCCGGGTCGCGGTTGATCGAGAGCGAGCTGTGCGAGCGGCTGGGACTCAGCCGCACGCCGGTGCGCAGCGGGCTGCACCGGCTGGAGCAGGAGGGGTACGTGACCGTGGTGCAGGGGCGGCGCGAGCGGCGGCTGATGGTGGCCCCGCTCACGCAGGCCGACGCCCGGGAGCTGTTCCAGATCATCGGGCACCTGGAGGGGCTGGGGGCGCGCGGCGCAGCGGAGCTGCCGGAGCCGGAGCGCGGCGCGGCCGTGGCGGAGCTCCACCGGCTGAATGACGCGCTGGCGCTGGCGGGGAAGGTGGTGCCCGCCGACCAGGCGGCGCTGTACGACGTGGACATGGCGTTCCACCGCTGCTATGTGGAGGCGGGGGGAGGGCCCCGGCTGCTGGCGTTGCACGCGGCCATCAAGCCGCAGACCGAGCGGTACGTGCGCCTGTACGTGAGCAGCCTCACGGAGGACATCGCCAAGTCCGTCACCGAGCACGAGGCCATCATCGCACAGATCGCGGCGGGGTCCGGGATGCTGGCGCAGGCGGCGGTGGAGCTGAATTGGCGCAACGCCGCGACGCGGCTGGCGCAGGTGATCGGCACCCAGGGGGAGCTGGGTCACTGGTAGGGGCGGCGCGCCGGCCGTGCGGCGCCGGCGTCTCTGGCGGGCGGGCGTCCCGGACTGTATACCAAGTCGTATTCCCGACCCGTCCGCCGCTCGCGCGGCTCCCCAGCCCCCCCAGCCCATGCGTGTGCCCCCCCGTCGCGCCGCCGCGCGTCACGCTGCCGCGCGCCCCCTCGCCCTCGCGCTCCTCCTGGCGGCGGTCCCCGCCCTGAGGGCGCAGGGGGTGGTCCCCCCGCCGACACCGCCCCCGCCTACGACGTCGTCATCCGCAACGGGCGCGTCCTCGACGGCGCCGGCAACCCGTGGATCCTGGCCGACGTCGCCATCGCCAACGGCCGCTTCGCCAAGGTGGGGCGCGTCACCGGGGCCGGGCGGCGCGAGATCGACGCCCGCGGGCTGTACGTCTCCCCGGGGTGGATCGACATCATGGACCAGTCGGGGAGCGTCCTCCCCCGGCACGGGCTGGCCGAGAACAAGCTGCGCATGGGGGTCACTACCGCCATCGGCGGCGAGGGGGGGACCCCCGTCCCCGCCGCGCAGGTCCCCGAGTACTTCGCCACGCTGGAGCGGCAGGGGATCAGCATCAACTTCGGGAGCTTCTTCTCCGAGGCGCAGGCGCGCGTGGCCGTGATGGGGCGCGTGGCGCGCGCTCCCACCGCCGACGAGCTCACCCGCATGCGCGCCGTGATGGACACCGCCATGCGCGGCGGCGCGCTGGGGATGACCACCGCGCTCATCTATCCCCCCTCCAGCTACGCGCAGACCGACGAGCTGGTGGCGGTGGCCGAGGTGGCCGCGCGCCACGGCGGCGTGTACGCCAGCCACATCCGCGGCGAGGGGGGCGAGGTGGTGCAGTCGGTGCGCGAGGCCATCGCCATCGGCGAGCGGGCGGGGCTCCCGGTGGAGGTGTTCCACCTCAAGGTGGCGCACCAGCCCGGGTGGGGGGTGCTGATGGACTCCGTGCGCCAGGTGGTGGAAGCGGCGCGGGGGCGCGGCGTGGATGTGGCCGCCGACCTGTACGTGTACACTGCCGGCGGCACCGGGCTGGAGGCCACCATCCCCAGCTGGGCGCATGAGGGGGGGACCGACTCGCTCAAGGCGCGGCTGGCGCGCCCCGAGGTGCGCGCGCGCCTCAAGCGCGAGGTGGCCACCGGGTCGCCGGGGTGGTGGAACATCATCGAGGCCGCGGGCGGGTGGGACGGGGTGGTGCTGATGAACGCCCAGAACCCGGCCAACGCGCGCTTCCACGCGCAGAGCCTCGCGCAGATCGCGCGCACGCTGGGGAAGGATCCCGCCGATGCGGCCTGGGACCTGGTGGCCGAGGGGAACGGGCGCGTGATGGCCATCTATCACATGATGAGCGAGCCCGACATCGAGACCGCGCTGCGCTTCCCCTGGACCAGCATCGGCAGCGACGCCGGGGCGGTGATCCCGGTGGCCGCACAGGACGCCACCGGGTTGCCGCACCCGCGGGCGTACGGCAACCACGTGCGGGTGATCAGCCGGTACGTGAAGGGGCGTGGGGTGCTGCGGCTGGAGGAGGCGGTGCGGAAGATGACGTCGTGGCCCGCCACGCGGATGCGGCTGGCGGACCGGGGCGTGATCCGCGAGGGGGCGTGGGCCGATGTCACGGTGTTCGACCTGGAGGCGCTGGACGACCGCGCCAGCTACGCCGACCCCACCGCGTCCCCCACGGGGATCGCGTGGGTGCTGGTGAACGGCGAGGTGGTGCTGGCGCAGGGCGCGCACACGGGCGCGCGCCCGGGGCGCGTGCTGCGTGGCGCGGGGTGGGTGAAGTGAGCGCGCCGGCGGAGGGGACGCCGCAGGGCGACGGGCTGGTGCGGCTGCTGGGGGTGAAGGACCTGGTGCTCCTGGTGCTGGGGACCGTGATCGGCTCGGGGGTGTTCCTCGTGCCGGCGGTGGTGCTGCGCCAGTCGGGGGGATCGCTGGGGGTGGCGCTGCTGGTGTGGCTGGTGGCGGGGGTGCTGTCGGTGCTGGGGGCGCTCACCTACGCGGAGCTGGCGGTGTCGCGCCCGGGCGCCGGCGGGCTGTACCTGTACATCCGCGACGCCTTCGGCCCGCTGCCCGCATTCCTGTATGGGTGGAGCAGCTTCCTGGTGATCGCCACGGGGTCGCTGGCCACGCTGGCGGTGGCGTTCAGCAGCTACCTGCAGACGCTGGTGCCGCTGTCGCCGGCGGCGGCCAAGGGGGCGTCGCTGCTGATGCTGACGGTGCTGGCGGTGGTGAACGTGCGGGGGACGCGCGGGAGCGTGGGGGTGCAGAACGGGAGCACGCTCCTCAAGGTGGCGGCGATCGTGGCGATGAGCGTGGCGCTGGTGGTGCGGGGGGGGTCGATGCCGCCGCTGTCGGCCTGGTGGCCGGCCACGCTCCCGGACGGCTTCGCGGCGGGGGTGGGGCTGGCCATGGTGGGAGTGCTCTGGGCCTACGAGGGGTGGCAGTACGTGACCTTTTCGGCGGGAGAGACGGTGGCGCCGCAGCGGACCTTCCCGCGGGGGATCGGGGTGGGGAGCGCGGTGCTGGTGGCGGTGTACCTGCTGGCCAACCTGGGGTACGTGGCGGCGCTGGGGGTGCCGGGGGTGATCGGCAGCGAGCGGGTGGCGGCGGAGGCGATGGCGTCGCAGTTCGGCGTGGGGTCGTCGAAGCTCATCGCGGTGGTGATCCTGGTGGCGATGTTCAGCGCGTCGAACGGGCTGATCCTGACGACGTCGCGGCTGTACTACGCGATGGCGCGCGACGGGCTGTTCTTCGCGAAGCTGGCGGAGCTGCACCCGCGGCGGGGGACGCCGGCGGTGGCGGTGCTTGCGCTGACCGGGTGGGCGGCGGGGCTGGCGCTGTCGGGCACCTTCGAGGTGCTGCTGACGTACGTGGTGTTCGCGGGGTGGATTTTCTACGGGTTGGGGGCGGCCAGCCTGCTGGTGCTGCGGCGCCGGGAGGGGGCACCGGCGGGGTTCCGGGCGCCCGGATATCCGGTGACCACCGTGCTGTTCGTGCTGGCGTCGGCGGGGATTGTGGGGAACGCGCTGGTGTCGGCGCCGGTGCAGGGGCTGATCGGTTCGCTGGTGGTGGTGAGCGGTGTGCCGGCGTACTGGTGGTGGCGTCG
>JAGWYS010000054.1 GCA_018969225.1 Gemmatimonadota bacterium | reverse complement strand
CGGATCGCAGCTCACGTACACCAGCGCCCGTGTGCCGCGCGTGGCCGCCACGTCGAGCGACTCGCACACGGCGGGCGCCACCCCCCGCCGAGGTGGATTCACCACCACCACATCGGCGGGGAGCGCCCCCGGGAGCGCGGCCTCCACCAGCGCCGTGTCCACCCGCCACGGTGCGGCCGTAGAGGCCCCGTCCCCCGACAGGACGCGTCGCGCCTCCGCGGCGCCGGCGTCATCGGCCTCAATGGCCACCCCGGCGATGCCGGACGCCTGCAACCGCGCCGCCAGCCGCCCCACGCCCGCGTAGGCGTCCACGACCGTGCGCGGCACCTGGGCCTGCACCACCCGCACCACATGTTCCCGCAACCGGTCCGCCAGCGCGCCATGCACCTGCGCGAACGCGGTGGCGGAGGCGGTGTCCACCCCGGGGCGCTCCGCGAGGCGGACGGCGCGATCCTGACCCTCCGGTCGCCACCAGCATCCGCGCACCGACGGCACGGCGCGCAGCACCTCGGCACCCCAGCCATCGCCCCCTCCCCACGAGCGCCCCCCCTCCAGCACCAGGACGACCCCGCCATCTGCCTCCCCAGCGACCGGGGATGCCAACCGCAGGGACAGCCGCAAGGCCGGAGCCTCGGGGAGCCGCGCGGTCTCCAGCAACGGGCGCATGGCCTCCCAGGCCGCCACCAGCCCGGGGTGGGTGATGGGGCACGTACGCAGTTCAAACACCCGCGCGGAATCGTCGTGCGGGTGCAGCCCCCCCCGCCACCGCGCGCCGCGGCGGAGGAGCGTCAACGTGATGCGGCCGCGATACCCCCACGCGTCTCCGGTCACCAGCGCGGGAACCGGGATGCGACGCCCGCCAATCCGCTCCAGCGCCTCGCGCACCAGGCGGGTGCGCGCGGCGCCCTGCGCCTCCGGGCTCAGGTGCTGCAGCTGGCAGCCGCCACACCGGTCCGCCTCGTAGTGGGGGCACGCGGGCGCCACCCGGTCCGGCGACGGGACAAGGAGCTGCAGCAGGCGGCCGCGCGCCAGACGGCCGTGCACGGTGACGGCGGCCTGGATCTCGTCGCCAGGGGCCGTGCGGCGCACGAACGTAGCAAGCCCGTCCAGACGCCCCACGCCGTCCCCACCGGCGGCAATGGCATCGATGCGCAACGTGGCCACCGATTCCGGCGCGCTGCGGGGCTGGCGCGCCGCGCGGCGCGGCGCCTTGGACGGCCGTGTCACGGGCGTTGGATCATGGCAGGCGCAAGCCGTCGCGGCGGGCCGCGGCCGCCCACCCGCCGCCGGTGCCCGCCATGACTGGCGGAGAGGCCCCCCCGCCACCCGACGGCCGGCCGTCCTGCGCAGCCAGCACCGCGGCCAGCGCCGCCAGTCGGCGCACCTCCGGCGGGGCGTCGGGGCGCGTGAGCTCCTCCAGGTGCTGCTCCAGCCACTGGATCGAGATGGCCCCCGACTGGAAGTCGGGGTGGGCCAGCACCCGCAGGTGGAAATCGCGGGTGGTCTCCACCCCGCCCACCGCGAGTTCTCCCAGCGCCCGGCGCATCCGCGCAATGGCCAGCGGCCGGGAGGGGGCGTGCACGATCAGCTTGGCCAACATGGGATCGTAATACAGCCCCACGTCGGTCCCCACCTCGATGCCCCCATCCCATCGCACGCCCGGCCCTCCCGGAAGCCGCAGGTGCGTGACCCGGCCCGTGCTGGGGAGGAACCCGTTGACGGCGTCTTCGCTGGTGATGCGGCACTCCATCGCCCACCCGTGCGGCACCAGCGCCTCCTGCGCAAAGGGCAGCCGCTCCCCGGCCGCGATGCGCAGCTGCCACTGCACCAGGTCCAGCCCCATGACCAGCTCGGTCACCGGGTGCTCCACCTGGATGCGGGTGTTCATCTCGAGGAAGTAGTACGCGCCATCGCGATCCAGCAGGAACTCGCAGGTGCCGGCGTTCACGTAGCCGGCAGCCCGCGCGGCGGCCACGGCCGTGGCCCCCATGCGGGCCCGCAGCGCCGGATCCACCGCCACGCTTGGCGCCTCCTCGATCATCTTCTGGTGGCGCCGCTGCACCGAGCACTCCCGCTCCCCGAGGTGCAGCACGGTGCCGTGCATGTCGGCCAGCACCTGCACCTCGACGTGGCGCGGCCCCTCGATGTACTTCTCGATATACACGGCATCGTCGCCGAACGCGTTCTGCGCCTCGCGCCGCGCGGCGCCCAGCGCGCCCTCCAGCGCACCCGCGTCACGCACCACGCGCATCCCCTTGCCGCCGCCCCCGGCGGCGGCCTTGAGGAGCACCGGAAAGCCGTACGCCTCGGCCAGCGCCAGCGCCTCCTGCGCGTCGCCCACGCTCTCCGTGGTCCCCGGCACCACCGGCACCCCGGCCGCCACCGCCAGCTGGCGGGCCGCGGTCTTGGATCCCATGGCCTCGATCGCTTCGGCCGGGGGGCCGATGAACACCAACCCGGCCTCGCGCACCGCCCGCGCGAACCACGCCCGCTCCGACAGGAAGCCGTACCCGGGGTGGATCGCCTCGGCGCCGCGCTCGCGCGCCACCGCGATGATCCGGTCCCCCAGCAGGTAGCTCTGCGCCGACGGCGGGGGCCCCACGCACACCGCCTCGTCCGCCGCCCGCACGTGCGGGGCGGCCGCATCGGCCTCGGAATGGACGGCGACCGTCGCCACCCCCAGTTCGCGGCAGGCGCGGATCACGCGCAGGGCGATCTCGCCGCGGTTGGCCACCAGCACCTTGCGGAACATGGGCGCGCTCACAGCGGCAGGTTGCCGTGCTTCCGCGGTGGATTGCGGTCGCGCTTCCCCTGCAGCGCGTCCAGCGCCCCGATGAGGCGGGGGCGCGTGTCCCTGGGGTCGATCACGTCATCCACGTAGCCGCGGGCCGCGGCCACGTACGGATTGGCAAACCGCTCGGTGTACTCGGCCACGCGCGCCTCCAGGGCCGCCGCCGGGTCGGGCGCCTCGGCGATCTCCTTCCGGTACAGGATCTCCACCGCCCCCTTGGGGCCCATCACGGCGATCTCCGCCGACGGCCACGCCACGTTGAAGTCGCCGCGGATGTGCTTGGAGCTCATCACGTCATACGCCCCGCCGTACGCCTTGCGGGTGATCACCGTGAGCTTGGGGACCGTGGCCTCGCAGTACGCGTACAGCAGCTTGGCCCCGTGCTTGATGATGCCGCCGTGCTCCTGCGCCACCCCCGGCAGGAAGCCGGGGACGTCCTCGAAGGTCACCAGCGGGATGTTGAAGCAGTCGCAAAAGCGGACGAAGCGGGCGGCCTTGAGGGAGGCGTCGATGTCCAGCACGCCGGCCAGCACGGCGGGCTGGTTGGCCACGATGCCCACGCTGTGCCCCCCCAGATGCGCGAAGCCGACGAGGATGTTGGGGGCGTACTCCCCCTGCACCTCGAAGAACGCGCCATCGTCCACGACCCGGCGGATCACCTCGTGCATGTCGTACGGGCGCGCCGGGTGGTCCGGAATGACGGCCAGCAGCCCCTCGTCGCGCCGGTCACGGGGGTCGGTCCCGGGACCGCGCGGCGGGTCGTCAACGTTGTTGGACGGGACGTACCGCAGCAGGTCGCGGATGCGGGCGAGACACGCCGGCTCCGAGTCATCGGCGAAGTGGGCCACGCCGCTGGTGCCGGCGTGGGTCGCGGCCCCCCCCAGCTGTTCCATGGTGACGTCCTCGTGCGTCACGGTCTTCACTACGTTGGGGCCGGTGACGAACATGTAGCTCGTGCCGCGCACCATGAAGATGAAGTCGGTGATGGCCGGGGAGTACACCGCGCCCCCGGCGCACGGACCGAGGATGGCCGACAGCTGGGGGATGACCCCGGAGGCCAGGGTGTTTCGGAGGAAGATGTCGGCATAGCCGCCCAGGGAGACGACCCCCTCCTGGATCCGGGCGCCCCCGGAGTCGTTGAGCCCGATCATCGGGGCGCCGGTCTTCAGCGCCAGGTCCATCACCTTGCAGATCTTGGCGGCGTGGGCCTCGGAGAGGGACCCCCCGAACACGGTGAAATCCTGCGAGAAGACGTACACCGTGCGGCCGTGGATGCGTCCGTGGCCGGTGACGACGCCGTCACCGTAGACCACGGGACCGTCGCCGGCGCCGCGGGCCGTGACGAACCGGTCCAATTCCACGAAGGACCCCTCGTCGAGGAGGAGCAGGAGGCGTTCGCGGGCGGAGAGCTTCCCCTTGGCATGCTGGGCCGCGAGGCGATCGGCGCCGCCCCCGCGCTCCGCGGCCTCGGCGGCCTCGGCGAGGCGGGAAAGTTGTTGCTGCAAGGTGGCGATCGGAGTCATAGGGCAGAAGCTAGCGCGCGGACTGGAAAACGAGGAGGAGCGTGGTGGTCCGCGCGAGGGCGCGCCCGGTCGGGCGTCCGGTCGCGGGGCTCAGGCGTCCCCCCGCCGGACCGCCGTTTGCAGTATCCCCTGTCACCCCTCACCCCCGCCATCACCCCGCTTCCCGGCCCCCTGTTCCGCCGCCTCGTGCGCGCCCGAGGCGCTGTTTCCCGCACCTCCCACACCCTTCCCTTCCGATCATGTTCGACCAGACTGCGATTCGCGACGACGCCGCCCTGCGGCGGCTGCTGTACCTGTGCGTCTTCCTCTTCCTCGCCATCCCGGCGATCCAGGCGGTGACCCAGCTGTGGCCGCTGCAGGTTGGGAACATCCAGTGGCGCTTCACGGCCGCGACGGTGCTCTCCACGGCGCTGGTGCTGCCGGCCGCCGGCCTGGTGCTCGGGGCGGTGGCGGCCCGGCTGTCCGGCCAGAAGGGCGCGCGGCTGACGATCGGGATCCTGTCCACGGTGCTGGTGGTGGCGCTGCTCGCCGGCACGGGGAACTTCGTGCTGGACGCGCTGCAGCTGCGCGAAGTGGTGCCGACGGCGGCGATGTCGGGGTTCCTGGCGACGTCGGCCCGGGTCATCCTGATGTGCTCGCTGTTCATCGTCGCCTTCACCTGGGTGGCGGTGGTGAGCTTCACGGGTCGCCGTGGGCAGCGGGTGTCGGCGCCGCGCCGGGCGGCGCGGCCGCGCGTGGAAGACGCCGGGCTGGTGATGGCGACGGAGTGACCGTCTCCCACCGAAGGTGAAACGCCCCCCGGAGGCCGAAGCCTCCGGGGGGCGTTTGCGTTGCCGACGGGTCGTGGCTCAGAGCCCGGGCTCGTCCTCCGAGCTGTGGACCTTGCTCGGGGTGTCGGGCTTGGGGGGCTGCTCGGCGGGGACCGACGTCACGGCCAGGACGATCCGGCGGTGGATGGGATCCACCTCGAGGACGCGCATCACGAGGTTCATGGTCTCCCAGGCGAAGTCCGCCGGGTTGGTGACCGTGCCCTCGGGGTTGAGCTGGCTGACGGGGACGAAGCCCTCGATGTCGTTGCCGAGGTCGACGACCACGCCCTTGTCCATGAGCCGCACGACCTTGCCGGGGAGCTCGGTGCCCACCGGGTAGGTCTCGCCGATGCGGAGCCACGGATCCTCCTCGGCCTGCTTGAGCCCGAGGGAGATGCGCTTGTTGTCGCTGTCGATGTTGAGGATCACGACATCGACGCCGTCCCCCTTCTTGACGACCTCCGACGGGTGCTGGACGCGCTTGGTCCAGGACATGTCGGAGATGTGGATGAGGCCGTCGATGCCGGGCTCGATCTCGACGAAGGCGCCGAAGCTGGTGAGGTTCCGGACCTTGCCGCTGATGCGGGTGCCCACCGGGTACTTGAGGGGGAGCACCACCCACGGATCCTGCTCGGTCTGCTTCATGCCGAGGGAGATCTTCTCCTCGGTCTCGTCGACCTTCAGGACCACCGCCTCGATGGCCTCGCCGATGGAGACGATCTTGGAGGGGTGGCGGACGTTGCGGGTCCAGCTCATCTCGGAGATGTGGACCAGCCCCTCGATGCCGGGCTCGAGCTCGATGAAGGCGCCGTAGTTGGTGATGGAGACCACCTTCCCGTTGACGCGGGTGCCCACCGGGTACTTGGCCGCGACATCCTTCCACGGGTAGCTCTGGAGCTGCTTGAGGCCGAGCGAGATGCGCTCGCGGTCCCAGTCGATGTCGAGGATCTTGACCTCGAGCTCCATGCCGATGTGGACCATCTCGTTGGGGTGCGAGATGCGCCCCCACGACATGTCGGTGATGTGCAGAAGGCCGTCGACGCCGCCCAGGTCGATGAACGCCCCGAAGTCGGTGATGTTCTTGACGACGCCCTTGCGCACCTGGTCCTTGGCGAGCTCCTTCATGAGCTTCTCGCGCTTGCCGGCGCGCTCCTGCTCGAGGATCACGCGGCGGGACACCACGATGTTGCGGCGGCGCTTGTTGAGCTTGATGATGCGGAAGTCGTACGTGTGGCCCAGCAGCTCGTCGATGTTGGGGACGCGCCGGAGGGCGATCTGCGAGCCGGGGAGGAACGCGTCCACGCCCATGAGGTCGACGACCACGCCGCCCTTGATCTTCTTGACGAGCGTGCCGGTGACCGGCTGGTCGCCCTCGTAGGCCACGCGGATGCGCTCCCACACCCGCATGAAGTCGGCCTTCTTCTTGGACAGGACGACCGAGCCCTCCTGGTCCTCGAGGTGCTCGAGGAGGACCTCGACCTCGTCACCGACCTTGAGGTCGGGCATGTCCTTGAACTCCTCGAGCGGGATCGTCCCTTCGGACTTGAACCCGATGTCGAGGACGACGAGGTTCTCGCGGACCTCGAGGACGCGGGACTTGACGATCTCCCCCTCCTCGATGGAGGCGAGGGTCCCGTTGTACAGCTCCATCATGCGCTCGTACTCGTCGGACGAGAACTCGTCCTCCTCGTACAGCTCGGGGCGCCGGTTGGCGAGCGGGCGGAGCTGGCTCTTCTGCAGGTCGCGCTTCTCGCGCGCCGTCAGGCGCGGGGCGGCCGTGAACTCGTCGACGCCGATGTCGACGTCGGTACTGAGGTCGGTGCTCATGGGCAGGCTCTCCTGGTGCGCGGATGTCGCTCTCGCCGCGCCGAGACGGGGTGGAAGGCAGAAACAGCGGGAACCTCGAAATCTAGCGGGCTTCGCCCGGGGGGGCAACGTGCCCCGCCGCCCGCGCGCCGGCCGCTAGCCCGGATCCGGTTCCTCGAGCAGCCGCTGGCGCGCCGCATGCGCCAACGCCACGATCCGCTCCACCTGCTCCGCCTGCGTCAGCGTGGTGGTGTCGATCGTCACCGCGTCGCGCGCCGGCGTGCTTTGCGCGGCGTCCTGCGCGTCCCGCGCCACCAGCGCGTCGGTCTCCTCGGCGATCTCGGCGTCCGTCGGGCGACGCCCCCAGCGCTGCAGGAGGCGCCGCCGGGCCCGCTCCCAGGGGTCGGCCACCAGGAACACCTTCAGTCCGGCGTCCGGGAACACCGCCGTGCCGATGTCGCGCCCGTCCACCACCACGTCGGTCACCGCACCCGCGCCACGCACCTGCTCGTTGACCCACGCCCGCACCGCCGGCATCTGCGCCACCCGCGAGACCACCGCAGTCACCTCCCCACCCCGCAACGCCTCGTCCCGGTCCTCCCCGTCAATCACCGGCAACACCGACTGCGCCGTCAGCCGTCGCCCCACCCGGTGCGCCTCGCCAAGGAGCTGCGCCGCCGTCCACTCCGGCACCGGCACTCCCGACTGCAGCCCCAGCAGCGCGATGGCCCGGTAGAACGCCCCCGAGTCCACGTGCCGCACCCCCAGCAGGCGGGCCACCCACTGGGCCGTGGAGCTCTTCCCGGAGGCCGCCGGGCCGTCGATGGCGATCACCAGCGGCGCCGGGGGTGACGGGGGGACGAGCACGGGGGCGAGGGCGGCGGGAACAGGCCCCGCCGTCCCCCCCGACAGGCGCGCCAGGTCGTCCCAGAAACCAGGGTAGGACACGCCGACGCACCCGGGGTCGTCGATGGCAATGGCGTTCCCCGGCAGCGCCGCCAGCACCCCGAAGGCCATGGCCAGGCGATGATCGCCATGGGTCACCACGGTGCCCACCAGCGGATGGGACGCGCCGGTGACCGCCATCCCGTCCGGCAGTTCCTCCGCCTGCACCCCGATGGCGCGCAGGTTGGCCACCACCGCGCGGATCCGGTCGCTTTCCTTGACCCGCAGCTCCTGCGCGTCGCGGATCACGGTGGTTCCCTCAGCCCGGGCCGCCAGACAGGCGATCATGGGGAGCTCGTCGATGGCCCGCGGCACGTCGCCCCCCCGCACATCCACGGCGCGCAGCACCCCGGGGCGGACCTCCACCGTGCCGACCTCCTCGCCGCCAACGTCGCGCCGTCCCGTCAGCGCCACCCTCACCCCCATGCGCCGCAGCAGGTCAAAGCCCCCCATGCGGGTGGGGTTGAGCGCCACCCCCTCCAGCCGGACCGCGCCGTCCTCGGCCAGCGCCGCCAGCGCCGCCAGGAACATCGCCGACGAGGGATCCGCGGGCACGTCGGTGTCGAACGGCAGGAGCCGCTGCCCCGCCGGGACGCGCACCGTGCGGCCGTCGATGTCCACCCGGACGCCCCGGGCGGCCAGCATCCGCTCGGTGTGATCGCGGGAGCGATCCGGCTCCGTGACCGACACGTCCACACCCGCCAGCAGGCCGGCAAGCAGGAGGGCGCTCTTCACCTGCGCGCTCGCCTGGGGGATGGCGTGGACCAGGGGCCGGAGCACGCCCCCCCGCACGGTCAGGGGGAGCCCGTCGTGCCCCGGCGGTCCGTCGAAGTGCAACTGGGCCCCCATGGCCGCCAGCGGGGCGGTCACCCGTCGCATGGGACGCCGGCTGAGGCTGGCATCCCCCTCAAGGCGCACCTCGAGGCCGGGAAGGGCCGCCAGCACACCGGCCAGCAACCGGGCCGTCGTGCCGCTGTTGCCGCAGTCGATGGGGTGCGCCGGGGAGCGGAGCGCGGCGGGGCCACCCCCCACCACCACGAATTCCGGGGACAGCACGGGCACCGCCACCCCCAGCGCCCGCAAGGCGCCGGCGGTGGCCTCCACGTCGGCGGAGGGGAGGATGTGGCGGATGCGGGACGGACCGTCAGCCAACGCTGCCAGCAGCAGCGCGCGGTGGCTGATGGACTTGTCTCCGGGGGGCGTGACCGCGCCGGTCACGCGGAGGGGCGCTGGCATCCGCTACTGGCGGCCGGCGTGGATCACCGCCAGCAGCGCCGGATCCTCGAGCGCCTCATCCCACCCGGGGGACACGAGGGCAATGACCCGATGCGCTCCCGAGTTGCACTCGATGGCCACCACCGGGTCGCCCGCGGCCGCGGCGGCCGGGCGCTGGTCCTCGGGCACCTCGGGGAGTTCGAGGCAGATCCAGGTGGCGCCACTGGGGTCACGCACCGTGCGCATGCAGTCTCCGGATGACAGGGTGAAGGCGGAAACTTATCCCCGCCCCCCTGCCCCCTCCACCCACGCGCTCAATACCGGGCGGTGCGTGGCTGGAAGGTGCGCCAGCTGTGCCAGAACTCCTGGCTGGCATTCACAGGGCGGAGCGCTCCCGCGGGGCCCTTGCCGTTGAACGCGTAGGCCGCGGCGTCGGCCACCAACGAGTCACCGCGCAGCGCAAACGTGGTGGCGCGATCGGGGCGCTCGAAGGCGAAGAAGCTCGCACTGTCGGCCGCCAGCGCCAGCACCACCGGTGTGCCGCCCACCTCCGCGTTGATCACGCGCTCCCGCTCCAGGCGATTCCAGTCGAAGGCGGTGCTGGCCCCGCCCAGCGTGATCCCCACCACCCAGGACTTGTCGTGCCACGATGCGGTGTCGGTGCCGGTGAGCTGCTTGCGGCTGGTGCCGCGCTCGTAGGCGTAGTCCTTGGCGTACTCCCCGAGGAAGGCGCTGTCGGCCTGCATGATGCGGGTATGGGGATAGAGCACCAGCCAGGTGGCCAGGGTGACCTGGCGACTGGGGAGTTCGGCCAGCGTGGCACCGCGAAGCGGGCCCGCCACCGCCTCGCCGTTGGCCTGCCGCCACCAGCTGCCGGTGGTGGCATCCTCGAGCATGGCGTTGAAGCGGTCCATCCCCACCAGCCGGAACTGTTCCACCCGGCCGTTGACCACCGGGGAGAAGACCCGCCCGGTGCGGCACACCGTGCAGTAGCTCACCAGCACCGGGCGCCCCGCCACGGTGTCGCGCACCTGGTGATGGTAGCCGATGAACTGCAGCGGATAGGCCCGTGCCTCGCCGTCCACCTCGATGCCCACGACCAGCCGGTCGCGCGCGACCGTGTTGGCGGCTGCGGGGACCATGCGCACGACGAGCGGCTGCAAGAACTGCGCGTCGGCCGCGAGCATGAAGTTGACGGCGTAGGTGACGCCACCGGCCAGCAGCGCGAGCGCCGGGACGAACCCCAGGCGCCATGCGCGCGCGCGCCATGCGTCCGGGAGACCGGCCCCGATGAGCAGGGCGCACAGGGCGCGCGCGACCCACCGCCCCCGGTACAGCAGGTAGGCCGCTTCAAGGCTGGGGATCCGCTGGCTCCCCGGAAAGGGCATGATGAAGTAGACGCAGAGCGCCTCGTGGAGGACGAGGCCCGCGGCACCGAGGAGGAAGGCGCGTCGCATGGGGGAAACGGTAGCAACGGGGCGCGCTGAGTGGCACCCCGCCGCCTCGCCCCTTCCCGTCCGCGGAACGGCTACCGCAGCCACGCCTCCAGCGCGGTGGCGGTGTCCGTCTGGTCGTCGCGGTACTTGACGATGACGGGGGTCTGGAGCGACAGCCCCTCGCGTTCGCCGAAGGGGGACGCCACCCGGCGCGCGCCGGGGACCACCACGGCCCGCTCGGGGATCTCCAGCGGGTGCGCCGCCGTGGCGCGCAGCACGCGCTCATGCACCAGGTCGTACACCGGCGTCCCGCGGGTGAGGATCACGCCGGCGCCCAGCACCGCGCCCGCGCGCACCACGGTCCCCTCGTACACGCCGCAGTTGCCCCCGACCACCACGTCATCTTCGATGATCACCGGCGACGCGTTCACCGGCTCCAGCACACCGCCCACCTGCGCCGCGGCGCTCAGGTGCACCCGTTCGCCGATCTGCGCGCACGAGCCCACGAGCGCGTGCGAGTCGATCATGGTTCCCCGCCCCACATAGGCGCCGGTGTTCACGAACATCGGCGGCATGCACACCACCGACGGCGCCAGATAGGCGCCGCGTCGCACGGAGGACCCGCCGGGGACCACGCGCACCTGGTGCTCCAGCCGGAAGGCGCGCGTGGGAAAGGTCTCCTTGTCCATGAAGTGGAACGGGCCGCCCTCGGGGGACATCTCCACCACACGCCCCAGCCGAAACCCCAGCAGGATGGCCCGCTTCACCCAGGGCACCGCCTGCCAGCGACCGTCCTCGCCCCGTCGGGCCGCGCGCACTTCGCCGCGCTCCAGCAGCGCAATGGCGTGGTCGAACAGCGGCTGCGCGTCGTGCGGGAGCGGTGCGCCCGCGTCCAGCAGGTGTGGGTCCCCCAGGCGCGTTTCCAGGGTCGCAACGGAGTACGGCATGGGATCGGTGGCGGAAGGTGGACGGACGAAGCGGGGCGCCCCGCCGGTCACCCCGTGGGCGGGGTCCCGGCGAGCCCGCTGGAAACCAGCAGTTCGGCGTTCAAGATGGAGCCCCCCGCGGCGCCGCGCACGGTGTTGTGCGCCATGGCCACCAACCGCAGGTCGAAGAGCGGGTCGGGGCGCACGCGCCCGATGGTCACGGCCATGCCGTTCCCTGCCAAAGCGTCGCGGCGCGGCTGCGGCCGGTCGGCGTCGTCGCGCACCACCAGCGCCGGCGCGGGGGCGCTGGGGAGCCCCTGCACCGCGGGCCATCCACGCCACGCGCGCAGGGCGTCCAGCGCCTCCGCCACCGTCGGGGGGCGCTCGAAGCCCACCGACAGGCAGGCGGTGTGGCCGTGCTCCACCGGCACGCGGTTGGCGTGCGCACTGGCCACAACGGGCGCCGGCTCGATGGCGTCCCCCGTCAGCCGCCCGAGCAGTTTGGTGATCTCCGACTCGATCTTGGGCTCCTCGTCGCCGATGTAGGGGATGACGTTGCCCAGGATGTCGAGTGAGGGGACGCCTGGATAGCCGGCGCCGGAGACCGCCTGCAGCGTGGCCACCACAACCTTGCGCACCCCGAACGCCTCGTGGAGCGGGGCCAGCGCCAGCGCCACCACCGTCACCGCGCAGTTGGCGTTGGTGACGATCCCCCCCGACCACCCACGCACCGCCCGCTGCCGCGACAGCAGCCCAAGGTGGTCGCCGTTGACCTCGGGGATCACCAGCGGCACGTCCTCCGCCATGCGGTAGTTCTTGGCGTTGCTCAGCACCAACCGTCCCGCGCGGGCGAAGGCCGCCTCCACCTCCCCCGCCACCCCGCTATCCAGCGCCGAGAACACCAGCGGCGCGGTCACCGCCGCCGGATCGCACGGCAGCACGGTGAGGCGCGCGGCGCGCTCCGGCATCGTCCCCTCCAGCCACCGCACCACGTCACGGTACGGGCGCCCCGCACTCCGCTCCGAGGCCGCCACCTCGACCAACTCGAACCACGGATGATCGGCCAGGTGGCGGATGAAGGTCTGGCCGACCGCGCCGGTGGCGCCGAGGACGGCCACGGGCCAGCGGGATGCGGGCGCGGACATGGCAGGGGGAGCGAGGAGGAAGGAGCAGGCGCGCAGCACCAGCCTGCGCCGCGGACTGACGAAAAGTACGCCCCCCCGGGGCCTCCTCCAACGGCGGGGCGGGGCGAACGGACGGTCCTGGCGGTAGCTTCCCCGCGCACAGCGCCCCGTCCGCGCCTCCCACCCTCCTCCCCGTCCGCCCATGACCGCGTCCCCGGGTACCCGCGACGCCGGATTGCTTCGCGCCGTCGGCCCGTTGGGGCTGGCCGCCGCCATCGCCAACGTCACCATCGGCGGGGGGATCTTCCGACTGCCGTCGGTGGTGGCCGAGAGCCTTGGGCCGGCGGCGCCGGTGGCGTACGTGGTGTGCGCCTCGGTGATGGCGATGATCGCGATGAGCATCGCCGAGGCCGGGAGCCGCGTGTCGGCGACCGGGGGCCCCTACGCCTACGTGGAGACCGCCTTCGGCCCCTTCGCCGGCTACATGGTCGGCGTGATGACGTGGATGATCGGGGTCACCGCCGTGGCGGCCGTGGCCAACGTCTTCATCGACAGCCTCGGGGCCATCGCCCCGGCCTTTGCCTCACCCGGGGGGCGGGCGGCCGGGCTGGTGCTCGTGTTCGGGCTGTTCGCCGTGGTGAACGTGATCGGCGTGGAGCACGGCAGCCGGCTCAACACGCTCACCATCGTGCTGAAGCTGGTGCCGCTGGTGCTGCTGGTGGCGCTCGGCATCGGGGCCGTCCAGCCCGCCAACCTGGCCGTGACCGACACGCCCACCGTGTCCACCATCACGCGCACCTCCATCGTCCTGCTGTTCGCCTTCACCGGCGTGGAGAGCGCCATGGTGCCCGGTGGCGAGGTCCGCGACCCCTCGCGGACAGTGCCGCGCGCCATCCTGATCGGCATGAGCGGCGTCACGATCCTGTACCTGGTGGTGCAGCTGGTGGCGCAGGGGGTGCTGGGGGGGGCGCTCGCCGCGTCGAAGACGCCGCTGGCCGACGCCGCCGGGGTGGCGATGGGCCCGTGGGGGCGGCAGTTGCTCCTCGTGGGCGTGGTGGTCTCCACCTTCGGCTACCTCAGTGGCATGTCGCTGGCCTCGCCGCGCTCGCTCTACGCCTTCGGGCGCGACGGCTACCTGCCGCGCGCGGTGGCCGCCGTCCACCCGCGGTTCCGCACGCCGTGGGTGGCGGTGATCGTGCAGCTCACGCTGGTGTGCGCGCTGGCGATCAGCAGCAGCTTTGGGGCGCTGGCGGTGATCTCGAATGTGGCGGCGCTGCTGGTGTACTTCGGGTGCGCCGCAGGCGCGTGGCAGCTGCGACGCCTGGGGATCCAGGAGCCGGGGACCACGCCCTTCCGCATGCCCGCCGGTGCGGTGGTGCCGTGGGTGGCGTGCGCGGCCATCCTGGGGCTCCTCACCTCCATCACCGCCGCGGAATGGCTGGTGCTGGCGGAAGTGGCCGGCGTGGCCACGGTGGTGTTCCTGGTGGCGCGTCGCCGCAAGGGGCAGACCCGCGGCGCCTAGCCCGCGCCGCGGGCGCCGCACTCGACCGACGTGACGGGCAACCAAGGTGCCCGGGGCGGGACTCGAACCCGCACGCCCTTGCGGACTGGGGTTTTTAAGACCCCTGCGTCTGCCGTTTCGCCACCCGGGCCCAACGTGAAACGGGAGCGCCACGGCGCTCCCGTTCACCAGTCGATGCGCACACCCATCGCAACGCGTGCTGCAGAGCGGGAAACGGGACTCGAACCCGCGACCCCAACCTTGGCAAGGTTGTGCTCTACCAACTGAGCTATTCCCGCGGCGAGGCCTAACGCTGGCCTGCACCGTCGAATCCTACCGCCCGCGCGGATTGCCGACAAGCGGGGCCCGCCGGTCCGCAGGCCCCCTGCGCTAGCCGCGCAATCCCAGCGACTGCGAGGCGTACCAGAGGGTGGACGCCAGCAGGCCGGCCAGCGCCGCATCCCCCCCGTTCCCCACCGCGCGCCCCTCGGCATCCACCAGCTCCGCGGCGACCCCGTTGTCGAGCGGCGCCCGCCGCAGCCACGCCAGCACCTCCTGGGCGTCCGGCCCCACCAGCCGCGCCAACTGCGCGTGCAGCCGCCCCTCGGCACCGCCAGCGGCCCGCACGGTACGCCGGTACAGCGTGTCATCGCGGTCGAGCGCATCGTACAGCGGCAGCCAGAGCACCGAGCCCACCGGATCATCCTCAAGCGCCGCCTGTCCGGACAGGTCCACGGAGGTGGCCAGGCGGGCCTTGTCGCCCCGATCCACCGCGAAATGCCGGCGGATCGCCGCGCGCACGCCGGCCGGATCGGGGACCTCGGCGGCGGCCTCCTCATCCAACGTACGCCGGAAGACGTCCAGCGCCTGGGCCACCACCGCATTGCCATGAAGCGTGAACGGATGGGTCGCCGGCGTCCCCGACAGGGTGACTTCGGTGCCGTACAGCGGCACGCGCTCGTCCTTGCGCGCCGCGATGTCCTCGGCCGCGAGGTACAGCGTATCCGCCACCACCGGATCCTCGACCACCTGGTCGTCCTCGGTGTCCCGGATGTACCGGTCGGTGGCGATGGCGTAGGCCGCCGCGCCCTCCAGCGAGAACCCGGGCTGGAAGAGGGTGCCGTCGAGGTAGTGGATCCCCTGCCCGGGGGCGTACCCGTGCAGTTCGCACGCGCGCACCAGCAGCTCGCGCGCCAGGCCGCTGTCGGCCAACTGCACCGCGGGGAGGGTCCACATGAGCGCCTCCCAGTCGCGGACGGTGCACCCCATGGCATGCCACGGGGCCCGGGAGCGCACGAGGTAGTAGTGCGCGTCGTCCAGCCCGCGCCCCACCGCGTAGAAGTACGCGAACAGGAGGTTCCGGTTCAGCAGGCGATCGAGCCCGTCACTCCCGGTGGCGCGCTCCAATGACGTGAGGGCCTCGCGCGTGGCCGTGAGCAGGGCGCGCCACCCCCGACGCCGAAGCACCGCCACCGTGGCCTCGGCGCCGTCGCGCTCGGGCCCCACGGCGAAGTAGAAGGCGCACTGGGCCGCGCCCCCCGCCGGCGCCACGATGGTGCGCCGCAGGGCGAACGGCCGCGGTTCCGTGGACGGTTCGTCGGGCGCCTCCACCACCGCCGGACCGTCGCTCCCGATGGCAATGGCCGCCAGCCCGGGAAGCGCCGTGCCCTCCAGCACCAGCACCCCGTCCTCCCCCACCCGCACCACGTGCGGGTCGGCAAAGGGGCGCGCGGTGCGCACGCGCTGCTGCCGGTGCCCCAGTGCCCCCTGCAGCGCCACCTCGAGCGTGACCGGCTGCGTCCCGCGATTCTCGACCCCGATCGTGTACACGGCCCCCGCCATGTCCGCATCGCGCCCGTAGGGCGCGAACACGGTGCCCCGGATCACGAGTGTCCCCATGGTGCACGTGAACGTGGGGAGCCATCCCACCGCGCGCTCCCAGGCGATCCCCTCGGCTGCCAGCGCCCGCACCTCTCCGTCAATCCGGATCACCGGCACGGCGAGGGGGGTGCCGGGATGCGCGGCGAAATCGGCGGCGCCCGCAAACTCGATGGCGGCCCTCGCTCCGCGATGCAGCACCCCGAGCGCATGAATGGCGCCGTCGGCCGGGTTGATGCAGGGGATGGAGAGCCAATGATTGCCGGTGAGCTGCCAGGGGATGGAGGGGATCTGCACCGCGAGGGGGCTGGGGCGGAGGGAGGGGGGACGCGTTGACGCTCCCGGGCCAGCGGGCTAATCTAGCCGGTTCCCCATGCGAGAGTCTTCCCTGCACGCTCCCGGCTCCAGCGGTTTGCCCTTCCGGGCCCCCCACGCCGCCGCGGCCCGGCGCGTGGCCGCATGGCTGACCCTGACAGCGGCGCTGGTGGGCTCGCCGCTTCGGGGGCAGGCCGTGGCGGGAAGCGGCGACGACGCCATCCCCCTCCCCCGAGGCACCACCCGGATCTCGGTGGGGGGCCTCTGGAACGAGTACGCCGAGCGCTTCACGCGGACGAGTGAGCGCGGACCGCTCCGACGCCAGCCATATCTGGCCGCACTGGCCACCGAACAGGCCGGCACGGGGCTCTTCCCGCAGCTGGCGGGCGCCGAGGCGGCGCTCCGAGCGCTCACCGGCAACAGCGCCTTGGCCATCTCCCTTGGGGCACTGGAAGCCGCCGGGGATGTGCGGCAGAGCCTGGCCCCCATCACGATCGAACGGGGGATCACGCGGCGGCTCGGGATCCGGTTGGTGGTACCGTACGTCGAGTCCCGGGACAACGCCCAGCTGATCCTCAATCGCGCCGGCAGCGGGGCCACGGTGGGTGTCAACCCGGCGTTCGGAAGCGCCGGCGCAACCGCCCGTTCCCAAAACGGGGCGCTGCTGCGCGCCGTGGACTCGGCCCAAACCCAGCTGGCGGCGGCGATCGCGCGGTGCCAAGGGGGCGCGGCGACAGGGTGCGACCCCATCCGCACCAACCCGGCGGGTGCGCAAGCCACGCTGCAACGCGCGCAGGCTGTGGCCGCCGCCCTGCGCACGGTGTACGGTACGGCCAGCCGGGGAGGTGCGCCCGTGGTGCCCGTGCGCGGTTCGGCGCTGGACGCCGCCGTGACCGACGCCCTGTCGGCGTTGCGCACGGACCTCACGCGCTTCGGCATTGCCTCGCTGGCGGCGGGGTTGGCCCCGGCAGCGGCCACCACGGTGCTTGGCCCCGGGGGGCTCGCGACCATCGCGGCCGACACCAACTGGCGGCTCCCGTACACCCGGTTCGGCAACACGCGGCGCGCCGGCATCGGCGACGTCGACCTGTGGGCCACCTGGTCGCTGGTGGACAGCGATCGCGGAGCCGTGCGTCGTCGATTGTTGGGGAACCAGCGCGCCGTGCGATCGCTGTTGGCCGCCGGGTGGCGCTTTGGCACCGCCGGGGCGGACCGGACAGAGGACGCCCTGGACGTCCCGATCGGTGAGGGCGCCAACGCCATCCTGCTGCGCTCGTCCACCGACTTGGTGCTCAACCGCTGGGCGTGGTTGGGCGCCACCGTGCGCGCGGCGGTCCCCCTGAGCGACCAAGTGGCCGTCCTGCTGCCGGCGCGGGAGATCGAACAGCTGTTCACCCCATTCCGCATCGGCACAGCCCGTCGGACGCTGGGGATGCGCCTTGAGGGAGAGCTGATGCCGAGGGTCGCCATCGGCGAGTACTTCGGGGTGATGGCAGGCTATCTCTTCCGCCATTGGGACGCGGACCGGTACACGGAGCGCCCCGACTCCACCGCGTTGGCCGCCGGAGCGGCGCCTGTCGGCTGGCAACTGCCCTCGCGCGCCCTGCACTCCCTCGCGGCGGGGCTCACGTTCTCGACGCTGGCCCCCGCCCTCCACGGCGCCTCACGGCTGGCGGTCGAGGTGTCGTTCCTGCACTTGCGTCCCTTGGCGGCGGGGGGCCAGGGGAGCGTGCCCGCCGTCGTGACCGATCGCCTGGAGCTTCGGGTCTACACCGGGTTTCCGCGGCGCTGACGACGCGGGGCCGTTCCCGCGTCGGCTGTCGCCCCAGGGGCTGTTTCCGACGAGGACGGCTCCTCTCCCCGTGCGAGGAGCTCCCGCGCGTGGGCGCGGCTCACCTCGCGCTCGGCGTCACCGCCGAGCATGCGCGCGACCTCCTGCACCCGCGCCTCCCCGTCCACCACCGCCAGGTCCGCCGTGGTCACCGCCCCCACGGCCCCCTTTGACACCACCACATGGTGGTGCGCCCGCGCGGCCACCTGGGCGAGATGGGAAATGGCCAGCACCTGATGATGCGCCGCGACCCGCCGCAGCAGCGCACCGACCTGCCACGCCACGGCCCCGCCCACCCCGGCATCAACCTCGTCAAACACCAGCACGGGCACCTGCTGTCGCTCGGCGAGCACGGTGCTGACCGCCAGCATCACCCGGGCCAGTTCACCACCGGAGGCGATGCGCGCCAGCGGGCGCTCGTCGGCCCCGGCGTTGAGC
>JAGWYS010000053.1 GCA_018969225.1 Gemmatimonadota bacterium | reverse complement strand
GTCCAACCCGTAGGTTTGACAAGTTAGGTCGAACCGGCTCCGGAACCGGGCCCGCCTTGCGCGGGCCGCTGAAGTGTGGGGATGGCCCCCACACTTTTTTGTTCTCCGGGGTCTGGGTTTCGCCGGTGCGGGCGCGTTTTCAGCCGGTGGGCCCGCGGGATCGGGGCAGCGGGCCGGGAGGGGTGGTGACGGACACAGTCGAAACGCTGGTGGCCCGGGAGTTGGCGACGCTCGGGTACGAGGTGGTGGAGGTTCGCCGCGGGGGATCCCGGGCGCGGCCGCTGCTGGAGGTGCGGATGGACCGGCAGGACGGCGCCAAGGTGACGCTCGAGGACTGCGCGCGGGCATCACGCGCGCTGGAGGCATGCCTGGAGCAGGCGGCGGTGGTTGGTGAGCGGTACGTGCTGGAGGTGTCGTCCCCCGGGGCGGACCGTCCGCTGCGGTCGGTGGCCGAGTGGCGCCGGTTCGTGGGGCGTCGGGCCATCGTGACCAGTCCGTTGGTCACCGGGGGTAAGCAGGAAGTCGAGATCCTCGCCGTGGACGGCGAGGACGGCGCGGAGGCGGCGGTGGTGCGGGAGGCGAGGGGGCGCGAGGTGCGGGTGCCCCTGGCTGAAGTCTCGCAGGCGCGCCTGGCGTTTCACTGGAAACGATGAGGGCACCCAGGATGGTCGGATCGGCGGAAATACTGTTGGCGTTCCGCGAACTGTCCAATTCGAAGCAGCTCGACCGGGCGGAACTGCACGGGCTCTTGCAGGACGGCATCCATGCCGCCCTGGCCAAGAAGCACGGCCCCACGGTGCAAGCCGAGGTGGAGATCAACGAGGACAAGGGCACCATCCGCATCGTGCTGCTCAAGACGGTGGTGGAGGAGGTGACCGATCCCGCCCGCGAAGTGCTGGTCGAGGAGGCGCGGTTCGAGGACCCGGAGTTCCAGGTGGGCGACGTGATGGAGATCCCGGTGGAGTTCGCCGAGTTCGGCCGCGCGGCCGTGCAGGCGGCCAAGCAGCGGATCATCCAGCGCGTGCGCGAGGGGGAGCGCACGCGCATCCGCGACGAGTTCGCCGGGCGCGTGGGCGACCTCCTGTCGGGCGAGGTCCAGCAGATCGAGCGGGGCAAGCTGGTGGTGATGCTCAATCGGTTCCGTGAGGCGGAGGCCATCGTCCCGTACCGGGAGCAGAATCATCGCGAGCACTTCCATCAGGGCGACCCGATCCGCGCGGTGCTCAAGCGAGTGGAGGACTCCCCCAAGGGGCCGCGGCTGATCCTCAGCCGGTCCGATGCGCTCTTCGTGCAGGCGCTGTTCCGCCTCGAGGTGCCGGAGATCCAGCAGGGGCTGGTGGAGGTCAAGGCGGCGGCCCGCGAGGTGGGGAGCCGGACCAAGATTGCGGTCCAGTCGCGCGACGAGGCGGTGGATCCCGTGGGCGCGTGCGTGGGCCTCAAGGGCGCGCGCGTGCAGGCGGTGGTGGCGGAGCTTGGCGGGAACGAGCGCATCGACATCGTCCCGTGGTCCCCCGATCCGGAGCGATTCGCCAAGCTGGCACTGGCCCCCGCCAAGGTGGCGCGCGTGTTCAGCGACGCGGCCACGCGCACCATCCAGGCGGTGGTGGACGAGGACCAATTGTCGCTGGCGATCGGGCGCAACGGCCAGAACGTGCGGCTGGCGTCCGAACTGACCGGGTGGAAGATCGACCTGTACAGCAGCCGGGAGTGGCTGGAGCGGGGCGACAGCCCCTTCGCGCCGTTGCCGGGTGAGGAAGAGGCGGACGTGCCGTTGTCGCAGATCACCGGGTTGGAGACGGCCACGGTGGCGGTGCTGGCCGAGGCGGGATACCGCACGCTCAATGACATCATGGATCTGGAGCGGGAGGATCTGCTCCGGCTGCCGGGCATCGCGCCCGGGGAGGCCGATCGGATCATGACGTTCATTGACGAGCTCACCACCGAGGATGACGGCGGGGAGGGGGCATCGGCGTGATCGTGGGCGCCGCCGCGCTGCCGGCGCTCGAGGAGCCCGTGCGCCGGAAGGTCCTGGGGCTGCTCGGCTTGGGCGCGCGCGGTCGGCTGCTGGTCGTGGGAGCCGAGCGCGTCCACCATGAGGCGCAGGCGGGGCAGGTGCGGCTGGCGGTGGTGGCGCAGGACGCCTCGCGGCATTCGTTGGACAAGGTCGTGCCGCTGTTGCGGGCGCGGCGGGTGGACATCGTGGAGTGGCCCAGTGCCGCCGAGCTCGGGGCCGCCGTTGGGCGCAGCTCCACGGCGGCCGTGGGCATCATGGATCAGGGACTGGCGCTCGGGATTCGTGGCGCCGTGGCCGGGGAGACCCGGCCGGCGACACCAGGCGCCGTTCGCGGCGGGAGGAAGGGGTGAGCAAGCTTCGTGTGCATGACATGGCGGGGGAGTTCGGGATCACGGCGGAAGAGGTGATCGCCCTCCTGCGGCAGATGGAGGTGCCGGTGCGCAGCCACTTGACGCTGCTCACCGACGATCAGGTGTCGCGCATTCGGGCGCGGTGGGAGCGCGAGAAGCGCGTCCGGGCCGAGAAGGCGGCCCCGGCGGCGCCGGCGGCGGCATCGCGCCGGCGGCGGTCCGGTCCGCCGGCCGAGACGGTGCCGCCGGTGCCTGAGGCCGAGGCGGCGGCCCCCGCCGTGCGTCGGCGGCGCGCCGCTGACACGGTGGCGGATGTCGCGGCTGAGTCGGCCGAGGTGATCGAGGCGCGCGAGGGGGACACGGAGACGGCCGAGGTGGTCGTGCAGGTCCCTAGTGCGCCTCAGCCGGCGGCGGAGCCGAGCGCCGCTGCGGCGGCGCAGGTCGAGCGGGAGGTGCAGGTGAGCGCGCCAGAAGCCCCGGCGACGGTGCCGATCGCCCCTCCGGTGCCCGCCCTTGAGGTTGCGGCGCCGGTGGTCGCTGCCGAACCGGCCGGTACGGTAAAGGCGCCCGTCTTGGCGCCGCCCGTCGGCGCCCCCCCCGCTCCCGTGCCGCCCCTGACGCCGGTTGCCACGCCCGCGCCTGTTCCCGTGGCCGCATCGGCGGCCCCCGTGGCTCCGCCGCCTCCTCCGCCGCTTTCGCTTCCGCCCGATCGGCAGCGTCCGCGCCCGGTGGTCCCGGGCGCCCCCCGTCCGCGGCCGGTGGCGAGTGCGTCTCCGGGTGCCGGAATGGCGCGCCCCGTGGCGTCGGCAGTCCCGGGCGGTGGAATGGGGCAGGGGCGTCGCGACGAGCGACGCGGCCCGGGCGTCGGGGCCGGCGCACCGTCCATGCCTGCCGGCGGCCCTGGCGGCCCTGGCGGCCCCGGCGGAGCCGGGGCGCGTCGTGGCAAGAAGGGGAAGCGCGGGGCGGTGGATCAGGAGGCCGTGACGGCCAACATCTCGAAGACCATGACCGCCATGCGCGGCGCGCCCACGCGCGGCCGGGCCGGCCGTCGCTTCGGCGCGGAGATGCGCGAGGAGATCGAGGCGCAGCGGGTGGCCGCCGCCGAGCGCGAACGGAAGACCGTGCGCGTCAACGAGTTCATCACCGTCTCCGAGCTGGCGCAGATCCTCGGCATTCCGGCCACCCAGATCGTGGGCTTCGCGTTCAAGACGCTGGGGCTCATGGTCACCATCAATCAGCGCCTCGATTTCGACCAGATCGACCTCATCGCCGGGGAGTTCGGCTTCCAGGCGGTGGCGGAGAGCGAGTACAGCGCCGACCTCCCGGAGGAGGAGACGGTGGACGGCGAGGAGGCGCTCGAGCCGCGGCCCCCGGTCGTCACCATCATGGGGCACGTGGACCACGGCAAGACCTCGCTCCTCGACTACATCCGCAAGGCCAACGTCGTCGCGGGCGAGGCCGGCGGCATCACGCAGCACATCGGCGCATACCACGTCGAGGTGGCCGGCGGGCGCACCATCACCTTCCTGGACACCCCGGGCCACGAGGCCTTCACCGCCATGCGCGCCCGCGGCGCGCAGGTTACGGACATCGTCGTCATCGTCATTGCCGCCGACGACCAGGTCATGCCGCAGACCGTGGAGGCCATCTCGCACGCCAAGAGCGCCGGGGTCCCCATGATCGTGGCGATCAACAAGATCGACCTCCCCACGGCCAACATCGCCAAGGTCAAGCAGGATCTCCTGCAGCACGACGTTGTCCTCGAGGAGTTCGGCGGCACCGTGCTGCATTCGGAGATCTCGGCGAAGAAGGGCACCGGGGTGCCGGAGCTGCTGGAGCAGGTGCTCCTGCAGGCGGACATCCTGGAGCTCAAGGCCAACCCCGAGCGCCGCGCCACCGGGTCGGTGGTCGAGGCGCAGCTCGACCCCGGCAAGGGCCCCGTGGCCACCGTCCTGGTCCAGAACGGCACGCTGCGGGTGGGTGACGACTACATCTGCGGCATCCACGCCGGGCGCGTCCGCGCGATGCTCGACGAGCGCGGGCGCCAGGTGAAGGCCGCCGGGCCGGCGATTCCCGTGCAGATCCTCGGGCTCACCGGCGTCCCGATGGCCGGCGACCAGCTGGTCGTCGTCGAGGACGCCACCGCTGCCCGCGAGATCGCGCAGCGGCGCGAGCGCCTCGATCGCGAGGCCAAGAGCCGGCGCACGTCGCGCGGCATGGTGTCGCTCGAGGACTTCATGTCCCAGACGCAGGCCGGGCAGCGGCGCCAGCTGCGCCTGGTCATCAAGGCGGACCAGGGGGGGCCTGCCGAGGCCCTGGCCGACGCCCTCGGCCAGCTCTCCAACCCGGAGGTGCAGGTGGAGATCCTGCACCGCGGCGTGGGCGCCATCGCCGAGAGCGACATTCTGCTCGCCAAGGCGTCGGGGGCCATCATCATCGGCTTCCACGTGCGTCCCGACAACAACGCCCGCGCGGCCGCCGAGCGCGAGGGCGTGGAGATCAAGCTCTACCGCATCATCTACGACGCGGTGGCCGACGTGAAGGCCGCCCTGGAGGGGATGCTGCGCCCCGAGCAGCGCGAGGTGGTCTTTGGCGAGGCCGAGGTCCGCGAGACCTTCAAGGTCGCCCGCGTCGGTACCATCGCCGGGTGCATCGTCCGGTCCGGCACCGTGAATCGGAAGGGGCGCCTGCGCGTCATCCGCGACGGGGTCGAGATGTACGACGGCGGCATCGCGTCGCTCCGCCGCTTCAAGGACGACGTCAACGAGGTCAAGGAAGGCTACGAGTGCGGCATCGGCGTCGAGAACTTCAACGACATCAAGGTCGGCGACGTGCTCGAGTGCTACCGTACCGAGGAGGTGGCCCGGACGCTCGACCAGGCCACCAAGGGGTAGGGGGCGTCATGGGCGAACCGCGGCGGCCCGACCGCGTCGCGGCCGCGATCCGCGAGGAGGTGGCCTCCTTCCTCGCGGAAGGGGCCAAGGATCCGCGCATCCGCGCCTTCGTCACGGTGACGGGGGTCGAGGCCACTCGCGACCTCCGGCATGCCACGGTGTATGTCTCCCTCATGGGCGACCCTGCCGACTGCGAAGCCACGCTCGAGGGGCTTCGAAGCGTGGCGGCCCACCTCCGGCCGCGCGTTGGGCGGGCCCTGCGGCTGCGCAGCGCGCCCGAGCTGCACTTCCGGGTGGACGACAGCGTGGCCCGCGCGTCGCGCATCGAGTCGTTGTTGGCCGGGATCCGGCGGGAGCGTGACGACGGGTTGTCCGCCCCGGCCGCGGAGGGGGCGGATCAGGGCGGTGGCGACGGCTGACGCGTCGCCGGCGTCCCAGCCCGGCCACGGGGAGCGGCTGCACCGGGCGGGGCTCCTCCTCGTGGACAAGCCGGCCGGCATCACCTCGCACGACGTGGTGGCCGGGGTGCGCCGCGCGGCGGGGACTCGCCGCGTGGGGCACGCGGGAACGCTTGACCCCTTCGCCACCGGATTGCTGGTGGTGGCGGTCGGACCCGTGACGCGCCTACTCCCGTGGATCGAGGGGGAGCCGAAGGTCTACGAGGCCACGATCCGGCTGGGGGGCGCGACGGATACCGACGACGCCACCGGGGTGGTGATCCGGACGGCGCCCGTGCCGCCGCCGGATGTGCTGGCCGACGATGACGCCTCGCCTCTGCGGCGGGCCATGGCGGCCCTCACCGGCGACCTCCTCCAGCGACCGCCCGCCTATTCCGCAAAGCATGTGGATGGCGCTCGTGCCCATGCGCTCGCGCGGCGCGGCATCGAAGTCCAGCTCCCTCCGGTTCCCGTGCGGGTGGAACGGTGGGAGTGGATGGGCGGGGACGGCCCCGACCTGCACGTTCGGGTGCACTGCGGGGCGGGCACGTACATCCGCGCCCTCGCGCGCGACTTGGGGGAAGCGTTGGGTTCCGCGGCCCACTGCGCGGCGCTGCGCCGAGTCCAATCCGGGCCGCTGCGGGTGGAGCAGGCCGTGCCGATTGCGCACCTTGCCCCGGGGGCCGTCGCCGCCGGTTCCGTCCGCCTCGAGTCCCCGTTGATGGCGCTGGGGGAGATTGCCCACGAGCCGGTGGATCGAGACCAGCTCGCCCGCCTGCGGCAGGGGCGTCCCGTTCGTGCCACGCGTCCCGGTGGCCGCGGCGCATTGCTGTTCGAGGGCGAGGTCGTGGCGGTGGGGGAGCGTCTCGACGGGGACTGGTGGCAGCCGCGGGTGGTGCTGGCGGACGAGGCCGCATGACCGACCCGATCGTGCCGCCTCCCCTGCGCGGACTGCCTCTCGACGATCGGGGCGCCGTCGTCACGGTGGGGAGCTTTGACGGGGTGCACCGGGGCCACCAGGACGTCTTGCGACGACTGGTGGAGCGCGCGGCCACCGTCGGGCTGCCGAGCGTGGTGGTGACCTTTGAGCCGCACCCGCTGGAGGTCGTCAACCCGGCCGCCGCTCCGCCACGGTTGACGTTGCGGACCGAGAAGCTGGAGCAGCTCGCCGCGACGGGGGTGTCGTATGTGGTGGTGCTCCCCTTCACCCCGACGCTGGCCGCCTGTGAGGCGGACACGTTCGTGCGGGACATCCTGCTGCGCCGGCTGGGAATGGCCGAGCTCTTCGTGGGGCACGACCACGGATTCGGGCGCGGACGGCTGGGCGACATCGAGGCGCTCCGGGCGCTCGGGGGACGGTGGGGGTTCGGGGTCACGGTGCTCGACCCGGTGCGCACGCCGCAGGGAGTCGCCATCTCCTCCACTGGGATCCGGCGCGCCGTGGCCGGCGGGGACTTGGCACGCGCCGGCCTGGCGCTCGGACGCCCCTACAGCGTGGCCGGTCTGGTGGTACGCGGCGACCGGCGGGGGCGTACGCTGGGGTATCCGACGCTGAATGTGCCGCTCCCGACGCCCCGAAAGCTGCTCCCGCCGGACGGCGTGTACGCCGTGATCGTCCAGATGCCGTCGGGGCCAGTTGGCGGCATGTGCAATCTCGGCGGGCGTCCCACCGTGGGGGACGGCACCCGCCTGCTGGAGGCGCACTGCTTCGACGCGGCCGGGGACTGGTACGGCGCGCCTGTCCGCATTGACTTCCTCGCCAGGATCCGGGACGTCCGGGCGTTCCCGTCCTTGGAGGCGCTGCGGGCTCAGCTGGACGAGGACGCCGCGTCCGCCAGGGCCCTGCTCGGCACCGATCGTGGGGGAGGGCTGGCTACCGCCACGTGGAGCACCCCCCTAGGTTAAGGGGCTTGCCAAGCCGGTCGGTCCGGCGCCACCGTGCGCCGGCGCCCGACCGTCCCGTGTTGGAGCCCAGTTAGAACCCTTCGCCACCGGCATCGATGGCCAACCTGAAGTACCGCCTCCTGCTCATTGCCGGCCTTTTCCTGGCCGCCGTGTGGGCCCTGTTCCCGCGCACCGTGGTGGAGCGCGTCAAGCGCGACGGCGTGTTCGTCTACGACACCGTGCAGCGGGTTCCGCTCAAGCGCGGCCTCGACCTCCAGGGGGGCATGCACCTCACGCTGGAGATCGACGAGGCGAAGCAGGCCGTCGCCAACAAGGACGAGGCGCTCGACCGCGCCCTGAAGGTGGTCCGCCAGCGCATCGACGAGTTCGGCGTGGCCGAGCCCGTGGTGCAGAAGGTGGGCACCGACCGCATCATCGTGGAACTCCCGGGCATCGACGACGCGCAGCGTGCGCAGGACGTCGTGCAGAACCAGGCGTTCCTGGAATTCCAGATCGTCGACAAGAGCCAGGCGCTCGACAAGGTCGTGCCGCGTCTCGACGAACTGGCCCGTGTCGCCGGCCTCTCGGCCGGATCGGCCGCGGGCGACAGCGCGAAGGCGCCCGGCGCCGTGGGGCTGCTCACCCAGCGGTCCGACAGCGCGTCGGATTCCGCCAAGGCGGCTGGCACGGCCGCGGCGGACAGCACGAAGCCGGCGGCGGGCGGGTTGTTCGCCACCAGCCTGCAGCCGGGGCAGATGCCCGGGCAGTACATCGTCCCGGAGTCGGCGTTCCCCGCCATCGACCGGGCGCTCGCCCTGCCGTCCATTCGCGGGGCGCTGCCCCCCGGGAAGGTGGTGCGCTGGGGGGTGGATTCCCTCACCGCCGGGACGACGCGGTACCGCACCCTCTACGTGCTGGATGCCCGCCCGATCATCACCGGCGAGGTGTTGACGGATGCGCGCCCCAACACGGACCCGGTCGAGGGGAACGTCGTCCAGTTCACCCTCAACAACGAGGGCGCCCGCCGCTTCAAGGCGGAGACGGGCAAGCACGTCCGGGACAACATGGCCATCGTGCTCGACCAGCGGGTGGTGACCGCCCCGGTGCTCAACAGCGCCATCGGGCGCAACGGCCAGATCACGCTGGGCGGGGGCACCCTGCAGGCCGCGCAGGATCTGGCGTTGGTGCTCCGGGCGGGCGCCCTGCCGGTCCCGCTCAAGGTGGCCGAGGTGCGCAACATCGGGGCCAGCCTCGGTGAGGACTCGGTGCGTCGCGGCGTGCTGGCCCTGGGCATCGCCCTCGCGCTGGTCGCGCTCATCATGGTCGGGTACTACCGCTTCGCGGGCTTCCTCGCGATCAGCTCGCTCGCCCTGTACATCGCCTACACGCTGGCCATCCTCGCCGGCTTCAACGCCGTCCTCACCCTCCCCGGGCTGGCCGGCTTCGTCCTCTCCATCGGCATCGCGGTGGACGCCAACGTGCTCATCTTCGAGCGCATTCGCGAGGAGCTGGACCACGGCAAGTCGGTGCGGCTGGCGATCGAGGAGGGTTTCCAGCACGCCATGAGCGCCATCGTGGACACCTCGGCGGCCACGATCCTCTCCGGCATGGTGCTGTACCAGTACGGCACCGGACCCGTCCGCGGCTTCGCCGTCACCCTCATCGCCGGCCTCGTCGCGTCGCTGTTCACCGCGATCTTCGTGGGCAAGACCTTCTTCCTGCTCTGGCTCAACCGCTCGCGCGGCGCCCAGACGCTGAGCATCTGAGGACCGCATGCTGCGCATCTTCCACAACACCAACTACGGCTTCATCCGGTGGTGGCGCGTTGCCGCCATCGCCACCGCCGTCTTCATCGCCGCCGGGATGGCCACCTTCGGCATTACCGGGGGGGTCAACTACAGCATCGAGTTCACCGGCGGCACCCTCATGCAGGTCCGCTTTGCCAAGGCACCCGACGTGGCGGTGGTGCGCTCGGCGCTCGACGCGGCGGGGATCACCGGGGCCGAGATCCAGCAGTTCGGGTCGCCCACGGAATTCACCATCCGGGCGCGCGACGAGCGGCAGGTGGAGGCGCAGGCCGCCGGCGCCGAGGGGATTGCCAAGTCCATCCAGGCGGCGCTCGACAAGCAGTACGGCGCCGGCGCCGTGGAGGTCGTCCGCACCGAGGCGGTCGGGCCCAAGGTGGGCGCCGAGCTGCGCAGCGGCGCCATCATGGCCATGATCATCGCCTCGCTCTTCACCCTCGCTTACCTGGCCATCCGCTTCGATTGGCGCTTCGGGCTGGCGGCGGTGCTCTCCACCTCCCACGACATCCTCGTCACGGTCGCGTTCATCAAGTTGTTCGGCCTCGAGGTCTCCCTCACCGTGGTCGCGGCCATCCTGACTCTGCTCGGGTACTCGGCCAACGACACGATCATCATCTTCGACCGCGTCCGCGAGAACCTCCGCAAGGTCGGCAAGAGCCAGTCGCTCTCCGGCATCCTCGACCGGTCCATCAACGAGACGCTGCCGCGCTCGATCATGACGCACGCCACCACGTTGGCGGCCACGCTGGCCCTGCTCCTCATCGCGGGGGAGGTCATCCGCCCCTTCGCGTGGGTCATGTTCTTCGGCGTCTTCGTCGCCACCTTCTCCTCCATCTACGTGGCCGGCCCGATCCTGCTGTGGATCGAGTCCAAGTACCCGCGCAGCGCCGCCGAGACCCGCGGCCGCTCGGTCCAGGCCGAGGTGGAGGCGCCCGCCCGCTCCGCGGGACGGCGGGTGGAGCGCGCCAGCGCCCGCTGATCCGGCGTCCGCAGCCGGTGGAGTTTGCTGACAGCCATGTGCACCTCGCCGACGCCGCCTTCGCGGATGACGTCGGCGCGGTGATCGCGAGGGCTCGCGCCGAGGGGGCGCGGGCCCTCGTCTGCATCGGCGAATCCCCCGAGACGGCGGTGCGCGCCCGCGGGCTGGCCGCCGACTACCCGGGGCTCGTGTTTCACACCACGGGGCTGCATCCGCACCGCGCAGCCGAATGGGACCCGGTGCGCCACCCCGAGGCCATCCGCGAGGGGGTCGCCCTCGGTGCCGTGGCCATCGGGGAGTGTGGATTGGACTACCACTACGACTTCGCGCCGCGGGAGCGGCAGCGCGCCGCATTGGATGGTCAGGTCGCCCTGGCGGCAGAGACCGGGCGGCCGCTCGTGATTCACACCCGGGAGGCCGAGGACGACACCGTGGCGCTCCTGCGCGACGCGCGGGCCGCCGGCGTGCGCGGCGTGCTGCACTGCTTTACCGGCACCGTCCGCCTGGCGGAGGCCGCCCTCGCGGCCGGATGGATGCTCTCCTTCAGTGGCATCGTCACGTTCAAGCGGTGGACGGACGCCGCCCTGGTGCGCGAGATTCCGGCCGACCGCCTGCTGGCGGAGTCGGACGCCCCGTACCTCGCACCCGTCCCGTTTCGCGGCAAGCGCAACGAGCCGGCATGGGTGCCCCGAACGGTCGCGCAGCTGGCGGCGGTGCGGGGCGTGCCCGTGGAGCAGTGCGGCCGTGAGACCCTGGCTGCCTGCTGTGCCCTGTTCGGCTTGCCCGTTGTCCCGTCTTCCTCGCAATACGGCAGTCCCCTCCAACCGTGAGACGCCCCATGCAGACGCTGTCCACCGACCAGGCCCCTGCGGCCATCGGGCCGTACGCCCAGGCTGTGAGCGCCAACGGGTTCCTCTTCACGGCCGGCCAGATCCCGCTGGACCCGGTATCCATGGAGATCGTGGGTGACGAGGTGGGGGCGCAGACCGAGCAGGTGCTGAGCAACCTCTCGGCGGTGCTCGCCGCAGCAGGCACGGGGTGGTCGCGGGTGGTCAAGACCACCGTGTTCCTGCGCTCCATGGACGACTTCCCGGCCATGAACGCCGTGTACGCGCGCGTGCTTGGAGAGGCGCGCCCGGCCCGCTCCACGGTGGCCGTGGCGGGTCTCCCGCGCAATGTGCGGGTGGAGATCGAGTGCGTGGCGGCGCTCGGTGACGACTGACAGGACGCTGCGGGCGTTGGGGCTGGCGGCGGGGCTCGCCCTCGCCGGGCCGGGTGTGCAACCCGTGGTGGCGCAGGCGGCTGCCGCGGGCGCGCGTCCGGATACCTCCGCGGCATCCGCAGTTCCGGCGGGCCCAGGTGGTCAGCCGCGCATCACCCGCGTGTCCCGACCGGCCTTGCTGGTGGGGACGCGGGGACCATTGCCGCTGTCGGCCCGGCGGGCCTTCTTGTACTCCCTCGGCCTTCCGGGGCTTGGACAGTCGCGCCTCCAGCGCGGCACGGCGGGGGCGCTGTTCGCGAGCGTGGAGCTGGCCGCCATCGTGATGGTGCGCCGTTCCTCCGCCGACCTGCGAGAAGCCCGTCGATACCGGGCCGACTCGCTGCCCGCGCAATTCACGGTGCAGGGCACCACCCTGGCGGGCAGCGGCACGGTGCCGGTGCGCTTCAGTGCCGACCTGGAGCGCACCCGGCGCCTGCACGTCGAGGACTGGATCGCAGTCGTGGCCTTCAACCACCTGCTCGCGGGCGCCGATGCGTTCGTGTCGGCCCAGCTGTGGGACATGCCTGTGCGCCTGTCGGCTGCCCCGTCACGGGGGGGCGCCACGGTGGTCGCGTCGATCCCCTTCTAGCGCCGCTCCCGCTCCGTCGGAGTCACTGACCGGGGAACGTCCCCTCGGCCAGCATCGAATCATTGGCGGTGCCTGTCCACTGGCGGAGGCGAATGCCGTGGTCGTCCACTTCGAGGTACCGCTGGTCAAGGTACCAGGCACCCGCGTTGGCATACCACCCGGCCCCGGCGCGCTGCAGCGCCGCCACGTGGGAATGGCCATGCACCACCAGTCGGGGGCCGCCGGGGGCCTCCAGCGCCGCCGTCCCGACGGCCAGCAGTCCACGCCCCTCATCCCCCGCGCGTCGATGGCGGCTCGTGTCCGAGGACGCGAGGGCCACCCGTGACGCGAAGTCGGGGTGGAGGCGGCCATAGGCCCAGATCGCGAGGGGGTGCCGCAACACCGTCCGCAGGCGCCGGTAGGGCGCATCCTCGACGACCCGCAGTCCGTCGCCGTGGGCGAGCAGCGCATCCCACGCCCCCAGGCGTCCGCGCCAAGGCGTCAACGTGTAGGTCACCCCGGCTTCCGCCTCGAGCACGTCGCCACCCCAGCAATCGTGGTTGCCCCCGATCCAGAGCACCGGGATTCCCGCGTCGTGCAAGTCCGCGAGCGCGGCCAGCACCCGATAGCCCGCGCGGGGCATCACGTGGCGCCAGCCGAACCAGAAGTCGAACAAGTCGCCCATCACCACGAGGGAACGCGCCCGGCCGGGGAGATCCCGCAGGAGGGCGCGAAGGGCGCGTTCGGACGGCGCGGGGGCCACGCCCAGATGGGCGTCGCCGAGCACCAGCGCCGGGGTGGGAAGCTGGTCCACTGGCACCCCGCCAGTCTAACGCCGGGGGCTCACCCCCACAAACACCGGCCACCCCGCCCCCCTGCGGCAGGGCGCCCCCCCGCTCCATCTTTCACGCATGCCGCTCGAACAGCTGTCGGAACTGCGCGTCCGCTATGCCGAGACCGACCAGATGGGCGTGGTCTACCATGCGAACTACCTCGTGTGGTGCGAAATCGGGCGCACCGACTTCATTCGCGCGCTGGGACGCCCTTACGCGCAGCTGGAGACGGAGGGGGTGCGTCTCGCCGTGGCCGACGTCTCGATGCGCTTCCACGCCGGTGCCACGTACGACGACCCCATCCGCGTGCGGACCCGGCTCACCGCCGTTCGGTCGCGCGCCTTGACCTTCGCGTATCAGATCGAACACGCCGAGGGGGGGCGGTTGCTGGTGACGGCGTCCACCATGCTCATGGCCACGGGTGCCGACGGCCGGTCGCGCGCGCTCCCTGAGGAACTCCGCACCCTGCTGGCGGGGGCGCTGTGGGAGGAGCCCTGATCGCGCCTCGATGGGGTGGGTGGCCGGCGCGGCGGCGCCCCACGCGAGGAGCCGGCGTGCCCGTCGCCGCGGTGGTGACGGTGGGCACGCTGCTCGCGGCCGGATGCGCGCCGCGCGGAATCGCGGGCGTCTGGCGTGGCGGAGGGTGGGACCAGGCCACAGTGGCCGACGAGGCGCGGCTGCTGCAGATGGTGGACGCCCGGCGCCCCGACACGCTCCTCGTGGACGCACTGCGCGGGGGACGTGCGCGTGGACGGAGAGCGCGCCTGGCGCTGGCCATTGGGCAGCTCAAGCTGCGCGCCCGGTTTCCGCTGGTGCGCGGGTGGGTGGCGGATGCGGATTCCGGGGTGGCGGCCACCGCGGCGTTCGCGCTGGGCATCGGGCGGGATACGGCGGGCGTACCGGCGCTGGCCGCCGCGCTGCAGGCGGGGGCGGCCGCGGCGCGCCCGACGGTGGCGGCGGAGGCCGCGTGGGCGTTGGGAGACATCGGCGAGGCCGCGCGTGGCGCGATCGCGGTGGCCCTAGGCCCCCACGGGGTCTGTGCCGCGGACCGGCGGCCAGCCGGCGAAGAGGCGGCGGCCCCGTGTGCCGCCTTGCTGCTGGCCGCGGCCAAGCTGCGTCCGGTGCCCGCCGAGGTGGTCGTGCCGTGGTTGCAGGCGTCGGACGCGTCGGTGGTGCGGGCTGCCGCCTACGCACTGGCGCGCTCGCGGGTCGCGGCCGGCGTGTTCCCGATGCTGGCCGTGGGTGACCACCCGGACGAGGAGGTGCGGCAGCACGTCGCGCGCCTCCTCGTCCGGGGGCTGGTGCCTGACGCGCTGACGGGGCGCGCCATGGCGCGGCTGGACACGTTGGCAACCGACGCCAGCGAGCGCGTGCGTGCCAATGCGGCGCGCTCGCTGACCACCTTCGGGCCCGCGGCCGCACCCGCCGTGTGGCGCCTGTTGGCGGATCCGTCGCGCAACGTGCGCGTGGCCGCGATGGACAGCCTGCACCTGGTCCTTGGGGGCGACCAGGAATTGTGGCGGCGCGCATGGCAAGCCGACAGCGCCGAGGTGGTGCGCCGCGCGCTGTTCGCGCTGGCGCGCCGCCAGGGCGTCGTGATCCCCGGGGCACCCACCGCGCTGGCCGCCCCTGCGACGGCGGCTGTCGGTCGGGCTCCATTGCCCGCGAGTTGGGGAGGCATCGGGGCGCGAGACCGGCCGCTGGCGGACTACGAGCGCCTGGTGCGCCACTGGGTGCAACCGGGCGCGCGGGCGCCACGGGCCGTCATCCACACGGATCAGGGCGCCATCGTCGTCGAGTTGTTTGCGCGGGAGGCCCCGCTGGTGGTTGAGGCGTTCCTGCATCTGGCGGCCGCGGGGCACTACCGCGACACGCGGTTCCATCGTGTCGTCCCCAATTTCGTGGCACAGGATGGTGACATCAGCGCCGGCAGTGGCGGTCGGCTGGGGTTCACCTTGCGCGAGAGTTGGACGCGTCGTCGGCACGGGCGGGGATGCCTCGGCCTCGCCACGGCCGGCCCCGACACGGGCGGGAGCCAGTATTACTTCTGCCATAGCAGCCAGCCCCACCTCGACGGGGCGTACACCGTGTTCGGTCGGGTGGTGGACGGGTGGGCGGCCATGGACGCGGTGGCGCAGGGGGACCGCATGCTCCGCATTGCCGCGCCATGAGGGGCGCATGGGGTGGGGGGGGCGTGCGGGCGCTGGCATGGCTCGTCATGGCCTGGATGGGGGCCGCGTGTGCGCCGGCAGTGGCCCCGCTCGCTGGGGCGCCGGTGGCGGCGCTGCTGCCCCCGGCGGATGGGCCGGTGCGCACGCAGCTTATCCGCTTCACGTGGCGGTATCAGGACGAAACCTTCGAGGCCGGAGGCGACGGGGCGGTGCGATCGGCTCCGCCCGAGCGGGCTCGGCTGGATTTCTTCCTGGCCAACGGGTTGGCCGGGGGGTATGCGATTCTGGTGGGCGATTCCCTTGAGGTGCCGGGGATCGACCTCGTGCGGCGATTTCTGCCCCCGGTTCCCCTGTTGTGGGCGACGCTGGGCCGACGCGTGGTGCCTCCCGCTCCGGACACGGTGGCGCGCATGGCGGGCGACACGCTGCGGGCAGACATTGGAACATTGCGCGGGGCCGACGCGGCCGGCGCTGACGGGCGCGCGTGGCGCCTGCACTATGCACGCGGGGGGCTGGTGCGCATGGAGCGGATCGAGGGTGGGCGGGTGGTGGAGTGGATCCGCCGGGAGTCGGCGTCCGGTGCCCTGTGGCGCCTGCACTATGTTCATGAGCGCAGCAAGCGACGGCTCACGATTGCCGTCACTGACACCACCACCGTGGAGGGGTTCGATGAGGGAATCTGGCGCCGGCCTTCCGGGCGGTGAGCGGGCGACGGAGCGGAAACGGATTGCCGCCGCACCGGGGGGGGGCTGGTGGCGGGCTGGGCGCCTCACGCAGGTGGTGGCCGCCCTGCTGACGATCACGTCGGCGTGCTACGGGTTCGCCGGGGGGGGCGGGTTGCCGCGCAACCTGCGCACCGTGGCCATCCAGCCGTTCGACAACCAGACGGCGGTGCCGGAGCTCCAGCGCGAGTTGTTCGAGCAGGTCCGTGCAACCCTGCGGGACCGCCTCAACCTGCGCGAGGCGCCCGAGGCCAAGGCGGACATGGTGGTGCGCGGCACGATCTCCCGGTATGAGGTGGACCTTCCGGCGGGGGCCAGTGCCGACCCGCGGCAGACCACATCCACCCGTCGCCGCCTGCAGTTGGTCATCGATCTGGAGATCGTGGACCAGACCACCGGGCGCACGCTCCTGAAGCGTGCCGGCATGTCGCGGGAGGGGCAGTATCCGGAGGGCGGGGAGGTGCAGGGGCGCCGGAATGCCATCGAAAGCCTGATGGCCGACCTCGTCGAGGGAGTGCAGTCGCAGTGGTGAGGGACCTCCGCGAGCCTCGCGACAAGGTGTTCACCTGGTCGCAGGCGGTGGCGTGGCGGGCGCGGCAGCCGCAGGGTGTGGTGTTCACCAACGGCGTCTTCGACCTGGTGCACCCGGGGCACGTGGAGGTGCTGTGGGCCGCCCGGCGGGAGGGGAGCGCGCTGGTGGTGGGACTCAACAGCGACGCGTCCGTGCGACGCCTCAAGGGGCCGACGCGCCCGGTGCGCCCGGAAGCGGACCGGGCCTGCGTGCTGGCGGCGTTCGAGGCGGTGGATGCCGTGGTGCTGTTCGACGACGACACGCCGTTGGCCCTCGTGGAGGCGCTGCAGCCGGATGTCATCGTGAAGGGGGGGGATTACACGCCGGCCACGATTGTCGGAGCCGGGGTGGTGTCGGCGCGCGGGGGGCGGGTGGTGGTGGTGCCGCTGGTCCCCGGGCAATCAACCACATCGATCCTTGCGAGGCTGCGTGACTGACGACGGAGGGACGGGGGGGAGGCCTGCCGAGGGGCGTCGCGGGCGCGACAACCGCTCGGTTCGCCCGCTGGTGCTGGAGCGCGCGGCCGTGCCGTATGCGGAAGGGTCGTGCCTGGTGGCTTTCGGCGACACGCGGGTGCTGTGCGCCGCGTCGGTCGAGGACGGCGTCCCCGGGTGGCGCCGCGGCAGCGGGCTGGGGTGGATCACCGCCGAATACGCCATGCTGCCGCGGGCCACCAAGACCCGTACGGGGCGGGAACGGTCGCAGGTGGGCGGGCGCACGCAGGAGATTCAGCGGCTCATCGGTCGAAGCGTCCGCGCGATGCTCGACGGCTTCGGGTTCGGGGAGCACACGGTGAAGGTGGACTGCGACGTCTTGCAGGCCGACGGCGGGACGCGGACGGCGGCCATCACCGGCGCGTGCGTGGCCGTGTGCGATGCCTTTGCCTGGATGGTGGCGACGGGGCGCATCCCCGCGTCCCCGGTCCGGCGCCGGGTGGCGGCAGTCAGCGTGGGGGTGGTGGATGGGGAGGTGCGGGTCGACCTCGACTATGCCGAAGATGTCCGGGCGGCGGTGGACATGAACGTGGTGATGAGCAGCGAGGGGCGCTACGTCGAGGTGCAGGGGACGGGGGAGCAGGGGACCTTCAGTGCGATGGAGCTGCAGGCGCTCCTCGACGCGGCATCGGGAGGGATCGCCGTGCTCGCGGCCGCGCAGGATCGGGTGCTGGGCGGTGGGGGCTCTCCTTGAAGGAGTTGGTGTTGGCCACGCGGAACGCCGGGAAGTTGCGCGAGTTGGTCCCCCTCGTCGCCGAGCGCGGGTGGCGTGTGGTGACGCTGGATGAGGTCGGCGTCCCCGCGTCGGACGCCGAGGAGGAATTGGAGGACCAGCCGACCTTTGCCGGCAATGCGCTGGCCAAGGCACGCCATTTTGCCGTGCGGTGCGGCGGGAGCGGGGTGGTGCTGGCCGACGACAGCGGGTTGGCGGTCGACGCGTTGGGGGGAGCGCCCGGGGTGCGGAGCAAGCGGTGGAGCGGGGTCACCGGCGGTACGGCAGCGGCGCAGGACGCCGCCAATATCCGACACCTGCTGCAGGCCCTGGAGACCGTGGGGGCCACGTCGACCGCCGCTCGGGGGGCGCGCTTCGTGTGCGCGGCGGCGGCGGTGTGGTCGGGTGGCGAGGTGGTGACTGAGGGGGAAGTGCGGGGGCGGATCCTGCAGGCCCCGGTCGGCTCCGAGGGGTTTGGCTATGACCCGGTCTTCTGGAGTGAGGAGCTGGGCCTGGCGTTCGGCGAAGCCAGTCGATCGGCCAAGGGGATGGTGAGCCACCGTGGCCGGGCGTTCCGATCGCTCTTGGACAGGCTGTCCCAGGCGTTGGGACCAGAGGCAGGGGCGTGAGGGAACCGCGGCGTCGCCTTGGGAACTCGAAGATGGGGGACGCGGTTGACCACGCGACGGGGTCGTGCTATGATCTGAGGCTCTTGAGGGAACAGGTTCTTGAGGCGCGCGGGGGGTGGTTCTCCCGTGAGCGGATTCGGAGGCACGGGGCGTAGCGTAGCCCGGTATCGCGCCTGCTTTGGGAGCAGGAGGTCGCCGGTTCGAATCCGGCCGCCCCGATGTGCGGGAGCAGTGGCGGTGAAG
>JAGWYS010000052.1 GCA_018969225.1 Gemmatimonadota bacterium | reverse complement strand
CGTCGCGCTCGTGGCGCAGGTCGTGCGCGAGGTAGACGGTGGCCATGCCGCCGGCGCCGAGTTCGCGCTCGACGCGGTAGCGGTCGGCGAGGGCGGCGGCGAGGCGGGCGAGGGTGTCCGTCATTTCGCCGTGACTCCGGTCTGCGTGATCACGCTGTCGATGAGGCGGGCGAAGTTGTGCACGAAGACGATCTGCTGCTGGGCGGTGCTGGTAAGCCAGTATATACGCCCGTCGCGCCCCACGTCCCACGACGAGGTCGCGTTGGCGGGTGGCTTCGCGGCCACCGACACCGGGCCCGCCGAGAAGGCGGCGCCGGCGCCGACCGCGACCTTGAGGATGGCGCTCGGCCGGGTGTCGTACGAGATGCGCGGCTCGGTGAAATACAGCGTGCGCGTATCCGCCGCCCAGCGGGGCATGCTGCCGGCGCTGACCTCCCAGCTGCCGGTCGCTGGGGGGAGCGCCGACACCATGACCACGCTCGAGGCGGTCGGATCACTCGAGCGGCGGGTCCAGGCCACGAACCGGCCGTCGGGGGAGACGACGGGCGCCCCGCCGCTCTCGGCGATGCGGAGCGCCGGGGCGCCACCGCGCGGGAAGAACCGCAATTCGCGCTTCTGGGGGAGGACGACCCCCGCGCTGCCGATGCCCACGAGCGATCCCGCCAGGACCGTGGGGAGCGCGATCGGGCCGTTGTCGAGCCGACGCGGGGTCAACGAGCCGTCGGCGGGCGCCACCTCGACCGGTACGCCGGCGCTGTGGCCCCCCTGGGACCGATCACGGGTGAAGGTCACCCCCGAGCCGTCGGGGAGATAGCCGGCAAGCGTGACCGATCCCGGCAGCGGCAATCGCCGCACGCTCCCGTCGCCGGTGCGGAACTCGATCCCGGTGGCCGTCTCCAGCGCGACCGACTGCCCGTCGGGGGCCAGGCGGAAATTGCGGGGGTCGTCGCCGCGACCGCTGATCCACGGCGTGGCGGTGGAGCCATCGAGGCGGACGATGGACCAGGTGCCGGGGGGGCGCAGGAAGTACAGGGCATCGCCGCTGCGCGCGGCCACCACCCCAAACACCCCCGATGGCGTGCTGGCCCGCTCCACGACCGGGACGGCCGGCCCCACGAGCGCCATGCGCTCGACGTCGAACCGCTGGGCGAGGAGCGTGAGCGCGTCGTTCGCGTACACGAGATAGCGGCCCCCGATGAGTGCGTTCGGGACGCCCGGGCCCAGGCTTCGCACCGTGTGGCGGCCGGCATCGTACAGGCCGATCTCGATGGGGCGGCCATCGCGCCAGCCGAGGCTGAAGAGGGCCCCCTTCCCCTCGGGCAGCAGGATCGGGAACCGGTGGGTGGCCTGGCCAGCGGCGGTGTCGGGGCGGGTGAGCCGTTCCGTGCGTGCGCCGTCGGGGGCCACGCGGAACAGGCCATCGGTGTCGTGGTGACTCCCCCACACCCACCCCTCGGCGTCCACGGCGAGTCCGTAGCGGAGCGAGTCGGTCCACGGGCGCGCCGGGTCGCCGTTGAGCGGCAGGATCATGACGCGGGACAGCCCGGAACTGGTGAACACGTAGTTCAGGAGGGCGCGTCCGTCGGGGGTCGCGATCGTGCCGACCGAGGCGTCGGGGAGCGCGAGGTACCGGAAGGTCGTGTCGGCGAAGCGGCGCACGTAGACGCCGTGCCCTGGCGGCCCGTCGCCAATGAAGGCGATCCCCGAGCCATCGTGGAGGAGCGTGGCCCCGATGCTGGTGGCGCGGTAGGGGGAATCGATGCTGACGGGAAAGCGCAGAATGGGCGATGCGCTGTCGGCGCCGGGGGCCGAGCCGGTTCGGCCGCCAAGGAAGCCGGCCGCTGCGGCGGCAGCGACGGCCAGCGCGACGCCGATGCGTGCGCGGGCCCGCGCTGGCGCGGCGACCGGCGCGGCGACGACGGCATCGCTTCCGGCGGCGCCCCGCTCACGCAGCGCCGCCGCAAACTGCGCCGCCGTGGCGAACCGGTCGGCCGGCAGCTTGGCCAGCGCGGTGAGCACCGCCGCTTCCACCCCGGCGGGCACGGTGTCGCGCACCGCGCGAATGGAGGCCGGGCGCTCGGTAAGGACGCGGGCCACGATGGCCTGCACGCTCGACCCGGTGAAGGGCGGGTCACCGGTGAGCATCTCGTAGGTGAGGGCGCCCAGGGCGTAGATGTCGGCGCGGGCGTCGACCGCCTTTTCCCCCATCGCCTGCTCGGGGCTCATGTACTGCGGCGTGCCCAGCGACAGCCCGGTCTGCGTCATGCGGGCGCCGCCGGCGCTCTGCACGGCCAGTGCGATCCCGAAGTCGGCCACCAGGGCGTGCCCGTCCTGCAGCAGGATGTTTTCCGGCTTGATGTCGCGGTGCACGATGCCGGCGGCATGGGCCACGTGCAGCGCGTCGGCCACCTCGGTGGCCGTGCGGAGGGCATCGGCGAGCGGCAGCTGGGTTTCCCGCTCCAGTCGCGCGCGCAGCGTTTCCCCGCGCACGTACGGCATCACGTAGTACAGCAGGCCGTCGGCCGCGCCGCTGTCCAGCAGCGGGAGAATGTGCGGGTGCTGCAGCCGGGCCGTGGTCTTGATTTCCGCCAGGAACCGGTCGGCGCCCAAGGCCGCCCCGAGGTCGGGGTGGAGCACCTTGATGGCCACGTCGCGCTCGTGGCGCAGGTCGTGGGCGAGGTAGACGGTGGCCATGCCGCCGGCGCCGAGTTCGCGCGCGACGCGGTAGCGGTCGGCCAGGGCGGTGGCGAGGCGGGTGAGGGTGTCGGTCACGGGCGAAATGTCCCTCCGCCGGCGGTGGGGCGCCACCGCGGCCAGCCTTGCATCTGTGGCCTCGACGCAACAGGGACGCCTCGGAACCCCTGATTACTGGTCAAAGTGTGGCGTTCGCGCCACAGCCTGCGGGCGGCCGCCGCGACGCGCCCCACCCGCCTCGGCACGCGTTCCCCCTCTGGAAACCGGTGTGGGGACGGTTGCGGGCGCCGCCGTGGCATGAGGGTTGCTGCCGTCGCGGCCGAATCTGGGAGCCCTTCACCTGCGGAGATGCAAAGCGACGCCTTGGGTATGCCATCACCCTCCCGCTGTTCCTGGCCCTCTCGCTGTCCACCGCGGCGCCGGCCGCGGCCCGGTACACCCTCGTGTCGAACCGCGCGGCCATCGGCGGTGCGGGGTTGATTGACTGGGGGACGATACCGACTGGTCCACAGGGGAATCCGTTCGCGGTGAGCGTGACCGGGACGTCGCTGACGGCCAGTGTTTCGAGCGGTTCCGCCCTGATCCGGATTGCCGAGGGAGCAGGTTGGATTGGCAACTTCACCGCCGGGGATCCGCTGCTGCTCTCGCTATCCCCGTCCCTGGACATTGCGTTCAGCAGCGACGTCGCGGCGGTGGGGGCGCAGTACCAACCATCCTTCATGGGATTATTCTCCGGCAGCATCGAAGCCTTCGACGCGATGGGCAACAGCCTGGCCTTGTTCAACTTCGGCGGCAACAGCAGCAACGCCCAAGACGGGTCGGCCGTGTTCGCGGGGATCTCCAGTGCCACGGGCGGCATTCGCCGCGTCCGCTTCAACAACGGCAGTGCCTCGTTCGCCCTCAACAACGTGTCCGTCAACCCAGTTGCTGGCAGCCCCCCTGCGGGCCTCATCTCCGTCGCGCCCGAGCCGGACACGATCCTGCTGATGGCCACGGGGTTCCTCGCGCTGCTGGCCTTGCGCCGCCGCCGCGCGCGCTGAGCGCGGGGCCGCCCTGCCGCGCGCGACGGCCCTCGCCGCCGCGCCCGCCCCTCGGCGGCCCAGTTGAACATCAGGACCCCCTGGCCGCTCTCCTCCCTGGCCCTGAGCAGCAGCAGGCGCCGCCCGTCGGGGGCCACGTCGTAGTTGGCGTGGGGCCCTGACTGGTCGTAGGGGCCGGATGGCGGGGCCGCGGTCCACCGAACAGGGAGGGACGCTGAACCCGCGCCAGGTGGTGGTGGACATCAGCGGCAGCCCTCCGATGACCTTCGAGGTCCCCGACTCGGATCCCACCGCCACCACCTGGTACCGGCGGGAGTTCACCTTCAAGGCCACCAGCGCCGCCACCACCCTCACGTTCGCGCCCCCGCTCCGCGGCCGCCCAGGCCTGTTGCGTCGCCGCCACGGTTTCCGGTTCCACGCGCCGAGTGTGGCGCCATGTGTGGCGCGTCCGCAACACGCGGGGCCTGATTGAGAGCCGCGCCGGTTGGCACACAGGTCCAATCGCTTGATTCCTAACTGGTTATGCACGCGTGGGTGTGCCGTATGCTCCGGCACGCCAGTTGCCCTGCTTCCGTGGTGACGCTGGACTTCCCACCACTCGGAGGCACGTTGCATCGCACCAGAATGGCCGTCACCATGGCGCTGTCGCTGTCCTTGTCGCTCGCCTCGGCGGCACCGCTCGCCGCGCAGTACGCGTTTGTCTCCAACCGCGCCGCCGTTGGCGGCTCGGGGCTGATCAACTGGGCGAATTCCGGGCCGTTCTTGAGCTCCCTGCCCAACCCGCTCGCCGTGAACGTCACGGGGACCGCCTTGACCGCCACCGTGTCCCAGGTCGGGGCCACGCCGTTCTTCCTGATGCAGGCGGGGATCGGCGTCGGCAACTTCACGAACGGGGACCCATTCCTCGTTGCGGACAGCGGTCCGCTCGACATCCTGTTTTCCGGCAACGTGGCCTCCGCCGGCGCACAATTCCAAGCCGCCGGCTTCGGCGCCTTCACCGCCCGGATCGAGGCCTACGATGTTCTCGGGAACCTGCTGACCGGGTTTGACTTTGCCGGAACGTCCAACGGCGCCAACGACGGGTCCGCGGTCTTCGCGGGCATCGCAAGCACCGCCGGCGACATTCGCCGCCTCCGATTCCTGGGGCTCACCGCTTCCTTGCCGCCCAACAACTTCGGCATCAACAACGTCTCGGTCAACGCCAATGCGTCGGTCATGAGCCTCACCGCTCCCGAGCCGGGCACGACCCTGCTGATGGCCACCGGACTGCTGTTCATGGCGGTCGTGGTGGCACGGCGCGCGTCGCACCGTCCCGACACCGCCGCTGGCCCGACCTGACGCTCAGCCCCACCGCCGGGCTCACCCCCCGTCCTTCGGCACCGTCCGTCCCACCACCACGGTGACGTTGTCGGTGCCGCCGCCGGCCAGCGCGTCCGCCACCAGCTGTTCGCACGCCGCCCGCGCGCTGGTCATCCCGCCCAGCACCTCGGCGATGCGCGCGTCGCTCACGTGCTTGGTGAGCCCGTCGCTGCACAGCAGGTGCACGTTCCCCCAGTCCGACGCCAGCTTGTGCACCACCGGCGCCGTGGCGTCGGCCCCGATGGCGCTGGAGAGCACGTGCGCCATGGGCGTGCGGAGCGCGGCTGAGCGGGTCATCGCCCCCAGGTCCACGAGGTCCTGCGCCACCGTCTGGTCGCGCGTCACCTGCCGCAGCGTCCCCTGGTTGTACACGTAGTAGCGCGAGTCGCCCACCTGCAGCAGGTAGTAGGCGGGCCACATCCCCAGGTACACCGTGAGCGTGGTGGCCATCGTCCCCACCACCCCCGCCGCGGCACGGCGCGCCAGCACCGCCTCGTGCGCCTGCTGCGCCGCCTGCTGGAGCAGCGCCCCGCACTCGGCCTCGTTGTCGCGGTTGGCCAGGTAGGCGGCGATCATGCCGTCCACGTACCCCATCGTGGCCTGCACCGCCGTGGCGCTGGCCTCCCCACCCCCGGCGCCGCCCCCCACCCCGTCGGCCACCATCGCCAGGTACGCCATCCGCTGCTCGCCGTCCGGGATCAGGTGCCCCTCGCGGGTGAGGTTGGTGTGCAGCACCTCCACCCGCTTGTTGATGTTGGCCAGCAGGAAGTGGTCCTGGTTGTCGGTGCGCACCAGCCCCGGGTGCGACAGGCCGTACACGTCGAGCTCGTCGTTGCGCGGACGCCGGTTCGCGGTGGGGAGCTCGTCGGTGCGTTGGACGTCGCTCATTTCGCCTCCTTGGCGAGGAGTTCGGGGAACCGCCGCTCCACGTACGTCAGCATCGGGACCGCGGGAGGGGGCGGATCCTTGATCATCAGGACGCGCTGGTCGCCGGGCACTCCGATGCGCCATCCCGGCGACCCCGCTTCGGGCGCCGCGACGTCCCCCGGTCTACCGCCCCGCCGGCGCGTGCTCCCACACCACGCGCGCGCCGGTCTCCGGGTCCACCCCGGGTACCAGCGCGCTGCGCGCCGTGCGCGTGACCACGGTGACCTGCCGTCCCTGCTCGGCGAGGCCACGCGCCACCACCAGGTCGGCCACCGACGCGATGTCCGCTTCCGCGCTGGCCAGCACCACCGGCCCCTCAGCCGGCACCGCCACCTGCCGCCACGCCGCCGCGTGGTCGGCCACGCGCGCCAGCGCCCCACCCGCGCCGCGCGCAAAGGCCACCTCGCCCCCCAGGATCACCGACCGCACCCGCGTGGGGTACGGGATCACCCACGCCTCGGCGGGGCCCTGCGGCGGGGAATAGGGGACGATGAAGAACGGGCGCCCCTGCTTGCGCCATGCGTCGGCCACCTGGCGGTTGGCATCGCGCGCCACCTGCGCCTGCCGCGCGATGCGCGCGGTGTCCACGGCATCCGCGTGCTTCGGGCGCGCGCCGTCCAGGCGGACCAGCGCGAGCCGCTGCACCTTGGCAAAGGCGCTGTCGATGTCGAAGACGCCCCCCACAGGCACCCCGTCGGCGGTGCGCTCGCAGTGGAACAGGCGCGGCGCCCGTGCCGCCGGTCCGAAGGTGCCGCTGGCGCGCAGCCGCGACACGGTGGCGGCGCACGCCTGGTAGAAGGCGATGGCGCGCGCGCGCGCGTCATTGGCACCAAAGGCGGTGCGGAACCCCGCGGGCATCCGGTCGGGAGGCGGCGGCTCGCTGCCGGGGGGGAGCGCGCGCACGCCGGTTTCCGCGGGCGCGGGAGGCGCCTTGGGGGCCGAGGCGCACGCCGAGAGGGTGCCGGCGGCGACCAACGCAACGGCGGTGTGGAGGGCGCGCATGACGGTCACGGGGTGTCGAAGCGGGCCGCGTCCATGCGCAGCACCGCCTCCAGGAGGACGGTGGCGCCGGTGGTGATGGACTCCGGCGTGGAGTACTCGCGCGGCGAATGGCTGATGCCGTCCACGCTGGGGATGAAGATCATCCCCATGGGGCCCACGCGCGCCATGTTCTGCGCGTCGTGCCCCGCCCCGCTGGGGAGCGAGCGGGTGGCGAGGCCGCGCGCCGCGGCGCTGTCGCCGATGAGCGCGCGCACCCGCGGGTCGCACAGCGCCGGGTCATGCACGGTGAGCGGTTTGTAGGCGAAGGTGGTCCCGGTGTCGGAGGCGATGCGCGCGGCCTCCGCGCGAATGGCCTCGTACAGCCGCACGACCTTGCGCTGGTCCAGGTCGCGCAGCTCGAGCGTGCAGACGACCTTGCCGGGGATGACGTTGGGCGCGCCGGGGTACGCCTGCAGCCGCCCCACCGTGCCCACCTGGCGCCCGGGTTCGCCGCGCACGGTGCGGTTCACCAGCTCGGTGAAGCGCGCGGCGGCCAGCATGGCGTCGCGCCGCTGGTCCATGGGGGTGGTGCCGGCGTGGTTGGCAAACCCCTCGATGGTCACCTCCCACTGGTGCAGCGCCACGATCCCCTCCACCACGCCGATGGGGATCCCCGCCCCGTGCAGCGTGCCCCCCTGCTCGATGTGCAGCTCCAGGTAGCCGTGCACGTCGCCCGCGCGGATGCGCGTTTCCTCCAGCCGCCCGGGATCGCCCCCCAGCATGGTCACGCCGTCGCGCAGCGTCACCCCGCTGCGCGCGGTGAGCGCCAGCTCGTCGGCGGTGATGCGCGCGGCGGTGGCCATGTTGCTCCCCCAGGTGCCCCCCTCCTCGTTCTGCCACACCACCACGTCCAGCGGGTGGCGGGTGGTGACGCGCCCCTCGTTGAGGGTGCGCGCCACCTCCACGGCGCCCATGACCCCCACGTTGCCGTCGTAGTTCCCCCCTTCGGGGACGGAGTCCACGTGCGAGCCGAACACGATGGGGCGCGCGGCGGCGTCGGTGCCGGCGCGGCGGCCGAAGATGTTCCCCGCCCGGTCGATGCGTATGGCCAGCCCGGCCTCGCGCATGCGGTCCATGACGTAGCGGCGCGCCTGCAGGTCGGGCTCGGTGTAGGCCAGGCGGGTGACGCCCCCCTGCGGGTTGCGCCCGAAGGCGGAGAGGGCGGTGAGGTCGCCGTTGAGGCGGGGCCCGTTCACGGCCAGGGCGCGCGGCGCCGTGCCGCCCCAGGTGGCGCGCGGGAGCAGGGCGCCGGCCGCAGCGCCGGCAAGCAGGCGGGAGAAGTGGCGGCGGTCCATCTCCCAAGGTTAGCGCCCCGAGCAGCCGCCCCGCCATGCCCGGCGGCGCGCCGCGGGGTAGCTTTCGCGCATGTACGCCGTGATCGGAGCCGGCCCCATGGGGCTGGCGTGCGCCCGCAACCTGCAGAAGCTGGGGATCCCCTTCCGCGGCTACGACCGCCACACGGGCCCCGGCGGGCTGTGGGACATCGACAACCCGCACAGCACGCTGTACGAGTCGGCGCACCTCATCAGCTCGCGGCACATGACGGAGTTCGCGGAGTTCCCCATGCCGAAGGGGCCCGCCTATCCGCACCACCGCGAGCTGCGCCAGTACTTCCGCGACTACGCGGCGCACTTCGGGCTGTCGGCGCACTATGCGTGGGGGACGCGGGTGGAGCAGGTGGCCCCGGCCGCCGACGGCCGGTGGACGGTGACCACCGTGGCGGAGCCCGGGCGTGACACCTTCGCGCCGGCCGACCTGCCGCGCACCACGACGGTGCATGACGGCGTCCTCATCGCCTCGGGGGTGCTGCACCACCCGCACTGGCCGCGCCTCCCCGGCACCTTCGCGGGGCGCGTGATGCACTCGGCGGAGTACCGCACCCCCGACGTGTTCGACGGCCAGCGGGTGCTGGTGGTGGGGTGCGGCAACAGCGGCGCCGACATCGCGGTGGACGCGGTGCACCGCGCGGCGCGCGTGGACCTGTCGGTGCGCCGCGGCTACTACTTCCTCCCCAAGTTCATCATGGGGCGCCCCACCGACACGCTGGGGGGGGCCGTCCGCCTGCCGCGCGCGCTCAAGCAGCGGCTGGACGCGCTGCTGGTGCGCGTGGTGATGGGGACGCCGTCCGACTACGGGCTGCCGGACCCCGACTACCGCATGTACGAGGCGCACCCGGTGATCAACTCGCTGGTGCTGCACCACCTGGGGCAGGGGGACATCACGCCGCGGGGGGCGCTGCGCGCCATCGAGGGGCACACGGTGACCTTCGCCGACGGCGCGCGCGCGGAGTACGACCTGATCCTGCTGGCCACGGGGTACCAGCCGGAGTTCCCGTTCATCGACGCGCGTTTGCTCAACTGGGACGAGGGGCCGGCGCCCCGGCTGTACCTGAACACCTTCCATCCGGAGCACGACACGCTGTTCCTGATGGGGATGCTGGAGGCGGCGGGGCTGGGGTGGGAAGGGCGCAACCGGCAGGCGGAGCTGGTGGCGCTGTACATCCGTCAGCTGGCGGCGGGGGCGGCCAGCGCGCGGGCGCTGCAGGCGCGCAAGCGGCGGGTGGACACCCCCGCGGTGCGCGGCGGGTACCGGTACCTTCCGCTGGACCGCATGGCGTACTACGTGCACAAGGAGAGCTACCTGCGCACGGTGCAGCGGGAGATTGACGCGCTGCGCGCGGACCTGGCGCCGGCCACGTTGGCGGGAGTGGCGCGTTGACGGGGCGCGTGACCATGCCGCGAACGGGGCGCGCGGGGTGAACGACGCGCTGCCGCTGGAGCTGGCGCCCGGGGGGCTGGCCGCGCTCAACGTGATCCTGGCGTGCCTCATGTTCGGGGTGTCGCTGTCGCTCACCCCCGAGGCGTTCCGTGCCGCGTGGCGCGCGCCGCGCGCGGCGGCGGTGGGGCTGGCGGCGCAGTACGTGGCGGTGCCGGCGCTCACCTGCCTCATGGCGTGGGCGCTGCGGCTGGACGCGCCGCTGGCGCTGGGGATGATCCTGGTGGCCGCGTGCCCGGGCGGGTCGTTCTCCAACGTGCTCACCTGGCTCTCGCGCGGAAACGTGCCGCTGGCGGTGGGGCTCACGGCGGTGTCCAGCGTGGCGGCGCCGGTGGTGATGCCGCTCAACTTCGCGCTGTACGGGTGGCTCAACCCCGTCACGCGCCCGGTGCTGCGCGCCATCGAGATCCCCGCGGGGGGGATCCTGTCGCTGGTGCTCTTCGTGCTGGTGGTGCCGCTGCTGCTGGGGATGGCCACGGGGCGGCGCTTCCCCCGGCTGGCGGCGCGCGCGGAGCGCCCGCTGCGCACGGCGGCCACGCTGGTGTTCCTGGCGTTCGTGGCGCTGGCGTTCGCGAAGAACACCGACCTGTTCGTGGCGCGCTTCAGCCAGTTCTTCTGGCTGGTGGTGGGGCAGAACCTCATGGCCATGGCGGTGGGGTACCTCGCGGCCACGGCCGCGCGGCTCCCCGAGGCCGACCGGCGCGCGCTCACCATCGAGGTGTCCATCCACAACACCGGGCTGGGGCTGGCGGTGCTGTTCACCTTCTTCCCGCAGGCCGGCGGCATGATGCTGGTGACCGCCTTCTGGGGGGTGTGGCACCTGGTGTCGGGGCTGGCCATCGCGCAGTGGTGGGCGCGGCGGCCGCTCCCCGCGCCCGCGGCGTAGCGCGTGGAGGCGGCGGTGCCGGCGCTGCGGCGCGTCTGCATCACCGGGGCGGCCGGCTACCTGGGGACGCTGCTGGGGGCGCGGCTGGCGGCGTCGGGCGTGTCGGTGACGGGGGTGGACGTGCGCCCGCGCGGCGACGGCCCGGTGCCGGTGCGCGCCATGGACATTCGCGATCCCGCGCTGGCCACCCTGCTGCGCGACGAGCGGATTGACGCGGTGGTGCACCTGGCGGCGGTGCTGGAGCCCACGCGCGACCGCGCGCGCGACTTCGACATCGACGTGAACGGCACGCGCCACGTGATTGCCGCGTGCGTGGCCGCCGGCGTGCGGCACCTCACGGTCACCAGCAGCGGCGCGGCGTACGGCTACCACGCCGACAATCCGGTGCCGCTCTCGGAAGACCATCCGCTGCGCGGCGACGCCGCGTTCTCGTACGCCGACCACAAGCGGCAGGTGGAGGCGCTGCTGGCCGAGGCGCGCGGGCGGCACCCGGGGTTGGGGCAGCTGGTGCTACGCGTGGGCCCCGTGGTGGGCGCCACCACGCGCAACCAGATCACGGCGCTGTTCCACCGGCGCCTGCTGCTGGCGGTGCGCGGGTACGACGCCCCCTTCGCCTTCGTGTGGGACGAGGACCTGCTGGCGGTGCTGGCGCACGGCGTGGCGCAGGGCGTGACCGGGGTGTTCAACGTGGCCGGGAGCGGGGCGCTCACCATGCGCGAGATTGGCGCGCTGCTGGGGAAGCCGGTGCTGGCGGTGCCCGCGGGCGTGCTGCGGGCGGCGCTGTGGGTGGGGCGACGGCTGGGCGTGTCCCGCTATGGCCCGGAACAGGTGCGCTTCCTGCAGCACCGGCCGGTGCTGTCCAACGAGAAGCTGCGGCGCGAATTCGGCGTGCCGCTGCGGAAGACCGCCGCGGAGGCGTTCCAGGTGTTTGCCGAGGCGCAGGGGCTGTGGAGGGGAGCGTGAGCGGGGGCCCCGTGCGCGTGGCGTGCGTGACTGGCGCGGCCGGCGGCCTGGGGTGGGCGCTGGTGCGGGGGCTGCACGCGCGCGGCGACGCGGTGGTGCTGGCCGACCGCGACGCGGACGGGCTGGCGCAGCGGATGGCCGCACTGGCGGACCCGGCGCGCACGCTGGCGGTGGTCGGGGACCTCACCGATGCCGATGCGCGGGCACGGCTGGTGGCGGCCATCACGGAACGATTCGGGCGGCTGGATGTGCTGGTGCACAACGCGGGGATCACGCACCGCTCGCCGGCCAAGCGCACCGATCCCGCGGTGATCCGGCGGGTGATGGAGGTGAACTACCACGCCCCCGTGGCGCTCACCGCGCTGGCGCTGCCGCTGTTGCGCGCGTCGCGGGGGAGTCTGGTGGGGATCGGCTCCATGGCCGGATGGATGCCGGTGCCGGGGCGGGCGGGGTACGGCGCGTCGAAGGCGGCGCTGGCGCAGTACCTGGAGGTGCTGCGGCAGGAGCTGGTGGCCGAGGGGGTGCACGTACTGATGGCCTACCCCAGCTTCCTGGACACCCCCATCGAGCGGAACGCCTTGGGGGCCGACGGCGGGGCGGCGCCCCACGCGCGCAGTACCGTGGGGCGCATCCGCACGGCCGAGTGGCAGGCGGCGCGAGTTGTCGCCGCGCTGGAGGCGCGGCGCGCCGAGGTGGCGCGGGAGTGGCTGCCGGCCTTTGGGGCGTGGTTGTGGGCCACGTGGCCGGCGCTGCACCGGCGGTTGATGCGGCGGCAGTTCCCGGGGGAGCTGGGGTAGGCGGTCGGAGGTCAGGCGGGGGGCCGGGGTGAATCCCCGGCCCCCCGCGGCCGTACGGGGTGTGCCCCCGGTTCAAACCATTCCGGGCCCGCCCCCATCCAATCGGGCGACACCACCAGGGGCCATGCACACACTCGCCGTGACCGGATACCTCCCACCCACCGCCGCGCCCGCTCGCCCGGAGCCCCGCTTCATGGCGGCCGCGGGTGCCGGGGTGGCGGTGGACGACGACCGCGGCGACGTGGCCGCCGCGGCCGCGGGAGACCGGCGCGCCTTCGAGCGGCTGTATCGTCGGCACGGGCAACGGGTGTTCGCCCTGTGCCTGCGCATGACCGCCGATCGCGCGCTGGCCGAGGAGCTCGTGCAGGACGTGTTCGTGCGGGTGTGGCAGAAGCTGGGGACCTTCCGCGGCGACGCGGCCTTCGGGACCTGGCTCCACCGGGTGGCGGTGAACGTCGTGCTGGGGCGCCCGGCGCCTGCCGGTGCGGAGTCCGATGAGGCCGAGCTGGTGGCCGCCCCCGCCCGCGCCGTGCCGGTGGGCGACCGCCTCGACCTGGAGGGCGCCATCGCGGGCCTTCCCGCGGGGGCGCGGCGCGTGTTCGTGCTGCACGACGTGGAAGGCTACACCCACGAGGAGATCGGCACGCTCCTTGGCATCACATCCGGCGGCAGCAAGGCGCAGCTGCACCGCGCCCGCCTGCTGCTGCGCGAGGCCCTGACCCGATGAGCACCCCGACGACTTCCCCGACGACGCCCCCCGCGATGACGTGCGCGCGCTTCGAGGCGCTGCTGGGCGACCTGATGGACGAGGCGCCCGATGCGCCGCTGGATGCCGCCACCCGAGAGGCGTGCGGGCGGCACCGGGGGGAGTGCCCCGCGTGCGCCGCGCTGCTGGCCGACCTGAGCACCATCCGGGAGGCGGCGGCGCTGCTCCCCGCGCCGGCGCCCGGCCGCGACCTGTGGGAGGGGATCGCCGCTCGGCTGGACGCGCCGGTGCTGCCGATGGCCAGCGGCCGCGCGGCCGCGCGCCCGCCGCTGCCGTGGCGGCGCCTGGCCGTGGCCGCCGTGGCGCTGGTGACCGTGAGCGCCGGCGTGACCTGGTCGGTGGTGCGACGCGACCCCGCTTCGGACGGCACGCCCGCGGTGCGGGCCGTGCGCCATGCCGAAGGCCTGGTGCTGGACTCCCTCTATGGCCGCGAGATCGCGGTGCTGCGCGAGGCGGCCGAGGGGACGCTGGGGCAGCTGGACAGCGCCACGGTGGCGGTGGTGCGCCGCAACCTGGCCATCATCGACCAGGCCATTCGCGAAAGCCGCGCCGCGCTGGCCGCCGACCCCGGCAGCCCGTTCCTGCAGGAGCAGCTGGACCGCGCCTATGGCGAGAAGGTCGCGCTGCTCCGTCGCCTCACCCTGCTGTGACTCCCCAACCCGTCCCCTCCGCCGCCATGTCCTCCCCCACGCACGCCCCGGCACGGCTGGCCATCGCCGCCGGCGCCCTGCTCCTGGGTGCCTTCCTGACCGCGCGCGTCGCCGCGCAGGAGCGCACCGACACCACGCTCACCCTCGACCGGACCACCACCGTGGAGGTGAGCGGCGGGTCGCACGATGTCACCGTGTCCGTCGGCGCGGACCGGACGCTGCGCGTGCGCGGCGGTGCCGACACGCGGCTGTCGGTGCGGGGGGAGGGGCGCACGGTGGTGGTACGCCCCGCGGAGCGCCGCGGCGGCGGGGCGGTGACGCTCGAGGTGCCGCGCGGCACCACGGTGCTGGCGCGCACGCAGTCGGGGGACGTCACCGTGCGGGGCACCGGCGCCGACGTGGAGGTGGTGACCCTGACGGGCGACGTGCGGGTGGAGGAGGGGGAGCGGGTGCGCGTGGAGTCCGTCTCCGGCGACGTGACGGTGCGCGGCGCACGCGACGGCGTGCGGGTGGAGGCCACCAGCGGCGACGTGCGGGTGGAGGGCGTGGACGGCGACCTGGAGGTGAGCCTCACCTCGGGTTCGGTGACCTTGCGGGGCGTGGCGTCGCGGCGGGTGTCGGTGAAGACCGTCAGCGGCGACGTGGACTGGGCGGGGGCGCTGGTGCCCGACGGCCGCTACGACTTCGGCGCGCACTCGGGCGACCTCCGCCTGGCGTTGCCGCGCGACGTCGGGGCCGTGCTGGACGTGCGCACCTTCAGCGGCGACGTGGACACCGGCCCGCTGGCGCTCACGCTGGTCCCCGATGCGCCGCGCGCCGGGCGCGAGCGGGAGCGGGAGGAACGCGAGCTGGCCGACGCGCGCGACCGGCTGGACGCCCTCCGCGACTCGCTCCGGCGCGCCACCTCCGACTCCGCGCGGATCGCGCGGGCGCGCCAGCGGGAGCGCGAGCGCCCCCCCGGGTGGGAGCGCAACCTCGAGCGCACCGTGGAGGGGTTGGTGGAGAGCGTCATGCGCGGCGTGGCCGTGGGGATGGAGTCCGTGGCCGGCGCCGTGGACGACGTCGCCGAGCGCACGCGCGGGCGGCGCTACACGCTGGGGCGCGGCGACGGCCCGCGGCTGACGCTGTCCACCTTCAGTGGCACCATCTCGCTTCGCACCCTCGACGGCGCCGCGCCGCGCCGCGAGTGACCGTCCCTTCCCCTCACCCTCCGTCACGGGCCCCATGACCGCACGCCGCCTCCTCGCCTGCTCCCTGCTGCTGTCGGCCCATGCCGCCACCGCCCACGCCCAGCGGCGCGATCCCGACGCCTTTCGCCACGAGGCCCCGCTGGCCGCCGGGCGCACGGTGCACATCCACAACGTGAACGGCGGCATCTCGGCGGCCCCCGGCGGGTCGGATCGCGCCGAGGTGCGCGCGGAGAAGCAGTGGCGCCGCGGCGACCCGGACGCCGTGCGCATCGTGCAGCGCACCGCCGCCAACGGCGACCTGGTGGTGTGCGCGCTGTGGAACGACGCCGAGTGCACCGACCGCGGCATCCGCGGCGGGTCGAAGAACTGGGGCAACCGCAACGATGTGTCCGTGGCCTTCACCGTGCGCGTCCCCGACGGGGTGCACCTGGACCTGCACACCGTGAATGGCGGCGTCACCGCCGAGGGGGTCGCCGGGATGGTGGACGCGGAGACCGTGAACGGGAGCATCACCGCGCGGAGCACCGGCGGCCCCGTGCGTGCCGAGACGGTGAACGGCAGCATCCGCGCCACCCTGGGGGCGCTGGGGCGCGACGATCTCCGCTACAAGGCGGTGAACGGCAGCATCACGCTGGAGATCCCCGCCGACGCCAACGCCGAGCTGGCGCTGGAGACGGTGAACGGCAGCGTGTCCACCGACTTTCCGGTGACGGTGCAGGGGCGACTGTCACGCAAGTCGCTGCGCGGCACCGTGGGGAGCGGCGGCCGGCGGATCGAGGCCAGCACCGTGAACGGCAGCATCACGCTGCGGCGCCCGGGGTGATCCCGGGGCGCCGATCACGGCCCTAGAGCGTCAGCGCGACCGAGACCACCGCCAGCAGCCCCGTCCGGCTCCCGCCGGGACGCCCCGCCCGCGGCCACAGCGCCTCCCCGGAGCGAAAAGCGCGCACCTCGGTGCGCCAGAGCACCCGGGGCTCGGGGGACACGTCGAGCCCCAGCGAGGCCCCGGTGGTCCGGAAGCCGCCCGGCGTGCCGGTGGACACGAGCACCTGCCGCCCGTCGAAGAGATGCTCCGCGCGCCCGACCGCCTTCACGCGGGACGTGAGGGACCGCCGCGCGATCAGCGTGGAGCCCGACCAGCGGTCGGCGCCCCCCCCGGGGCGCCGCTGCTGGCCCAGGTCGACCACCCCCGACAGCTCCCACCCCGGGGGGGTCCACCGCCCCAGGAACTGCGAGAGCACGCGCACCCGTGACGGCAGCGAATCCGGCTGCTCGTTGCCCACGAACGTCGTCCATCCGAGGAGGACCGTCGGATGGGGTGTCCAGTCGATGCGGGTGCCGACCGCCTTGTCGGCGTTCGTCTCCGAGACGTTCTGCCACCCGTTCATCACGTGCAGCTGCGCCGTCACCGTGGACGTGGCCTGCCAGGTGAGCTTGGCGCCACTCAGGTAGTACGGGGTGTAGTCGGCGATCAGCGAGCGGGTGTAGGTGGGGTTGTCGCGCGAGACCCACCCCTCAAGCCCGACATAGGAGAAGTAGATCCCGCCGTCCCACCACAGCCGCGGGTGGAGGCGGAGGCCGACCGTCGCCTCCTGGATGTTGCGCGAGAGCACCCCCCCCGAGACGGCGCCCACCTGCGGCTCGGCGAAATAGTTGCTCTGCACCGACGTCCCCGCCTGGAGGGCGAGCCGGCCCCGCACGCGCGCGCCGGTGAGTGCCGCCTCGACGAAGGCGAGGTTGATGTTGAACTCGTTGTGACGGGCCGGCTGCGTGGTGAAGGCGCGGTCCAGCGCCCGCGGGCGCCCCGCGTCCCACGCATAGTAGCCGTCGATGAAGGCGCCGAACACGACCCGGGGCGGGATGGTGTCGCGACGCGCGCTGTCCGGCGGGGGGGCGACGATGCCGGACGCCTGCAGCGTGGCCGCCAGGACGAGCGGGATCACGACCTCAGGGCACCCGGTACAGCCAGCTGGCCTTGATGAAGAAGCCGTCGCCGGTGCGGTCCATCTCGCGGAAGCGGAAGGCGAACGCCTCGTTGAGGCTGGCCCCGTACCCCAGGTACACCACCTTGCCGGGGCTGGGGAAGTAGGAGAAGAGCCAGTCGGCGCGGAGGGCGTTGGTCTGGCTGCGCGCGGAGCGGGTGTAGCCCCCCGCGCTGTTCCGCAGCAGGATGGGGCGCTCGGTGCGCGGGTCGCGGTAGCCGTCGCGCAGCCGCGACTCGTACTGCCCCACGAAGCGGAAGAAGATGGCGCGGTTGAGCTGGAACTCGGTGCGCAGGCGGGGGATGTTGGTGCGCAGGATGGCCGTGTTGTCGCGGGCGCGCCGGAACTCCTGGTGCAGCATGATGGCGCTGACGCGCAGCCGCGGGGTGGGGCGGAGGTCCAGGGTGGCGTTCACGTCCACGCGCCGCGCCTGCGCCGTCTCGAAGAACTCGGCGTCGCGCCCGACGGTGGTGCTGATGGACCCCCCGAACTTCCCGAACTGCGGGGTGCTGAGGCGCAGCTGCAGCTGGCGCGCGGGGACGGGGGCCCCGATGGCGAAGGGGAGCGTGTCGGTCCGGGCGCCGCGCGGCGTCTCCACGAAGTAGGTGGTGTAGCGCTCCGGCTGGAAGGCGAAGCGCTCCACCGAGGGGGTGATCCCCACCCCCCAGCCGCCGCGGAGCTGCAGGCTGCCGGACAGCGAGACGCGCCGCTCCAGCGCCGCGTCGCCGGCGAAGAAGCCGCGGTAGGTCCAGGTGCCCTGGCCGCTGAGGAACACCATCGCCTGCTCCACGGGCGCGCCGCGGCGGCCGAAGATGGTGTACCGCTGGTTGAACTGCGGCTGCACGTAGTCCAGCCGCGGCACGAAGCCGGCGCGCGAGTCGAACCGCGGGGAGACCCCTTCCAGCGTGTTGCGGAAGCCGTAGGAGCGCCCGGAGCGGTCGAAGCTGAACTCCCAGATGTCGCCGCGGGTGGGGGTGCCGCCCGTGCGCGACCGGCTGGTGGCCACCTGGTACGCTGCCGTGTAGACGTTGCGCAGCAGGAAGCGGCCGTCGGCGTTGAGGACGGTGTTGAAGTTGGCCCCCTCGCGCCGGTCGGTGACGGTGAAGCCGATGTTGTTCTGGGCGCCCAGGTCGCGCCGCATGCGCGCGATGTTGAACACCGGGTTGTCGCGCCCGGTGGCCGAGTACTTCGCGTTGTCCACGGCCGAGAGCACCCCCAGGTCGAAGCGCGACACCTTGCCGGTGGCCTTGGCCGCCGCACGCGGCTGGATGATGCGCCGGGTGTACACCAGCTGGTTCGGCGTGTCGATCTGCTCGTTTCCTTCCACGAAGAAGGGGCGCAGTTCGGGGAAGAAGAGCGCGAAGCGCACGTCCCCGGGGATCTGCCCCACGTCGGCCTCCACCTGGGAGAAGTCCGGGTTGACGGTCGCGTTGAGCGTGAGGTTGGGGGTCACCCCCCAGCGGAGGTCGCCGCCGTACTGCGGCTTGGCCGCGTACCCCCAGCCGCCGGTGGGGGACGCGCTGCCGGGGAGTGCGGTGGTGACCACGGGAGTCAGGTCCAGCACGAGGCCGCGCCGCAGGTCGCGGATCCCCTCCAGGCGCCCCGACTGGATCAGGAAGGAGGCCTGCCCGCGATTGGTGCGCGTCCAG
>JAGWYS010000002.1 GCA_018969225.1 Gemmatimonadota bacterium | reverse complement strand
CCGGCTGCTCCCCCGGCGGCCAGTGCGCCGCCGGCCGCCGCCGTCGCGGAGGCAGCGCCGTCCATGGCCGACGCCGGCTCCTTCGAGGAGCGGATCCGCACCCGCTCCTCGCCGCTGGTGCGCAAGCTCGCGGCCGAACATGGCGTGGCGTTGGGCGCGCTCTCCGGCTCCGGGATTGCCGGGCGCGTGACGCGTCGCGACCTCGAGGCCTACCTGGCGGCCCGTCCGGCCGCGGCGGCGGCAACCGTTCCCCCCGCGCCGACCCCGGGAGCCTCCATGCACGCGCCGGCGGGCGTCGAGGCGCATGGTCCCGCCCCGACCCCGTGGCCGGGGGATCGGGTCGAGCCCATGTCCAAGATCCGCCGCCTCACCGCCGACCACATGGCGCAGGCGAAGCGCACCGCGGCGCACGTCACCTCCTTCTTCGAGGTGGACCTCACCCGCGTGGCCCGTATTCGGGCCGCCATGCGCAAGGATTTCGAGGCGCAGGCCGGGCAGAAGCTCACCTACCTGCCGTTCATCCTCCAGGCGGTGTGCCGGCAGCTCAAGCGCCACCCGGTCATGAACGCCGCCGTGGCGGGAACCGACATCATTTTCCGGGCGCCCGTCAACCTCGGCATTGCCGTGGCGCTCGAGCCCACCGGGCTCATCGTCCCGGTCCTCAAGCGCGCCGACGAACTGTCCCTCACCGGGCTCGCTCGCGGGGCCAATGATCTGGCCGCCCGGGCCCGCGGCAAGAAGCTGGCCCCGGCCGACGTGACGGAGGCCACGTTCACCATCACCAACCCCGGCGTCTTCGGGTCGCTGTTCGGCACGCCCATCATCCCGGTGGGCACCACCGCCATCCTCGGGATCGGCGCCATCGAGAAGCGTGCCAAGGTGGTCACGGGCCCCGATGGCGAGGACACCATCGCCATCCGCACCTGCGCCTACTTCTCCTGCTCCTTCGACCATCGCGTCGTGGACGGGGCCGACGCCGACCGGTTCATGGCCGACCTCAAGCAGTCGCTCGAGGCCATCCCCGAGGGCGGCTACTGATGGCGCCGGGGCGCGTCCTCGCCGTCCGGGAGCGCCGACTCCCCGGCGAGGAGCGCGCCCCCTATCTTGCGGGGCTGGCCGGGCGGCGCGAACGCGCCCGCGCCGCCAACGCCCACTTCTGGGTGTTTGAACATCACCACGAGGCCGGACGCTTCCTCGAATTCACCGAGGCGGCATCGCCCGAGGCGGTCGCGGCGCTCCTCGACGGGGCGCCCGCCGACGGCCTCTGGCACGAGGTCCAGGGAGGCTGACATGCCGGCACGCCGGCTGCACGTCGAGGGACGCGACTGGGAGGTCTATCCGTCGGGGTTCCTCACGCAGTATGTGGGAGACGAGTTCGGGCTGGTGTTCGTGGCGGGGCAGGGGGCGGCGCGCGAGGTGCGCGTGACCCGCTACTCGCCGCGTGGCGCGCGCTCGCGCGAGCAGTCGCTCGCCGAGCTGGACGACGCCACGTTGCGGCGGCTGTTCGACGCCGCCCAGCCGGGGGAGCGCTCCCCGGAGGCGGGGTACCGCGCGTGACGGCCCCGGCCGGCGCGCCCACGTCCGAGCCGACGCCGGCCTTCGTGGACCTGCAGGTGCACTCCACCGCCTCCGATGGCGCCCTGCCGCCGGCGGCGGTGGTGCGCGCGGCCCGGGATGCCGGGCTGGTGGCCATCGCCCTCACCGATCATGACACGGTCGATGGGCTCCTCGAGGCCGCCGCAGAGGGGGCCCGGGTGGGGGTGCGGGTGGTCCCGGGGGTCGAGCTGAGCACGATGTTCGAGGGTGAGGAGGTGCACCTGCTGGGGCTGCATCTCCGGGATGTCGCGGTGATGCGCGACGAGCTTGCGGCCTTCCAGGCCGACCGCGTGGCACGGGCCGAGCGCATCGTGAGCCTGCTCAACCGCCACGGGATCCCGGTCACCATGGAGGCCGTGCTGCGCGAGGCCGCCGGCGGGGCCGTGGGGCGTCCCCACATCGCCCGGGCCATGGTGGCCGGCGGATGGGTGCGCGAGTTCCGCGAGGCGTTCGACCGGTGGATCGGGTTCGGCCGCCCGGCGTACGTGGGCAAGGCCGTCTTCGAGGTCGCCGACGCCATGGCGCTGGTGCACCGCGCGGGCGGGCTGGCCGTCTGGGCGCACCCGGGGGAGCAGGCCACGCCGGCGCGCACGGCGCGCATGGCGGCCTTGGGGCTGGACGGCGTGGAGGCGTTGCACCCCAGCCACCCGCCCTACCTCGTCACCCGTCTGGTCGCCACCATCGAGGAGGCGGGGCTCCTCCCCAGCGGCGGGAGCGACTGGCATGGCGCTCCCGACGGGCCTCGCAAGCTTGGGGGGCAGCTGGTCCCCAAGGTGTGGCTCGACTGGCAGGACGCGCGCGTGGCGCGTCGCGGGGACCCCACTCCGACGACATGACAGGACGCCGCGTCGCGCTCGTCACCGGCGGCGCGCGCCGCCTGGGCGCCGCCATCGTCCGCAGCTTTGCCGTGCGCGGATGGGACGTGGTCCTCCACCATGGCCACGCCCCGGCGGAGGCCGACGCGCTGGCCGCCGAACTGCGTCAGGCGTGCGGCGTGGCCGTGCATCCCGTGCAAGGTGACCTGGCGCGCCCGGACGCCCCGGCGGAGGTCGTGGAGGGCGCCGTGCGGTGCGCCGGACGGCTGGACGCCGTGGTCAGCTCCGCCGCCGTGCTGCGCCCGGTGCCGCTCGACCGGGTCACCCCCGACCACTGGGACGCCACGCACGCGGTCAACCTCCGGGCGCCCTTTTTCCTCATGCAGGCGGCGGCGCGCCATCTCCCGCATGGCGGCTGCATCGTGCAGGTCACCGATCACCTGGCCTTCGAAACGGGGTGGCCCGCGCTGGTCGCGCACGGTACGTCCAAGGCCGGGGTCACCCAGCTGGTCCGGGCCATGGCGGCCGCCCTCGCGCCGCGGGTGCGGGTGAACGGCGTGTCCCCAGGCCTCGTGCTGCCGCCGGAGGGGTGGAGCGCCGACGACAGCGCCCGCTTTCTCCGGCACGTCCCGCTGGCCGCGGAGGGGACGCCGGACGATGTCGTGCACGCCATCCACGCCCTGGTGGACGCCCCCTATGTCACCGGCGTCATCCTCCCCGTGGACGGCGGGCGGCACCTCCTCCGGTGACCGGCGTGCGCCCGACGTTGGGGTTCGGCCGGGTCGTGGTGATCGGTGGCGGCTGCTACGGGAGCTGGTACACCCGGCAGCTGCTCCGCGCCCGGGCGCGCGGCGCGCTGCACCTGGAGGAGATGGTCGTGGTGGACCGGGACCCGGCGTGCCAGGTCGCCGGCGTGGTGGACGCCGCGCGGGCCGCCGGGGCGCCCCTGCGGCTTGAGGTGAGCGACTGGGACGGCTTCCTGCGGCGATGGCTGGAAGGCGAGTCCGACCTCGCGCGCGACGCGATGGTGCCATCGCCGCTCATGCCGCACCTCTGCCTGGACTGGCTGCTGGCACGCGCCCGGGACCGGTGGCCCGGCCGCCCGGTGACGGTGGAGCCGTTGGACACGCCCCCCGACACCCCGTGGCAGCGCGCCGCCCCCGATGGGCGCCACTACGTGTCCTATGCCACCTGGATGTGCCCGGTCAACTGCATCGAGCCCGCCAAGTGCCCCGAAACCCGCGGCCCCCGCGACTGGAGCCTCCCCCCCGCGCTCGCCGAGTACGCCGAGCGCACTCCCGGCGTGCAGGGGGCCGTTATCTTCCACTGCACGCACCGGACCTACGGCGTCGGCATGATTGACGCCGCGTCCCTGGTGGCAGCCGACCGGCAGGTCGCGGCATGGGGCGCACACGGGCCCTGTCGCGTGCTGGTTGGCACCGTGTCCCATTGCCATGGGGCGCTCGGTCTCCTCGCCGCCGCCTGAGTTTCCCCGGCCTCCATTCCCATGACCGACTCCACCCCCGAACAGGTCGTCATCATCGGCTCCGGCCCCGCCGCGTGGACCGCCGCCGTCTATGCGGCCCGCGCCAACCTGTCGCCGCTCGTCTTCGAAGGCGAGCCCCGCGGGACGGAGCTCCCCGGCGGGCAGCTGATGCTCACCACCGAGATCGAGAACTTCCCCGGGTTCCCCGAGCCCATCAGCGGACCGGTGCTCATGGAACGCATGAAGGCGCAGGCCCTGCACCACGGGGCGCGCGTCATCTCCGAGCTCGTGGCCCGCGTGGAGTTGGGGGCGCCTCCCTTCCGCGTCGTTCCCAACTACGCGCCGGCCGTGCTGGCGCGCACGGTCATCGTGGCCACCGGCGCCGCCGCCAAGTGGATCGGGCTCCCCAACGAGTTGCGCCTGGCACAGTCGGGGGGCGGCGTGTCCGCCTGCGCCGTCTGTGACGGGGCCATGCCGGCGTACCGCAACCGGCGGCTGGCCGTGGTGGGTGGCGGTGACACGGCCATGGAAGAGGCGTTGTACCTCACCAAGTTCGCCAGCGAGGTGGTGGTCATCCACCGGCGCGACAGCTTCCGCGCCTCCAAGGTGATGGCCACTCGCGTCCTCTCCCACCCCAAGGTGCGCGTGGAGTGGAACAGCGAGGTGGCCGACGTGTTGGGCGATGACGCCATCACCGGCGTGCGTCTGCGGGACACCGGCACGGGTGCGGAGCGCGACCTCGAGGTGGGGGGGCTCTTCGTGGCCATTGGCCACGTCCCCAACACCGCCTTCCTGGGGGGGCAGCTCGAGACCACCCCTGGCGGCTACGTCAAGGTCGTCCCCGGGCGGACCGCCACCTCGGTCTCCGGCGTGTTTGCGGCGGGCGACGTCATTGACGACTACTATCGCCAGGCCATCACCTCGGCCGGGTCCGGCTGCATGGCCGCCCTCGAGGCGGAGCGCTGGCTGGTGCACCACGGCGAGGCCCCGTGAGCGCGCTGGCTGTCGAGGGCCTCGCCGTGGGGCCGCTGCAGGAGAACGCGTGGCTGCTCACCGATGCCGAGTCGCGCACCGCCGTGTTCGTGGACCCGGGCGACGAGCCGGAGCGGTTGCAGCGAGCGCTGGAAGCCACCGGGTGCACGCTGCGCGCGATATGGCTCACCCATGCGCACTTCGACCATGTGGGCGCCGTGGCGGGGCTGCTGCGGCACCAGGCGGTGCCCGTGCACCTGCACCCCGCCGACCGGCTGCTCTACGATCGCGCCGCGGAGTCGGCGGCGCTGTGGGACCTCCGCATCGAGTCCCCTGGCGCTCCCACCGTGCCCCTCGCCGAAGGGGACACCCTCGCGATCGGGCGGCACGCGTTTGCCGTCTGGCACCTGCCGGGGCACGCCCCTGGGCATGTGGCCTTCATCGGGAACGGGCTGTGCCTGTCGGGCGACCTGCTCTTTGCCGGATCCATCGGCCGCACCGACCTCCCGTTCGCCGACCCGGCCGCCATGCAGGCGTCGCTGGCGCGTCTCGCCACGCTCGACGAGGCCCTGCGCGTGTGTCCCGGGCACGGCCCGGACACCACCATCGGGGCGGAGCGCCGCACCAATCCGTTCCTCCGCGGCGCGGCCCGCCCCGCGTCGTCGTCCTCCTCCCGTTCCTCCTGACCCCAACGCATTCACGCTGATGGCCACGCGCATCGAGAAGGATCCCCTGGGCGAGCTGGAAGTCCCCGCCGACGCCCTGTACGGCGTGCAGACCGTGCGCGCCGCGCAGAACTTCCCCGTGAGCGGGCTGCGCCCGCTGGAGCCGTTCGTCATCGCCCAGGTGTGGATCAAGAAGGCGGCCGCCCTCACCCACAAGGAGACCGGCCGGCTGGATGCCGCGCGCGGCGACGCGATCGTGGCCGCCGCCGACGAGGTGCTGGCCGGCGGGCACCGTGACCAGTTCATCGTGGACCCGTACCAGGCGGGCGCCGGCACCTCGCACAACATGAACGTCAACGAGGTGCTGGCCAACCGCGCCAACGAGCTGCTCGGGGGGGCGCGCGGCGCCTATGCGCCGGTGCACCCGAACGACCATGTGAACATGGCGCAGAGTACCAACGACACCATCCCCACCAACATCCGCCTGGCCGCGCTCCGGCAGCTGCCGGGGCTGCTGGCGGCGGTGGAGGCGCTGCGCGACGCCATGGCCGACAAGGGGCGCGAATTCGACGGCATCGTCAAGGCGGGACGCACCCACCTGCAGGACGCGATGCCCATCCGCCTGGGACAGGAGTTCACCGCCTACGCCGGCACGCTGGACCGGTGCCGCCGCCGCATCGCCGAGGCCGCCGACTACCTCAACGACCTGGGGATCGGCGGGTCGGCGGTCGGCACGGGCGTGACGGTGGAGCCGCAGTACCCGGCCCTGATGAACGCGCACCTCAAGGCCATCACCGGCATCGCCTCGCTGCGCGTCGGCGAGGATCGCATCCAGCTCATGCAGAGCATGGGCGATGCCGCGGCCTTCTCGGCCACCCTGCGCGGGCTCGCCCTCGATCTCTCCAAGATCGTGAGCGACCTGCGCCTCATGGTCTCGGGGCCCCGCACCGGGCTGGACGAGATCGTCCTCCCGGCCGTGCAGCCGGGGTCGTCGATCATGCCCGGGAAGATCAACCCGTCGATCCCGGAGATGGTGAACCAGGTGTGCTTCCAGGTCATCGGCTGCGACACCACGGTGGCCATCGCCGCCGAGCACGGGCAGCTTGAGCTGAACGTGATGATGCCCGTCATCGCCCACAACATCCTGCTGTCGATGCAGATCCTCACGAACGCCATGGGGACGCTCACCGAGCGGTGCGTGCGGGGGATCCAGGCCAACGCGGCGATGTGCGAGTACTGGGTGGAGCGGTCCGCCGCCCTCGCCACCGCCCTCATGCCGCAGATCGGCTATGCCGCCGCGGCGGAGATCTCCAAGCGGTCGGTCAAGGAGGGGGTGCTCATCCGCGACCTGGTGCGGCGCGAGCAGGTCCTCCCCGCCGAGGAGGTCGATGCGGTCCTCGACCTGCGCAAGATGACGGAGATCGGGGTGCCCAGCGGGAAGCACGCCGCTGTTGCGGGCGGGTGACCGCCAGGGGTTGACAGCCGCCCCGCCGGGTCCCCGGCGGGGCGCTTGTCACGCCGCGTCCCGACCCGTAGACTAGCCAGATGCGCATCACCACGTGGGCCGAGTACGGGCTGATCTGCGCCCTCCACCTGGCGCGCCGGGCCGGTGCGGGCCCGGTCACCGGGCGGGAGGTGGCCTCCCAGGAGCGGCTCCCCGGGGACTACGTCGAGCAGATCCTCCTGCGGATGCGGCGCGCCGGCATCGTGAACAGCACCCGTGGCGCGCGGGGCGGCTACGCCCTTGCCCGGGATCCCGCGGAGATCTCGGTCCGCGACGTGATCCAGGCCTCCGAGCTGACCACCTTCGACCTCCACTGCGTGTCCCATCCGGTGGACGAAGCGCGGTGCGCGGAGGCGGAGAACTGCAGCATCCGCCCGGTGTGGCTCCTCCTGCAGCAGCGCATCGACGAAGTGCTGGAAGGGGTCAAGCTCAGCGACCTCCTCGCGGACGAGGCCTCTGTCCGGGGGCGTGTCGGGCTGGTGCAGCTCGCGGCAGCCCCGCGATCGGCCGCCCACCCGGCGGCGGTCTCCGCAGCGATCCCCGCCGCCGCCGGGTAGGGGTCGGCACTCCGGTGGCCGTTCCCCGGTTCACCCGTCCCGCCGACGCGGGCCCGCGGGATCATGCGGATGTGTACGTGCGGCACCTGCTCGCCCCGCTGACGGCGGAGTCGTGGCGGTGGTTGGAGGCGCAGGGGGTCCCGGCCGAGGTGGCCAGCCGGGAAATGGGGTGGGCGGTGCGGGCCATCGGCCTCATCGTGGCCTCGCGCGACGCCCTTGATGATCGCACCGTGTCGGAGGTGTCCCACGCCCTCGACCGGGCCCTCGGGGCGGGGGGCGACGCCCGCGAGGGGGGAGCGGTGCGCTGGCGGGCCCGGTTGGCCGCGTACCTGGAGGCCCACGGTGCCCGGGGGACGGGGGAACCGGTGCCAAGGCGGCTCGCACGGGTGCTGTTGGACGGGGCGGGGGTCCAGCACCCCTCGTCGGCCCTGGTGGAGGCGGCGGGTGCCGAGGTCGTCGGATTGCGGGTCCGACTGAACGCCGAGTTGGGCCGGGCGTTTGGCCTTGCCTCGCTGCCCGACGACGTGCCGCCCTCGGCGGTGGCGCCGAGACGACCGCCAGGGAGCCCGTGACGCACGGGGCGCCAACGCACGAGGGCCCGCCACCCACAGGGTGACGGGCCCTCGAAACTGCGTGGTCCTGCGACTAGAACCTCAGGTGCCGAAGGCCGGACTCGAACCGGCACGTCCTTGCGGACACTGCGCCCTGAACGCAGCGCGTCTACCAATTCCACCACTTCGGCGGTGCCCCGTCCGCTGCGCCGGTTCGCGGCCGCATCGTATCGGGAAGGGCATAATAGGGCGGGCAGGCGCCGGAAGTCAACGCCGCCGGCCACCAACGGGGTGGGGGTGTTAGTTTGGCCTGCATGGCCAAGCCGGACGATGCCGAGCCCGTCGAGTCGATTGCCCGGAACAGGCGGGCACGGCATGACTACGAGATCCTCGACACCTGGGAGGCCGGGGTCGTCCTTACGGGCACCGAGGTCAAGGCGCTCCGCGAGGGGCGCGCCAACCTCACCGACGCGTTCGGCATCGTGCAGGAGGGCGAGGCGTTCCTGCTCAACCTGCACATCGGGCACTATGGGCAGGGCAACGTGTTCAATCACGAGCCCACGCGCACCCGCAAGCTCCTGCTGCACCGGCGCGAGATCCGCCGTCTCATCGGGTCTGTGGAGCGGCAGGGGCTCACGCTGGTGCCCCTGGAGCTCTATTTCCGGCGTGGGCGCGTCAAGGTGCGGTTGGCGCTGGTGCGTGGCAAGCAGCAGCATGACAAGCGCGAGGACATCAAGCGCCGCGACGCCGATCGCGAGATCGCGCGCGCCTTGCGGCAGCGCTGAGTGCCGACCGTGATGGCTCTGGGCTGGGTGGGGCTGGTGCAGGTGGCGGCGGCGCTGGCGCCGCCTGCGCTGGCGCCGCCTGCGCTGGCGCCGCCGCCGCTGGTGGTGCGGGTGGACGAGGAGCGCCGGCCGGTGCCCGCCATGGTGCGGGCCGATGGGGTGCGCACCGTCTCCCTGGCGGCGCTGGCGCGCGCACTGGACGGCGAGGTGACCGTGCCTGCAGGCGCCGGGGCGCCGTGGCGCCTCCGAGTGGACAGCCTGTGGATCGCGATCCTCCCAGGGGATCGGCGGGTGGTGGCCGGGCTCGACACGATGCCACTGCCTGTGGCGGCGTCGCGCGCCGGCGACACGCTGGTGGTCGCCGAGGCGCTGGCCACGGAGGTGCTCCCCGCGCTGGGCGCCGGCGTGGTTTATGACCAGGGGGCCCGCGAACTGCTGCGCGTGGCCGTGCGCCCGGTCGCCGCGGCGTCGTCGCCGCCCTCGCGCACGCCGTCGTCGGCCGAGGTCCGGCGGCGCGTGGTGGTGGTGGATCCCGGTCACGGTGGGCGGGACGCCGGCATGGTGGGCATGCGGGTCAACGGGCGGACGCTGTTGGAAAAGCAGGTCACGCTGGCCGTGGCGCGTGCGGTGCGGTCGGCGTTGCAGGCGCGCGGGGTTGAGGTGGTCCTCACGCGTGACACCGACACGCTGGTGTCCCTCGCCGATCGCGGGGGCATGGCCACCCGCGCCGCGGGGGGGCTGTTCCTTTCGCTGCACGTGAACGCCGCCAGCCCAGAGTGGACCAGCCCGGGGGCGGTGCGCGGGTATGAGACGTACGTGCTCGCGGAGGCGCGCACCGAGGCCCAGCGTCGCGTGGAGGCGCTGGAGAACGCGGTCACGCGATTCGAGGAGGGGGGGGCGGATGGGGATCCGCTGGCCTTCATCATCCGGGACCTCGAGCGGAACGCCCACCTGCGGGCGTCGGTGGAATTGGCCACCTTGGTTCAGGATGGGCTCCGGGGGGTACACCCGGGTCCCGGGCGGGGGATCCAGCAGGCGGGCTTCCGTGTCCTCCGGGGCGCCTCGATGCCAGCCGTGCTGGTGGAATTGGGGTACGGCAGCCACCCGGGCGACGCCGCGTTCCTGGCCGATCCGGTGCATCAACGCGCGCTCGCCGTCGCCCTGGCCGAGGCCGCCGTGCAGTTCCTCGACCGGATGGCGGTGGCCGCGCAGCCCTCCACCCGTCCCACCCCGAGTCCTGCCGGGCCGCCCCCCGCCGCTCCCCTCGGCTCCCCCCCGTGACCACCCCTCCGATCCCCGTCTCGCCGTCGGCGTCCGCCGCTCCCATCCCGGGTGTGGCGGTGGCCGGCCTGCACTTTCGGAATCCGGTCGTGCTGGCCTCCGGAACCGCCGGCTTCGGGCAGGAGGTGGCCGACGTGGTGGACTTGGACGCCGTGGGCGGCATCGCGACCAAGGCGGTCAGTGTGGGCCCGCGGGCCGGGAACCCGGCGTTGCGGGTGGGCGAGTTTGCCGGGGGGATGGTGAACGCCGTGGGATTGGCCAATCCCGGGCTGGAGGCGGTGCGCCGCGACTTCCTGCCGTGGCTGCCGGCACACCATCCGGGCACCCGCGTGCTGGTGAATGTGGTGGGGAACCGGATCGAGGAGTTCGTCGCCGTGGTGGAAGGGGTGGATGGCGTCGCCGGCGTGGACGGCTTCGAACTGAACGTGAGCTGCCCCAACGTGAAGGCGGGCGGATTGGAGTTCGGGGCCGACCCCGGAGTGCTGGCCGAGCTGGTCGGGGCCGTGCGCCAGGTCACCGCGCGCCCGCTCTTCGTCAAGCTCTCCCCCACACTTGGTGCCGGCATCGCCGACATGGCCCGGGTGGTGGCCGACCACGGCGCCACGGGGGTGACGGTCGTGAACACCCTGCCGGGGTTGGTGGTGGACACGGCGCGCCGGCGCCCGCGACTGTCCTTCGGGAGCGGCGGCATGAGCGGTCCCGCGCTGCTGCCGGTCGGCGTGCTGGCCACGTGGCGGGTGCATCGGGCCCTTCCCGCGCTTCCCGTCATAGGCGTGGGGGGGATCAGCAGCGCCGACGACGCGGTGCAGTACCTGCTGGCCGGTGCCACGCTGGTGGGGGTGGGGACGGCCGCCCTGCGCGATCCCCGGGCCCCGGCACGCATCGCCCGCGGCCTCGCGCGGTGGGGAGAGCGAGAGGGGATCCGCACCTGGGATGCCATGCGTGGGACGCTGGCATGGCCTGCCTGACCAGCTGTGCGCCCGTTGGGCGCGTACCAATCACCTGCCTCCCCCCGTGCCATGGCTGACCCCGCCGTCCCACCGTCCGGTTCCATCCCCGCCCCGGTGCCCTCGTCCGTGGTACCCATCGTGGCGCTGGACGTGGCCGATGGGTCGGCGGCCGAGGCGCTGGTGCGGCGTCTGGGGTCGCACTGCGATTTCTACAAGGTGGGGCTGGAGTTGTTTGCCGCCGAGGGCCCCGGGATCGTGCGGTGGCTGCGGGCCCAGGGGAAGGCGGTGTTCGTGGACCTGAAGCTGCATGACATACCCAACACGGTGCACGGCGCGGCGCGCAGCGTGGCGCGGCACGGGGCCAGCCTGCTCACGGTACATGCGAGCGGGGGGGCGGAGATGGTGGCGGCGGCGGTGGCGGGCGCGCACGAGGGGGCAGCGGAGGGGGCCGCCGAGGGGGGGTGCACGATTCTCGGGGTGACGATCCTAACCAGCCTGGACGGGGCGGCGGTGGGGACGGCCGGGGGGCGTCCGCCCGTCACCGTGGAGACGGAGGTGGTCCGGCTGGCCCGTGTGGTGCGGGAGGCCGGTGGGGGTGGGGTGGTATGTTCCGGCCATGAAGCGGCGGCGGTGCGCGCGGCGAATGGCCCGGCACTGGGGCTGCTGATTCCAGGGATCCGGCTGGCCGGGGGGGCGGTGCACGACCAGCGCCGCGTGATGACGCCCTCCGGGGCGGCCTCGGCGGGGGCGCGGTGGATCGTGCTGGGGCGGGCGGTGACGGCGGCGGCAGACCCGCCGGTGGCGTTGGCGGCCGTGCACGCGGAGCTGTCGGGCGTTACGGGGTAGCGCGGGGGCGCTACGGGGTGGCGCGCCCTTGCGAGGGGGGACGGCACGGATTATGATCCGGGGCTAGTCGATTTTTCTGGCCAATCCGCTGGCCACCCGGTGTCTTCATCCCGCGTCCGCGCGGGGCGATGCGCCAGTCGTCCGTGCGCGGAATCGGTGCGGGGCCTTGGGGCCCGGCAGGCGATGCTTCCGGACGAACCACCGCAGCGAGGGGCCCAGCCGGCCGGGAATCCGGTGCGGGAGGCCCCGTCGGCGCCGACGCGCCGGGGTGCCCCGTGAAAGTACGCAGCAGCGTGAAGCCGATTTGCGAGCACTGCATGGTCGTGAAGCGCCAAGGCGTGACGCGCATCATCTGCAAGCGCAATCCCAAGCACAAGCAGCGCCAGGGCTGAGGAGCGACCGTCCATGGCCCGCATCGCAGGCGTCGATCTCCCGCGCGAGAAGAAGGTTGAGATCGGCCTCACCTACATCTTCGGCATCGGCCGCAAGACGGCCCAGCGCATCCTGGCGGCGACGGGGGTTTCCCCGGCGCAGCGGGTGCGCGACCTGAACGACACCGACCTGAACCGGCTCCGTCAGGAGATCGAGCGCAACCATCGCGTCGAGGGCGCCCTGCGCACCGAGGTGGCGATGAACATCAAGCGCCTGATGGACATCGGGTCGTACCGGGGCACGCGCCATCGCCGCGGCCTCCCCGTGCGCGGACAGCGCACCCACACGAACGCGCGCACCAAGAAGGGGCCGCGCCGCGCCATCGCGGGCAAGAAGAAGGTGACCAAGTAAGCCATGGCTACCGCGAAGAAGACCAAGCGCGTCGTGGAGGCGGAGGGGATCGCCCACGTGAGCGCCACGTTCAACAACACCACCATCACCATCACGGACCTGCACGGGAACGCGGTGGCGTGGGGCTCCTCCGGCAAGGCCGGATTCAAGGGCTCCAAGAAGTCCACCCCGTTCGCGGCCACCGTGGCCTCCGAGCAGTGCGCGCGCGAGGCGCTCACGCTGGGGGTGCGGCGGGTGCACGTGCGGGTGCAGGGGCCGGGGAGCGGGCGCGAGTCCGCCATCCAGGCGCTGGCGGCCGCGGGGCTGCAGGTCAAGTCCATCCGGGACGTGACGCCGATCCCGCACAACGGCTGCCGTCCCCCCAAGCGGCGGAGGGTCTGAGCCATGGCCCGTTACACCGGTCCCAGCTGCCGCCAGTGCCGCCGCGAGGGCACGAAGCTGTTCCTCAAGGGCACCAAGTGCTTCACCGAGAAGTGCCCCGTGGAGCGGCGCCCGTACGCCCCCGGCCAGCACGGCCAGGCGACGGCGCGGCGCAAGAAGATGTCCGAGTTCGCCAAGCAGCTGCGTGAGAAGCAGAAGATCAAGCGCATCTACGGCGTGAGCGAGAAGCAGTTCCGCAACACCTTCGAGCGGGTGTCGTCGCACCCCGGGATCACCGGGCACAACCTGCTGGCGGCGCTCGAGACGCGGCTGGACAACGTCGTGTACCGGATGGGGTTCGCCCCGAGCCGCAAGGCGGCGCGGCAGCTGATCCGCCACCGGCACATCGAGGTGCGCGGCGGCCTGGTGGACGTGCCGTCGTACCAGGTGCGCCCCGGCGAGGAGGTGCGCGTGAAGCAGGCCTCGCGCGAGCTCGCGCTGGTGATGGCCGCGATGGAGCAGGCGGCGCGCGGCACCACGCCGTCGTGGATCGCGGTGGACAAGGAGTCGTTCTCCGGCCGCGTGCTGGAGAAGCCGCAGCGGCCGGCGATCCCGCTGGCGGCGCAGGAACAGCTGGTCGTCGAGCTGTATTCGAAGTGACCGCCGCCCCCGCGCCCTCCTCATCGGGGGCGCGGGACGTCGGCGGGGTTCCGGTCGGGACCCGAACTCCCATGCGAGGCTGCCGCGCGTTCGGGGCGGGGCAGCGCGTCACCGGGGCTGTGCCCCCGGTGTGACCCCTTTCAGTCCGCCCATCCATGGCTACCATCGACCTCTCCGGGCTCGTTCGCCCGCATCTCGTTGAGGCGACCCGGCGCGAGGACGCGCCGAATGTCGCCGAGTTCCGCCTGCAGCCACTCGAGCGCGGCTTCGGCCACACGCTCGGGAACGCCATGCGGCGGCTGCTCCTGTCGTCGCTGCGCGGCTCCGCCGTCTGGGCGTTCCGCATCGACGGCGTCGTCCACGAGCACCAGACCATCCCCGGGGTCGTCGAGGACGTCCACCAGATCATCGGCAACCTCAAGACGCTCACCCTGGCGCTCCCCGACGACGTCGAGCAGGCGGTCCTCCGCGTCCAGAAGACCGGACCGGGCGCCGTCACGGCCGCCGACATCCAGGGCGGCCCCACGGTGCGCATCATCGACCCCGCCCACCACCTGCTCACCCTCAGCGGCGACCGCGACATCGCGATCGACCTGTACGTGAACAAGGGGCGCGGCTACGTCGAGAGCGACCAGCACCCCATGGAGAAGCACCTGTCGGTGGACGTCGTCCGCATCGACGCCATCTACAACCCCGTCCGGCGCGCCAACTTCACCGTCGCGGAGACCCGCGTCGGCCAGCGCACCGACTACGACCGCCTCTCCCTGACGGTCGAGACCAACGGGACCATGTCCCCCGAGGAGGCGGTCAGCTATGCCGCCGCCCTCGCGCAGACGCACTTCCAGTACTTCGTCGGCTTCGGCTCCTCCGCCAGCGCCCAGCCGGGCGCCGCCGGGGATGCCGCCAGCGCCGACGCCCTGCGCCTCGCAGAGCTGTTCCGCACCCCGATCGACGATCTCGAGCTCTCCGTCCGGTCGGTCAATTCCCTCAAGAACTCCAACATCCGCACCCTCGGCGACCTGGTCCGCCAGACCGAGGCGCAGATCCTCCAAGTGAAGAACTTCGGACGCAAGTCCCTCCAGGAGATCGCGGCGCTGCTGGAAAAGGAAGGGCTCAATTTCGGCATGCGCTTCGAGGAAGGGGTCGAGGGGGTCCGCATCCTGGACCACGGCACCCCCCCCAGCCGCGCCGCCGAAAACGCCCCCGACGACGACGACGAGGAGTAATCCCCATGCGCCACCGCAAGGCCAACCGCCAGCTGCGGCGGACCAGCGAGCAGCGGCTCGCCCTGCTCCGCAGCCTCGCCACCGCTCTCATCGAGCAGGGCGCCATCGAGACCACCGAGGCGAAGGCGAAGGAGCTCCGCCCCTTCGTCGAGAAGCTCATCACCAAGGCCAGAAGCGGCACGCTCCATGCCCGCCGCCTCGCCGGTCGCCACGTCCAGAAGCGCGAAGCCGCCGACAAGCTCTTTCAGGAGCTCGGCCCGGCCTTCGCCACCCGCCCCGGCGGCTACACGCGCATCCTCAAGACCGGCCACCGCAAGGGCGATGGCGCGGAGATGGCGCGCATCGAACTGATCCTCGGCTGACCGGAGCGACCCATGGCCATCTCCCGCAACCGCTGCTACGTCTGCGACAAGGGCGTCAGCTTCGGCAACAACGTCTCGCACGCGAACAACAAGACGCGCCGCACCTGGAAGCCCAACCTCCAGGTCGTCCGCATCCTGCAGGAAGGCAAGACCATCAAGGTCAAGGCCTGCACCCGCTGCCTCGCCGCCGGCAAGGTCCGGCGCGCGCCGCGCGGTCAGGTCGCCGTCGCCTGATCCCGCGCGGATCGGCCCGGGCGGGGAGTTCGGCACCACCGGGCTCCCCGCTTCGTCCTATCCGCCCCGGGCCGTCCCACCGTCTCCCTCCGGCCCCGAACCTCCCCTTCCCGTGAAGACGGCGCTCATCACCGGCATTACCGGCCAGGACGGGTCCTACCTGGCCGAGCTCCTCCTCGCCAAGGGGTACCGGGTCGTCGGCGTCGTCCGGCGCTCGTCCACCACCCCGTACGAGCGCATCGCCCACCTCGTCGATCGCGTCGAGCTCGTCTCCGCCGACCTCCTCGACCAGACGTCACTCACCGACGTCGTCCAGGCCACCCGTCCGGACGAGATCTACAACCTCGCCGCCCAGAGCTTCGTCCAGACTTCCTGGACCCAGCCCGTCCTCACCGGCGAGTTCACCGCCCTCGGCGTCACGCGCATGCTGGAGGCGGTCCGCAAGGCCGCCCCCGAGGCCCGCTTCTACCAGGCCTCCTCCAGCGAGCAGTTCGGGATGGTCGTCGAGACCCCCCAGCGCGAGACCACCCCCTTCTATCCGCGCTCCCCCTACGGGGTCGCCAAGGTCTACGGCCACTGGATCACGGTCAACTACCGCGAGAGCTTCAACCTCTTCGCCGTCTCCGGGATCCTCTTCAATCACGAGTCGCCCCGCCGGGGCCTCGAGTTCGTCACCCGCAAGATCACCGACGGCGTGGCCCGTATCGTCCGGGGGCTGCAGGGCGAACTCCGCCTCGGCAACCTGGAGGCCCGCCGCGACTGGGGGTTTGCCGGGGACTACGTCGAGGCGATGTGGCGCATGCTGCAGCAGGACGCCCCCGAGGACTACGTCATCGGCACGGGCGAAACCTGGTCGGTGCGCCAGTTCTGCGAGGCGGCCTTCGGGTGTGCGGGGCTCGACTACCGCAACCACGTCGTGCAGGACGAGCGCTTCTTCCGCCCCGCCGAGGTGGACCTCCTGGTGGCCGATCCCGCCAAGGCGCGTGCGCGCCTGGGGTGGACCCCCCAGGTGTCGTTCCAAGGGCTGGTGGAAATGATGGTGGAGGCCGACCTGGCCCGGTATCCGCGCGGCGCGTGACCGGGCGCCACCGGGGGCGGCGCGCCGGCGGCGCGGGGACGCGGTGAACCGGGTCCTCGTCACGGGCGCCTCGGGGTTCGTTGGCGCGTGGCTGCTGCGGGCGCTCCGTGCCGACGGGTGCGACGTGGTGGCCATGGCCCCGCAGCGTCCCGCCGAGGCCCTGCCCGGGGTGACCTGGGCCACCGGGGACCTCCGCGACGACGCCTACGTGGCGTCCACCGTGGTCGCCGCCGGGGCTGACACGGTCTTCCACCTCGCCGCGGTATCCCATGTCCCCACCGCGGCGGCCGATCCCGCCGCCGCCTGGGACCTCAACGTCACGGCCACCGCGCGCCTCCTCCACCACCTGGCGACGCGCGCGGGGGCCACCCTCCGCCGCGTGCTGGTGATCGGCAGCGGCGAGCAGTACGGCCGGCATGACCCCGCGGCCGGCCCGCTCCGCGAGGACGCCCCCCAGGCCCCGCGCACCGTCTACGCCGCCACCAAGGCCGCGCAGGAGGTGTGCGCCCTGCAGGCGTGGCGCGCCGCCGCCCTCCCGGTGGTGGTGGCCCGCAGCTTCAACCACAGCGGCCCGGGGCAGGATCCGCGCTTTCTCCTTCCTGCCTTGGTACGGCGTGCCCTGGCCCTCCGCCACGCGCCGCCCGGCACCCCGTTGCCGCTGGGCAATCGCTCGCCGGTGCGCGACTTCCTGCATGTCCGCGATGTCGTGGCCGCTTATATTTCGCTGGGTCGCGCCGGAGTCCCCGGCGAGGCCTACAACGTGGCCAGCGGGACGGGGTGGGCGGTGGAGGACGTCGTGGCGCGCGTGCTCGCCCGCGCCGGCGTCCAGGCGGTGCCCACCGAAGATCCGGCCCTGGTGCGCCCGGTGGACATCCCGTGGCTGGTTGGCGACGCCGGCAAGCTCGGGGCTGCAACCGGCTGGCGTCCCGCCCACGCCCTCGACGACATCATCGACGACCTCCTGCATGCCGAAGCGCACTGACCTGCACCGCATCCTCGTCATCGGCTCCGGGCCGATCGTGATCGGGCAGGCCGCCGAGTTCGACTACTCCGGGACCCAGGCCACCAAGGCGCTGCGCGAGGAGGGGTACGAGGTCGTCCTCGTGAACTCCAACCCGGCCACCATCATGACCGACCCGGAGTTCGCCGACCGCACGTACGTGGAGCCGGTGACGCCGGAGTTCGTGGCCAAGGTGATCGAGCGGGAGCGGCCGGACGCGGTGCTCCCCACCATGGGCGGGCAGACCGCCCTCAACGTGGCGCTGGCGCTGCACGACCAGGGGGTGCTCGCCCGCCACGGCGTGGAGCTGATCGGCGCCAACGCGCGGGCCATTCGCGTGGCGGAGGACCGGAAGCTGTTCGCCGAGGCCATGCGGAAGATCGGGCTCGCGTGCCCCGAGGGGCGCACGGTCACCTCGCTCGAGGAGGCGCACGCGGCGGTGGCGGACACCGGCTTCCCGGCCATCATCCGCCCCTCCTTCACGCTGGGTGGCACCGGGGGCGGAATCGCCCGCGACGCGGGGGAGTTCGACGCCATGGTCCGCCGCGGGCTCGACCTTTCCCCGGTGGGGTCGGTGCTCATCGAGCGCTCGCTGGTGGGGTGGAAGGAGTTCGAGCTCGAGGTCATGCGCGACCGCGCCGACAACGTGGTCATCGTCTGCTCCATCGAGAACTTCGACCCCATGGGGGTGCACACGGGCGACTCCATCACCGTGGCGCCGGCCATGACGCTCACCGACCGCGAGTACCAGCGCATGCGTGACGCGGCCGTGGCGATCATCCGCGAGATCGGGGTGGACGCGGGCGGGTGCAACATCCAGTTCGCGGTCAATCCCCGCGACGGCGAGCTGGTGGTCATCGAGATGAACCCCCGGGTCTCCCGCTCCTCGGCGCTCGCCTCCAAGGCCACCGGTTTCCCCATCGCGCGCATCGGCGCCAAGCTGGCGGTCGGGTTCACGCTGGACGAGGTCCCCAACGACATCACCAAGACGACGCCGGCCAGCTTCGAGCCGGTGCTGGACTACGTGATCGTCAAGTGCCCGCGCTTCGCCTTCGAGAAGTTCGCCGCCGCCGACCCGGGGCTGACCACGCAGATGAAGTCCGTGGGTGAGTCCATGGCGATCGGGCGCACGTTCAAGGAGGCCTTCCAGAAGGCGCTGCGCGCCCTTGAGACCGGGCGCGCCGGGTGGGAGGCGGGCGACCGGCTCCAGGACGACCGCCTGACGGAGGAGACCCCGGAAGCGCTGCTGGGGGCGCTGGCGCGCCCCACCCCCGAGCGCCCCTACCAGCTCAAGCGGGCCATGTGCCTCGGCCTCCCGATGGAGGCGTTGCACGCGGCCACGCACATCGACCCGTGGTTCCTGGCGCAGCTGGCGGAGCTGGTGGAGGCCGAACGCGGGTACGCCGCGCTCCCCGCGGTGGACGCGCCCGCGATGCGCCGGATGAAGCGGCTGGGCTTCTCCGACCGGCAGCTGGGGCGGCTCCGCGGCGAGGACGAGGCGGCCGCCCGCGCGCGCCGGTGGGCGCTCGACGTGCGTCCCGCGTACAAGATGATCGACACCTGCGCCGGCGAGTTCCCCTCGGCGACGCCGTACCTGTACGGCTGCTACGACGAGGAGAGCGAGGGGGAGACCGCAGGGCGCCCCAAGGTGGTGATCCTGGGGTCCGGCCCCAACCGCATCGGGCAGGGGGTGGAGTTCGACTACTGCTGCGTCCGGGCCGTGCTGGCGCTCAAGGCGCGCGGCTACGAGACCATCATGGTCAACTCCAACCCCGAGACGGTGTCCACCGACTTCGACGTCGCGGACAAGCTGTACTTCGAGCCGCTCACGCTCGAGGACGTGCTGGAGATCGTGCGGCGCGAGGACCCGGTGGGGGTCATCGTGCAGCTCGGGGGGCAGACGCCGCTCAAGCTCACCCGCCCCCTCGAGGCGGCGGGGGTGCGCATCCTGGGCACCTCCCCCGACGCCATCGACGCGGCGGAGGACCGACGGCGGTTCGAGGCCATCGCCCGCGAGCTCGGGGTCGCGCAGCCCGCCAACGGCACCGCCACCAGCGTGGACGAGGCCGCGGCCATCGCCGCGCGGATCGGATTCCCGGTGCTGGTGCGCCCCTCGTACGTGCTGGGGGGGCGCGCCATGGAGATCGTCCACGACGAGGCCTCGCTGCGCGACTACTTCGAGCGCGCCGTGCGGGTCAGCGAGGACCGCCCCGTGCTGGTGGACCGCTTCCTGGAGGACGCGTTCGAGGCCGACGTGGACGCCCTGAGCGACGGGCGCGACGTGGTCATCGGCGGCGTCATGGAGCACATCGAGAGCGCGGGGATCCACTCCGGCGACTCGGCGTGCGTCCTGCCCCCCTACCTGCTCCCCGCCAAGGCGGCGGCGCAGATGCGCGCGCACACGGTGGCGTTCGCGAAGAAGCTGGGCGTGGTGGGGCTCATCAACGTGCAGTACGCGTACAAGGATGGCGTGGTGTACGTCATCGAGGTGAACCCGCGCGCGTCGCGCACCGTCCCCTTCGTGTCCAAGGCGGTGGGCGTGTCGCTCGCCTCGGTGGCGGCGCGGCTGATGCTGGGCGAGTCGCTGGCGGAGGCGGGCTATCCGCGCGAGGTGGTCCCCCCCTTCCTCAGCGTGAAGGAGGCGGTCTTCCCCTTCAGCAAGTTCCGCGAGTTCGACCCCCTGCTGGGCCCCGAGATGCGCTCCACCGGCGAGGTCATGGGGATCGACGAGGACTTCGGCACCGCCTTCCTCAAGGCGCAGGCGGCCGCCGACAACGGGCTGCCGCGGGAGGGCGCCGTCTTCGTCACGGTGAACGACGCCGACAAGCCCAGCGCGACGGCGCTGGCGCGCCGGCTGGCGGCGATGGGGTTCCGGCTGTACGCGACCGCCGGGACGGCCCGCCACCTCGAGGCGCACGGCGTGGCCGCCACGGTCGTCCGCAAGGTCAGTGAGGGGTCCCCCCACGGCGTGGACCTTCTGCGCGAGGGCGCCGTCCAGCTGCTGGTGAACACGCCGCAGGGGCAGCGCGCGCAGGTGGACGACGAACGGTTGCGTCAGGCGGCCATCGCCGGACGTGTCCCCTACACCACCACCCTGTCGGCCGCGAGCGCCGCGGTGGACGCCATCGCCGCGCGGCGGTCGCGCGACCCCGGCGTGCGCTCGCTGCAGGAGTGGCACGCCCGCTGCGCGGCGGCTGCGGAGGCCGGCGCGTGAGCGCCCCTGCCGGAATGGTGGGCGTCCCGGGGGAGGCGCGCGTCGCCGCAGGCGCCGTGCTGGGCGAGGGGGCGCTGGTGCACGAATCCGCCTACGTGGACGCGGGGGCGGTCATCGGCCCGCGCAGCCGCGTCTGGCACTTCTGCCACGTCCTGGGCGGCGCAGTCATCGGCGCGGGGTGCTCCCTCGGGCAGAACGTCGTGGTCATGAACGCCGTCCGCCTGGGCGACAACGTCAAGGTGCAGAACAACGTGTCCATCTACGAGGGGGTGGAGCTCGAGGATGACGTGTTCTGCGGCCCGTCCATGGTGTTCACCAATGTCTACAACCCCCGCAGCGCGGTCACGCGCAAGCACGAGTACCGGCGCACGCTGGTGCGGCGCGGCGCCAGCATCGGGGCCAACGCCACCGTGGTCTGCGGGGTCACCATCGGAGCCCACGCCTTCGTGGGGGCGGGCGCGGTGGTGAACCGCGACGTCCCCGCGCACGCGCTGGTGGCCGGCGTGCCGGCGCGGCGCATCGGGTGGATGTCGGAGGCCGGGCACCGCTTGGTGTTCGACGGGGCGGATCCCGCCGATCCGGCCGTGGAGTGGATGAGGTGCCCCGGCACCGGCGCGCGCTACCGCCGTCGGGGGGACGAGGTGCAACGCGAGGAGGGGACGTGACCATCGAGCGCGTGGTGCCGGGGGACCGGCGCATCCGGCTGGCCCTGGTGGGGTGCGGACGCATCAGTCGCAACCATTTCGATGCCATTGCCCGGCTCCCGGAGATGGAGCTGGTGGCGGTGTGCGATGAGGACGCCGAGCGGGCGCGCGCGGCCGGCGAGGGGCAGGGGGTGCCGTGGTTCACCGCCTACGACCAGATGCTGGCCACCGTCCCCAGCGACGCCGTCGTGATCTGCACCCCGTCGGGGCTGCACCCCGCGCACGGCATCGCGGCGGCGCGCGCCGGCCGGCACGTGATCTCCGAGAAGCCGATGGCGATCTCGCTGGCCGCCGCCGACGCGCTGGTGCAGGCGTGCGACGAGCACCGCGTGCAGCTGTTCGTGGTGAAGCAGAACCGCCTCAACCCCGCCATCGCCCTGCTCAAGCGGGCGGTGGAGCGGGGGCGCTTCGGGCGGATCTACATGGCCAACTGCACGGTGCGGTGGACGCGGCCCCAGGAGTACTACGACCAGGCGCCGTGGCGTGGCACCTGGGAGTTCGACGGCGGCGCCTTCATGAACCAGGCCTCGCACTACGTGGACCTCATCCAGTGGCTCGTGGGGCCGGTGGAGAGCGTGATGGCCAAGACCGCCACCCTCGCCCGCCGCATCGAGTCGGAGGACACGGGTGTCGCCGTCCTGCGCTTCCGCTCGGGCGCCATCGGCACCATCGAGGTGACCATGCTCACCTACCCGCGCAATCTCGAGGGTTCCATCACCATCCTGGGGGAGAAGGGGACGGTGAAGGTGGGCGGGATCGCGGTGAACAAGGTCGAGCACTGGACCTTCGCCGACTACGACGACGACGACAAGCTGGTGGAGCAGGCGGCCACCAACCCGGCCAGCGTGTACGGCTTCGGGCACGAGGGGTACTACCGCAACGTGGCCGCCGTGCTGCGCGGCAGCGCCCGCCCCGACACCGACGGACGCGCCGGCCGCAAGTCGCTGGAGCTGATCCTTGGCATCTACGAGTCCGCCAAGACCGGTCGCGACGTGCCGCTCCCGCTGCGCGCCAATCTCTGACCCTCGCGGAGGCCTTTCCCATGGCGGTCCCGATCCTCGACCTCAAGGCGCAGCACGCCACCATCCGCGACGAGGTGGTGGCGGCGATGATGCGCGTGGTGGACGACCAGGCGTTCATCCTGGGCGACCCGGTGGGGCAACTGGAGTGCAAGGTGGCGGGCCTCTCGCAGGTGCGCTTCGCCGTGGGGTGCGCCAACGGCACCGACGCCATCCTGCTGGCGCTGCGGGCGCTGGGGGTCGGCCCCGGCGACGAGGTCATCGCCCCGCCGTTCACCTTCTTCGCCACGGCGGGGGCCATCCACAACGTCGGGGCGCGCCCGGTGTTCGTGGACATTGATCCCCGCACCTACAACGTGGACCCCGCGGCGGTGGCCGCCGCGATCACCCCCCGCACGCGGGCCGTCATCGCGGTGGACCTCTTCGGGCAGATGGCGCCCATCGAGCGGGTGACTGCGGCGGCGGGGGGGCTCCCGGTCATCGAGGATGCGGCGCAGTCCATCGGCGCCAGCCGCACCATCGGCGGGCGCACCGTCATGGCCGGGGAGGCGGCCGCCATCGGCACCTTCAGCTTCTTCCCCTCCAAGAATCTGGGCGGCTACGGCGACGGCGGGATGGCGGTCACGCAGGACGAGGCGCTGTACGAGGCGCTGGTCAAGCTCCGCACCCACGGCAGCCGCCGCACGTACTACCACGAGCTGGTGGGGTACAACAGCCGGCTGGACGCACTGCAGGCGGCGGTGCTGGGGGCCAAGCTGCCGCACCTGGCGGGGTGGAGCGCGGCACGGCGCGCCAATGCGGCGGCGTATGACGCCGCCTTTGCCGACCTCCCCGAGCTCGCCACGCCCTTCGTGGACCCGGCCAACACCAGCATCTACAACCAGTACACCCTGCGGACGCCGCGCCGAGACGCGCTCAAGGCCCACCTCGCCGCGCGGGGCATCGGCACCGCGGTGTATTATCCGCTGCCCCTGCATCTCCAGCCCTGCTTCGCGTACCTCGGCTACCAGGCTGGCGCCTGCCCCGAATCGGAGCGCGCCGCAGGCGAGGTGCTCTCGATCCCGGTGTTTCCGGAACTTACCGTGGCGCAGCGCGACGAGGTGATCGACGCCGTGCGCGCCTTCTTCACCTCCTGAGGAACCTCCCGTGTCCCAGCACGCCCTTCGACAGCAGCTCCTCCGCCGCATCCACGACCGCTCGGCCGTCATCGGCGTGGTCGGGCTGGGCTACGTGGGGCTGCCGCTGGCCGTGGAGTTCGCCAAGGCGGGGTTCCGGGTGGTGGGGTACGACGTCAGCCGGCGCGTGGTGGACCTCCTCATGCGCGGCGAGTCGCACATCCAGGACGTCCAGGCCGCCGAGGTGGCCGCGCTGGTCGCGTCCGGGCGGTTCGTGGCCTCCGCCGAGGAAGCGAGCCTCGCCGAGTGCGACGCCATCTCCATCGCGGTGCCCACGCCGCTGTCGAAGACGCGCGACCCCGACATGGCGTACGTGATGTCGGCGGTGGACGCGATCGCGCGGCAGGCCCATCCGGGGCTGCTCGTGGTGCTGGAGAGCACCACGTACCCCGGCACCACCCGCGAGCTGCTCCAGCCGCGCCTCGAGGCGGCGGGGCTGGTGGTCGGCCAGGATGTCTTTGTGGCCTTCTCCCCCGAGCGGGTGGACCCGGGCAACCCGGTGTACCACACCCGCAACACCCCCAAGGTGGTGGGCGGCATCACCCCCGCGTGCGTGGAGGCGGCCACCGTCCTCTACGCCAGCTGCATCGAACGCGTGGTCCCGGTGTCCTCCCCCGAGGCGGCCGAGCTGGTGAAGCTGCTGGAGAACACCTTCCGGGCGGTGAACATCGGCATGGTCAACGAGATCGCCATCGTCTGCGACAAGCTGGGGGTGGACGTCTGGGAGGTGATCGACGCGGCCGCCACCAAGCCCTTCGGGTTCATGAAGTTCACCCCGGGCCCCGGGATCGGCGGCCACTGCATCCCGCTCGACCCGCACTACCTGGCGTGGAAGATGCGGACGCTCAACTACAAGACGCGCTTCATCGACCTGGCCAGCGAGATCAACTCCCACATGCCCGAGTGGGTGGTGCAGAAGGTGGCGGACGCCCTCAACGAGGACCGCAAGGCGGTCCGCGGCAGCCGCATCCTGGTGCTGGGCGTGGCCTACAAGCGGGACATCGACGACGTGCGGGAGAGCCCGGCGCTGGACGTCATGCGCCTGTTGGAGGAGCGCGGGGCGGAGGTGGCGTTCCACGACCCGCACGTGGCGGGGTTCACGGAGGACGGGCATCGTCGTGAGGGCGTGCCGCTCACCCCCGAGGTGCTCGCGGTGCAGGACGCCGTGGTGGTGGTCACCGACCACTCGGCCGTGGACTACCAGGTCGTGGTGGACCATGCCGGGCTCGTGGTGGACACGCGCAACGTGACCGCCCGGCTGGCGCCCGGCCGGGCTCGCATCGTGCCGTTGGCCGCGTCGTTCCGCGCGCGGGCGGGTGGCGCGTGAACCGAGCCGCCGGGCGGGACCGCAGGGTGCGCGGGTGGCGATGACGGGGCCGCGGGTGCCGGTGCGTCTCCGTCGTCCGGGGCGCCAGGAGTGGCGCCTGATGTGGCTGCTGGGGATGGCGGCGGTGCTCGCCGGATGCGGGCGCGGCTTCCAGCCCCGCGACTATGCCACCCCCGAGGCCCTCTTCCGCGCGGCGTTGGCCGAGTTCAAGGGGGAGCGGTGGGCCAACGCGCAGGCGGGGTTGGAGCGGCTCACCGCCGACCTGTCGGCGCGCGATCCCCTCATGGCGCCGGCCACCTTCTACCTGGCCATGACCCACGAGCGGCGGCGCGAGTTCCTGCTGGCCGCGCAGGCCTACGAGCGGATCACCGACGGATTCCCCGACGACACGCTGGCGCCCACCGCCATGCTGGGGGTGGGCCGCAGCTACCAGAGCCTCTGGCGGCGCCCGTCCCTCGACCCCGAACAGGGGCAAAAGGCGGTGGCCATCCTGCGCGCCCTGCTGTCCTCGTATCCGGATGCGAAGGAGGTGGAGGACGCCCGCCGCCGGATCGCCGACCTCGAGGAGTGGTTCGCCCGGAAGGACTACGACACGGGGATCCACTACATCAAGGTGCGGCGCGCGGTGGACCCGGCCATCATCTACTTCAAGGACGTGGTCACCACGTACCCGTCCACCAAGGCCGCTCGCCTCTCGTGGCTGCGCCTCCACGAGCTGTACACGAAGATCCGCTGGAAGGAGGACGCGGCGGAAACGTGCCAGGCCATGTGGAAGGCCTACCCGGGGGACCCCGAGGTGGCCATCCACTGCGGGGCGGCGCCCGCCGACTCGGTCAAGGCCGCCGGGGCCCCGTCTCCCGACACCACCGGAACGGGGCTGCCCGCCCGGAGCCCGTTCGGACCGCAGCCGCTCCCCCGCCCGGGTCCGCAGGACGGTCCGGTCGGCTGAGACCGGTGTCTTCCCCGGCAACTCCCGCCCCCCGGCGCATCGGCCTGTTCGGCGGCAGCTTCGATCCGCCGCACGTCGGGCACCTGATGGCGGCGCAGGACGCCATTCGCGAACTGGCGCTGGACCTGCTGCTGGTGGTGCCGACGGCGCACCAGCCCCTCAAGGAGGGGCACGGTGCCCCTGCGGCCGATCGTCTGGCCATGGTGCGACTGGCGTTCGAGGGGATCCCACAGGTGGTGGTGGACGCCGTGGAAATCGAGCGCGGGGGGTTATCTTACACGGTTGACACCGTGCGGGGGGTGCGGGCGCAGTTCCCCGGGGCTGAGGTGCTGCTGCTGGTGGGGGCCGATGCCGTGTCCAGTTGGTCCCGGTGGCGCGAGGTGGCGGCGTTGGAGGCGATGGTGCGCCTCGTGGTGCTCCGGCGCCCTGGAAGCACGGTGGACGAAGCGGCAGGGGGCGGGCACGACGGGGTACCGGCAGGGACCCAGTGGCTCGCCACGCGGTGCGTGGAGCTGTCCTCCACGGAAGTCCGAGAGCGGGCGCGGGCCGGCGAGTCCCTGCGGGGGTTCGTCCCGGACGCTGTGGCCGCGTACATCGAGAGGTCCGGGGTCTATCGGGGTGTCACCCGGGCGCCACCGGCCGGGGAGGGGTCTGCGCGCGACTGAACCGCCGCGACGGTCCCCCTCGGCGGGCGCCCTTGTCGTCGGCGGCGCTGGGCGCTGCCAGGGGTCCACATGTTGAAGGGATTGATCGGCCGCGTGTTCGGCACGCGTCATGAGCGGGAGCGCCGGCGGGTCCAGCCCATCCTCGAGGAGATCCACGCCTTCGAGGCGCGGATGGCCGGCTGGTCGGACGAGGAGGTGCGGGCGCAGACGTCCCGGTTCCGGGCTCGGCTGGCCGAGCGCACGGGCGCCGTGGAGGCGCGCATCGCCGAGCTGAAGGCGGCGAAGCGCGCGACGGCGGATGCCGCCGCCCGCGAGCGGCTGGACGTCGAGCTGCATGGGCTGGATGGGCGCGGGGGGGCGGAGGGTGAGCTGCGCGAGCTGCTGGGCACCACGCTCGACGAGCTCCTTCCCGAGGCCTTCGCCACGGTGCGCGAGGCGTGCCGTCGCCTGCGCGGGACCACGGTCGTGGTGACGGGGACGCCGCTGGTGTGGGACATGGTCCCGTACGACGTGCAGCTCATCGGCGGGATCCAGCTCCACCTCGGGCGCATCGCGGAGATGGCCACGGGCGAGGGGAAGACGCTGGTGGCGACGCTCCCGCTGTACCTCAACGGGCTCCCCGGGCGGGGGGCGCACCTCGTGACGGTCAACAACTACCTCGCGCGCCGCGACTCCCAGTGGATGGGGCACCTGTTCGGCTGGCTGGGGCTGACCGTGGGGTGCCTGGATGACACCGAGCCCGGGAGCCCGGAGCGGCGGGCCGTGTACGCCTGCGACATCGCGTACGGCACCAACAACGAATTCGGGTTCGACTACCTGCGCGACAACATGGTCGTCTCGCTCGAGCAGCGGGTCCAGCGCGGGCACGTCTTCGCCCTCATCGACGAGGTGGACTCGATCCTGGTGGACGAGGCGCGCACGCCGCTCATCATCTCCGGCCCCGTCGGGAACGAGAGCGACGCCCAGTACGCAGAGCACAACGGCGCGGTGGAGCGCCTGGTGCGTCGGCAGGTCGACGTGGTCAACGGGCTGGTGGGGGAGGGGGAGCGGGTGCTCGCCGCGGGGGACCAGGCGGCGGCCGGGCTCCTGTTCTACCGGGCGCAGCTGGGGATGCCCAAGAATCGGCGCCTCCTCAAGGTGGTGCAGGAGCCCGGAGTCAAGCAGCTGGTGCAGCGGACCGAGCTGGACGTGATTGCCGATCGCAAGCTGCCCATGGCCAAGCGGCAGTTCCGGGAGCTGGAGGACGACTTGCTGTTCGTGCTGGACGAGAAGGGGCACACGGTGCACCTGACCGAGCAGGGGCTGGATTGGCTCTCCCCCGGGCAGCCCGACGCGTTCGTGCTCCCAGACATTGCCGTGGCGATGGGGCAGGTGGAGCGCGACGGGGGGCTGTCGCCCGCCGAGCGGCTGGAGCGGCGGGGGGCGCTGGAGCGGGAGTACGCCCTCAAGAGCGAGCGGCTGAACATCATCCACCAGCTGCTGCGCGCCCACGCGCTGTACGAGCGCGACGTGAACTACGTGGTGCAGGACGGGCAGGTGCTCATCGTGGACGAGTTCACGGGGCGCACCATGCCCGGCCGCCGGTGGAGCGAGGGGTTGCACCAGGCGGTGGAGGCCAAGGAGCGCGTGCAGGTGAAGGGCGAGACGCAGACCATGGCCACCATCACCATCCAGAACTACTTCCGGATGTACGAGAAGCTGGCCGGGATGACGGGCACGGCGGAGACGGAGGAGAACGAGTTCCACGAGATCTACGGGCTGGCCGTCTCGGTGATCCCGACCAACCGTCCGATCGCGCGGGATGACCGGCAGGACCTCGTGTACAAGACCCGCAAGGAGAAGTACGCCGCCATCGTGGAGGAGACGCGGCGCCTGCACGGGCTGGGGTTCCCGGTGCTGGTGGGGACGGCCAGCGTGGACGCGTCGGAGACGCTGTCGCGGCTGTTCACGCGGGCGGGGCTCAAGCACGCCGTGCTGAACGCCAAGTACCACCAGCGCGAGGCGGAGATCGTGGCGCTGGCGGGGCATTCCGGCGCGATCACCATCGCGACCAACATGGCCGGCCGCGGTACGGACATCAAATTGGGGGCGGGGGTCACCGAGGCGCGCCCGTCGTCGGTCCCCGACGCTGACGGGAAGCCCGTGGAGCTGCTGGAGACGGGCGGGCTGCACATCATCGGATCGGAGCGTCACGAGTCGCGCCGCATCGACCGGCAGCTGCGCGGGCGCGCGGGGCGGCAGGGGGACCCGGGCGCGTCGCAGTTCTTCCTCTCGCTCGAGGACGACCTCATGCGGCTGTTCGGCTCGGAGCGGATCGCCCGGCTGATGGACCGCATGGGCGCGCAGGAGGGGGAGGTGCTCACCCACCCGCTGATCACGCGCTCCATCGAGCAGGCGCAGAAGCGCGTCGAGCTGCAGAACTTCCAGTCGCGCAAGCGGCTGCTGGAGTACGACGACGTCATGAACCAGCAGCGCGAGGTGATCTATTCGCTGCGGGCCTTCGCCCTGGAGGGGGGGGAGGAGCTGCGGGGGGAGGCCCTGAAGATGGTGGTGCGCGGGACGCGCCGCCGCATCCGGCAGGCGCTGGAGTCCTTCGAGCGGCGGGAGGCGTGGGACTTCGTGTACGTCGCCGAGGACCTGCAGCGGCACTACATGCTGGTGGTGCCGGCGTTCGCGGCGGGCGCCGGGCCGGCCACCGTGGAGGAGGCCGAGGCCGAAGGGGAGGCGGCGGCGGCGGACGCCTTCGGGCAGAAGCTGCGGTCGCTCGACGAGGTCACCGACGAGGAGGGGTACGGGTTCGGCGGTCGCCTCCTGTCGCTGGTGATGCTCAACGTCATCGACGAGAAGTGGAAGGACCACCTGTACGACCTGGACCAGCTGCGCTCGTCGATCCACTACCGGTCGTGGGGGCAGAAGGACCCGCTGGTGGAGTACAAGCAGGAGGCCTTCGTGATGTTCGAGGACCTCATGCACGACGTGGCGAACACCTTTGCGGAGCGGTTCCTCAAGGCGCACCTCGTGTTCGAGGCGCCGCCGGAGCCGGCGCCGCTCCCCCCGGCGGAGGTGACCCGCCCGCCCCGTCGCTTCAACGCGCTGGGGATCCTCGAGGAGGTGCCCATGGAGCCGTTCGGCGAGGCGGATGGCGCCGGTCTGGACGCGGAGGATTCGGCGCCCCGGACGGCGCGCGGCACGCCCGCCGTGGTTGGCGCCGGTGGCGTCCGCTCCCTGGCCGCCGGCGGGGGGGCACTCCCAACCGGTTGGGAGCAGACCGCGCGCAACGACGCCTGCCCCTGCGGCTCGGGGCGCAAGTTCAAGAAATGCCATGGGGCCGCGCTGTAGCGGAGGTGGCGGGCGGAACCTCACCGCCCCCGCGCCGGTATAGGCAGGAAACCTTCACCGGGAGCGTGCCATGCCGTGCGCCGTTCCGCATCGCCGTTGCCCCCGCATGCGCGGGAGCCTGCTCGCCAGCGTGGCCTTCGCGGGGGCAGCCCTCCTCGCGCACCCCGCCGGCGCCCAGCCGCGAGGGGGCAACGGGTACCTCTTCCGCGCCCCACGCGCGGCGCTGACGGTGCGCCTTGGCGTCGCGCACCCCACGGCGTCCGGTGGGTTGTTCGACTTCGTGCGCAAGGAGCTCACGCTCGGGGCCGGGTCGTTCACCGGGGTCAACGCCGGCGCGGAACTGGCCGTCCTGGTGGCACCGCGCCTGGCGGTCCAGTTCGGCGTGTCGGCGCAGCACCGGGCCACCGGCTCGGAGTACCGCGATTTCGTCGGCACCGACGACCTCCCCATCAGCCAGACCACCACCTTCCAGCGCACGCCCCTGTGGGCGGGGGTGCAGTGGCACCTCGTCCCGGTAGGGGAACGGGTGGGGCGGCTGGCGTGGGTGCCCAACCGGGTGGTCCCCTACGTGGCCGCCGGTGGCGGCGTGATGCACTATCGCTTCCGGCAGGACGGGGAGTTCGTGGAGGCGGGGTCGCTGGACATCTTCCGCAGCGAGTTGACCACGCGCGGCTGGGCCCCCATGGGTTTCGCCGCGGTGGGCACCGCCGTGTCGGTTTCGCCGACGGTGGCGCTCACCATGGAATTCCGCCGGGAGCAGGCACGGGGGGGCACCGCCGGGTCCTTCCGTGACTTCCGCCGCATCGACCTGGCCGGCACCAGTGCCACCGTGGGCCTCACCTTCCGCTACTGAGGAGCGCGCCATGATCCGCCGCCCGTACGACGTCGTTCGCGGTCGCCTGTCGCTGCGCCTCGCTGGCGCGGCCTTGGTGGTCCTGGCCCCTGCGCTGCAGGCCCAATCGGCCACCTCGTTGGATCCCCGGTTCCAGCCGTGGCTGGGGTGCTGGGGGATGCCCTCCGGAGGACCAGTCGGCAGTGTCATCCCGTCACCGGCCGGAGAGCGCACCTGCGTGGTCCCTTCGTCCTCGGTGCCCGGGGGCGTGGACCTGGTGGCGCTCCGCGGCGACTCCGTGGCGGAGCGAACGGCCCTCCCCTCCACCGGGGTCCCCACCCCGCGCACCGTGGACGGGTGCACGGGCGAGCAGTTGGCCTCGTGGAGCGTGGACAACCGGCACCTGCTCATGCGCAGCTCGCTGGCGTGTGCCGGCGGGGTGCGGCGCGTCGAGACGGCCGTGCTGGGCTTCACGGAGGGGGGAGACTGGTTGCAGGTGCAGCATCTCGAGGTGGATGGCAATGCGGCCACCACGGTGTCGCGCCGGGCGGCCGAGGAGGTCCCCGACCGGCTCTGGCGCGCCATTGGCGGCGGCGAGGCCCCGTCACGCTATGCCATGCGCCTGGCCCTTGGCGCTCCCCTCACGCTTGCCCAGGTGCGGGAGGTGGCCACGCGGATGCCCGCCCCGCTCACGGAGGCATGGCTCGCGGTGCGTGCGCCGCGGTTCGAGTTGACGGGGGGCGCCTTGAAGGCGCTGGCTCGCGCGGGCGTTCCTGGACGGGTGGTGGACATGCTGGTGGCGCTGGACAACCCCGAGGTGTTTGCCGTGGGCCCCGACTCGCAGCGGGCCGCCGACAACGTCCAGCTCATCGGGCGTGGCGGATGTCGCACGCGCGCGGAGTGCGGATGGGATCGCGGCGTGTGGGGTTCGGGGGCGTGGGGCGGCGGTCCGTGGGGCGGTCCATGGGGGTGGGACCCGTGGGCGTGGCGCTACGGCGCCGTTGGCTACGGGTATGGGGCGGGGCCGTGGGGGGGCGCATGGGGGCCGGGTTGGGGGCCGGGTTGGGGGCCGGGTTGGGGCACCGGCTACTTCTGGGGAAATCAGCCCATCGTGATTGCGCCCCGCGTTGACGACGTCGAAGCGGCGAGGGCTGTTCCTGGGCGCGGCTACGTGCGAGAGCGTCGGCCCGGCGCACCGTCGGGCGGGTCCTCGGGGGGGCGCGCCTCTGACCCGGCCCCTGTGGGGAGCGGCGGGAGCGTGCGGAGTGGCGGATCCAGCAGTGGCGGAGCGTCCTCGGGTGGTGGGAGCAGCACGGGACGGACGGCCAAGCCGCGCGGCGGCGGCTGACGGCCTGCCCATCGGGAGCCTCTCCACCGGAGGGATGCAGCGCGGGGGGAGGGGCGGCGTTCTGCGGGTTGGCGCAGGGGAGGGGGCAATCGCATTCTGCGCCCATGCCTAGGTCGTTGCTTCTTCGACGGGTGCGGGAACTCCCCCAGGGGGATCGGCCGCGTGAACGCCTGCGGGCGTTGGGCGGGGCGGCGCTCACCACCAGCGAGTTGCTGGCCGTGGTGCTGGGCACAGGCGGAGGGGGGCAGTCGGTGCTCGACTGCGCGCAGGGGGTGTTGGCCCACTGCGAGGGCTCGTTGGGCCGTCTGGCGGCCACCCCCCCGGCGGCGCTCACCCGCGTTGCCGGGGTGGGAACGGCCCGGGCCTTGGCGGTCCACGCGGCGCTGGAGTTGGGGCGCCGCATGGCCGGGGAGGCCCGCGGGGCGGGGGTGCCTCTCCGGACCCCGCGCGAGGTGGCTGCCGTATTCCAGCCCCGGCTTCAGGACGCGCCCGTGGAGGAATTCCACGTGGCCATCCTGGATGCCCAGCATCGGCTGGAGCGCGACGTGCTGGTCACGCGGGGATTGCTGGACGCGTCGTTGGTGCATCCGCGGGAGGTGTTCCGGGAGGCGATCGCCGAGCGGGCGGCAGCGGTGATCCTGGTGCACAACCACCCCAGCGGCGATCCGTCCCCGAGCGCCGAGGATCGCGTGGTGACCGCGCAGTTGGTGGCGGCCGGTCGGCTGCTGGACATCCCGGTCCATGACCATGTCATCGTGGGCCGCGGGCGGTACGTGAGTTTTGCCGAGGCCGGATGGCTCTAGGGGCCCGGGCACCGGGCGTTGCCGGGACCTGTTAGTTTTCGGAACGTCTCCGGAGCCGGAGGCCCTTGCCGCCCGGCGGGGTGTGATGGCTCCGGGCGCGCGGGAGCGAGGCGTCGTGACCACGATCGCGCTGCATCAGGACATTCCCGGCTTCGTGCTGGGCGACGAGGCCGTCACCGACCGCCTCGACGCGCCCCTGTTGGTGCGCGCCTACCGGTTCTCGGAGGCGGCGCACGCGGGCCAGGTGCGTTCCTCGGGGGAGCCCTACGTCTCGCACTGCGTGGAGGTGGCGCGCGTGCTGGCCGAGCTGCAGCTGGACAGCACCACCGTGGCGTGCGGCCTGCTGCACGACGTGGTCGAGGACACCGACGTCACCGTGGAGGACGTGCGGCGGGAGTTCGGCGGCGAGGTGGCCCAGATCGTGGACGGGCTCACCAAGATCGCCAACCTCCCCCTCTCCTCGCGCGAGGAGCGGCAGGTCGAGAACTACCGGAAGTTGCTGCTGTCGGTGGCCAAGGATGCCCGGGTCATCCTCATCAAGCTGGCCGACCGGCTGCACAACATGCGCACGCTGGATTGGCTCGCCCCGGAGAAGCGGCGGCGGATCGCGCAGGAGACGCGCGATTTGTATGCGCCGCTCGCGCACCGCTTCGGCATGGCGAAGATGCGGTGGGAGCTGGAGGACCTCGCGTTCAAGCACCTCGAACCCGAGGCCTACCGCACGCTGGTGCGGCTGGTGGCGGCCAAGCGCGGGGAGCGGGAGGGGCTGATTGCGCAGATGCGGGAGCCGCTGGAGAAGCGGCTGGCCGAGGCGGGGATCGCGGGCGTGGAGGTCACGGGGCGTCCGAAGCACCTGTGGTCGATCCACAAGAAGATGCAGCAGCGCGACCGCCCCTACGAGGAGATCTACGACCTCCTGGCCATCCGGGTCATCGTCCCCAACGTGCTCGAGTGCTACCACGCGCTCGGGGTGATCCACGACGGGTGGACGCCCGTGCAGGAGCGCATCAAGGACTACATCGCGCAGCCCAAGTCCAACGGCTACCAGTCGCTGCACACCACCGTGTTCGGCCCCGGGCGGCAGCTGTTCGAGATCCAGATCCGCACGCGCGAGATGCACCGCACGGCCGACTTCGGCATCGCGGCGCACTGGCTGTACAAGGAGAGCGCGCAGGGGACCGACGAGCTGGACCGCCACCTGTCGTGGTTCCGCCAGGTGCTTGAGCTGCAGCTGGATGCGGAGACGCCCGGGGAGTTCCTCGAGTTCCTCAAGCTCGACCTGTATCAGGACGAGATCTTCGTCTTCACGCCCACGGGGGACGTGATCCAGCTCCCCAAGGGTGCCACCCCGCTGGACTTCGCCTTCGCCGTCCACACGCAGGTGGGGGCGCGGTGCTCGGGGGCGCGCGTCAACGGACGCATCGCCCCGCTGTCGCGGGAGCTGAAGAACTCCGACACCGTCGAGATCCTGACGCACCCGAATGCGCGCCCCAGCCGCGACTGGCTGGCGCACGTGCGGACCGGGCGGGCCCGCCACAAGATCCGCCAGATGCTCCGCCTCGAGGAGCACTCGTCGGCGATGCGCCTGGGGCGGGAGATCCTCGAGCGCGAGCTGCGCCGCCGGCGGCTCCCCAAGCTGGACGAGGGGGCGCTGTTGCCGGTGGCGCGCCTGCTCAAGATCCGCGATGCCAGCCACCTCATCGCCTCGGTGGGCGCCGGCGACGTGCACGTGATGCAGGTGCTCAAGGCGCTCCACCCCGACCTGGAGGGTGCTCCCGAGCCGGAGAAGCCCGGCACGCTGGGCCGCCTGGTGGAACGCGTGCGCGGCACCGGGCGGGGGATCCGCATCCAGGGCGCGGACGGGCTCCTCGTGCGGTACTCGCAGTGCTGCCAGCCGGTTCCCGGGGACCAGGTGGTGGGGTACGTCACGCGCGGGCGCGGCGTCAGCATCCACCGGGGGGACTGCCCCAACCTGCTGCTGCTGGCCCACGAACCCGAGCGGCGGCTCGAGATCGACTGGCGGGAGATGGAGGGGGAGCGTTTCGTCGTCCGGCTCGTGCTCGAGGGAACCGATCGCCGCGGGTTGTACGCCGACGTTGCCGCCGCCGTCAGCGCCACCGGCACCGACATCCGGAGCCTCGAGCTCAAGACCAGCGAGGGGAAGGTGACCGGTGCCGCCATGGTGGAGGTGGAGAACCTGGCCCACCTCGAGCGCATCATGCGGGCGGCGCGCCGGGTCAAGGGGATCGCGGCGGTGAGCCGTCGCGAGAAGCTCGTCTCCGACGCCTGACGGCGCCGGACCCGTCATGGGCGCCTTCCGCGTCGAGGCCCCGTTCGCGCCGGCCGGGGACCAGCCGCGCGCCATCGTCGAGCTGGGCGCCGGGCTGCGCCGCGGCGACCGGTTCCAGACGCTGCTCGGGGTCACCGGGTCCGGCAAGACGATGACGATGGCCCACGTCATCGCCGAGTGGGGGCGTCCCACGCTGGTGCTGTCGCACAACAAGACGCTCGCCGCCCAGCTGTACGGCGAGCTCAAGGCGTTCTTCCCCGGCAACGCCGTCGAGTACTTCATCTCGTACTACGACTACTACCAGCCCGAGGCCTACGTCCCGGCCAGCGACACCTACATCGAGAAGGACGCCAGCATCAACGAGGACATCGACCGCCTCCGGTTGCGGGCCACGTCGTCGCTCATGGAGCGCGAGGACGTCGTCATCGTGGCCACGGTGTCGGCCATCTACGGCCTCGGCGACCCGGTCTCCTACCGCGAGCGGATGGTGGCGGTGAACCGGGGGCAGCGGATCGCCCGCGACGACCTCCTCCGCGCGCTCGTGGGGATCCAGTACCTCCGCAACGACGTCGCGTTCGATCGCGGGACCTTCCGCGTGCGCGGGGACACCGTCGAGGTGTTTCCCGCCTACGAGGAGCAGGCGGTGCGCCTCGAGCTGTGGGGGGACGAGGTGGAGCGCATCTCCAAGGTGGACCCCCTCACCGGCGCCACCATCGCCACGCTGGACCGGATGGCCGTCTATCCGGCCAAGCACTTCATCACCAGCCGCCCCACCATCGAGCGCGCCTCGGCCGCCATCCGGGGCGAGCTGGCGGCCCGCCTCGAGGAGCTGCGCGGCGCCGGGAAGCTGCTGGAGGCGCAGCGCCTCGAGCAGCGCACCCAGTTCGACCTGGAGATGCTCCTCGAGATCGGGACCTGCGCGGGCGTCGAGAACTACTCGCGCCACCTGAGCGGCCGGCAGGCCGGGGAGCGCCCGGCCTGTCTCCTGGACTACTTCCCCGACGATTACCTGGTGGTGGTGGACGAGTCCCACGTCACCCTGCCGCAGGTGCGCGCCATGTACAACGGCGACCGCGCCCGGAAGCTCACGCTCGTGGATTTCGGCTTCCGGCTCCCCAGCGCCCTCGACAACCGCCCGCTCCTCTTCGACGAGTTCCTGGCGCTCGTCCCGCGCATGGTGAGCGTCTCCGCCACCCCCGGCGAGCTGGAACTGCAGCTCTCCGAGGGGGCCGTCGTCGAGCAGGTCATCCGCCCCACCGGGCTGCTGGACCCGGTCGTCGAGATCCGTCCGGTCAAGGGGCAGGTGGACGACCTGCTGCACGAGGTGCGCCTGCGGGAGCGGCGGGGGGAGCGCGTGCTGGTCACCACGCTCACCAAGCGCATGGCCGAGGACCTGACCGACTACCTGCAGCAGGTGGGGGTGCGGGTGCGCTACATGCACTCCGACATCGACGCCATCGAGCGCATGGAGATCGTGCGCGGCCTCCGGCTGGGGGAGTTCGACGTCCTCGTGGGGATCAACCTCCTGCGCGAGGGGCTGGACATGCCCGAGGTGTCGCTGGTGGCCATCCTCGACGCCGACCAGGAGGGGTTCCTGCGCAGCGACCGGTCGCTGATCCAGACCATCGGCCGCGCCGCGCGGCACCTGGACGGGCGCGCCATCCTGTACGCCGACCGCGTCACCGGCTCGATGGCGCGGGCCATCGAGGAGACCAACCGGCGCCGGGCGGCGCAGGACGCGCACAACCGCGCCCACGGCATCGTCCCGGCGGGCGTCCGGCGCAGCGTGGACGAGGTGAAGTTTATCACGCGCGTGGCCGATGCACGGCAGGAGCGCGAGGCGGAGCGGGACGCGGGTCGAGGTGGCCGGGGGAGCGGCCGGTCGGCGCAGCGCCGGCTCCCGGGTGAGGAGGCCCCTCGGTCGCGTGATGAGCTGGAGGCCCTGGTGCCGACGCTGGAGGCGGCCATGCGCGAGGCGGCGGCGGCGCTGGACTTCGAGGCGGCCGCCCGACTGCGCGACCAGCTGTTCGAGGTGCGCACCGCCCTCGGGGACGCCGCGCCCGTGGCGCGGGGCAATCCCGCCCCTCCGCCGCCGAGACCCCCGGGAAGCGCGCCGGGCGGTGGCGGGGCGCGCCGGGGGGGGAGCCGCCGTGGGCGCTGACCGGCGCGCGCCTCGGCTGGACCCGGCCCCGCCCCACTGGCCGGACCGCCAGGCGCTCGTCGCCTGGGGACGCCACCTCGGCGCGTCGCTCGCCGCCGCCGTCGCGGCGTCCGCCGGCGCGTCCGCGGTCGTCACGCTCTCGGGCGAGGTGGGGGCGGGGAAGACCACCCTGGTCCGCGCCATCTGCGAGGGGGCGGGCGTCCCGGACCTCGACGCCGTGACCAGCCCGACCTTCGCCATCCTCCAGGAGTATCCGGCCCCGGTCGGCCCCGTGGTGCACGCGGACTTGTATCGGGTGCGTTCCCCGCACGAACTGGCGGCGCTCGGATGGGACGAGGTCATGGCGACCGCCCCCCTGCTGCTGGTGGAGTGGCCCGAGGTGGCCGCCGGGACCTTTCCGTCCGGTACCCTGCATCTCCGGTTGGCGCACGTGCCCGACGATCCCGACCGTCGATCCGTGACCGTTCCCGCCGGCGTCGGGGAGGCGGCGTGACCCCGCCCCTTCCCTCCCGCGTGCTCGTGCTGGAGGCCAGCACCCGCGCGGGGGCGGTGGCGGTGTTGACCTCGGCGGGTGCCGTGTCCCGCGCGGTGGCCCTGGGAGCGGGGACGGACGACCTGCTCTGGGCGGCCGTCATGGAGGCGCTGGCGGAGGCCGGAATGCGCGCCAACCAGGTCGAGGCCGTGGTGTGCGGGGACGGCCCCGGGAGCTTCACGTCGCTGCGCATTGCGGCCGCGCTGGCCAAGGGGGTCGCTCACGGAGCCGGGTGCCCCCTGTATGCGGTGCCGTCGCTCCTGCTGGCCGCCACGGTGCTGGAGCGGCCGGGTGGGTACCTGCTGCATGCCGATGCGATTCGCGGCGAGCGTTTTGCCCAGGCCGTCACGATCGATGCCGCCGGCGTCGTCGAGGCACAGGGCCCCGTGCAGCGTCTGCCGTGGGCGGCGCTGGACGCGGCGGCCATGGGTCGCGTGCGGGTTGCCGTGGTGGCTTCCCCCGAGCCGGACGCGGAGGGGGTCCTTGTCATGCCGGCGGCGCATCGCATCGGGCGATTGGATCCGCGCCTGTGGGGCGCTCCGGTGCCCCTGGCCACCTGGGAACCCGCCTACGGGCGCTTGGCCGAGGCGCAAGTGCAATGGGAGGCCCGTCACGGCATCCCACTGCCGGCGGGCGACGCCGCGCCCGCCTCGTGACCGCTTCCCGGCCGCCGCTGGCGGTGCGACTCCGGGTGGCCACGGCCGCCGATGTGGCGGCCATCGCCGCCATCGAATCGGTGTCCTTCGTCGATCCGTGGCCGCCCGAGGCGTTCTTGGGACTCATCGGACAGCCCCATGTGGACTGCACCGTGGCGGAGACTCCGGAGGGGACCATGGCCGGGTATTGCGTGGTGCTGCATGCGGGCCCCGAGGGTGATCTGGCCAACCTGGCGACGGCTCCCGAGGTGCGGGGGCGCCGGGTGGCTGACGCCCTCCTGACCCGGGCGCTGGACGCCGCCGCTGCCCGTGGCGCCGCAGCCCTGTTCCTTGAGGTCCGCGAGGGCAACGCCCCGGCGCGCGCGCTGTACGCGCGGCACGGCTTCCTCCCCGTTGGTCGGCGCCCCCGCTATTACCGGCATCCGACGGAAGACGCCTTGGTGCTGCGGCGCGATCTCCCCGCGCCGTCCGCGGCCGCAGGCTGACCGCCTGCGTTGCCATGTTGCCGGCTGTTGTGCCAGGGTTTGGCACCGCCCGCCGGGGCTCCTAGCTTTCGCCCGTACCCATCACACCCGCCCAGCAAGGAGGCATCGTGAGTCGCAGCCTGAACAAGGCCATTCTGATCGGCAACGTCGGAGGGGATCCCGAGGTCCGCACCACCAGCAACGGGGGGCGTGTGGCCAGCTTCTCCCTGGCCACCAGCCGGAGTTGGAACGATCAGGGGGGGAGCAAGCAGGAAAAGACGGAGTGGCACAAGTGCATCGCGTGGAACAACAGCACGCGCGGCTCCGGCCTCGCGGATGTCGTCGAGAAGTACGTCCGCAAGGGCGAGAAGGTGTACGTCGAGGGGGAGATCGAGTATCGCCAGTACCAGGACAAGGAAGGGCAGACCCGCTACGTCACCGAGATCCGGGTGCGGGAGCTGATGCTCCTGGGCGGCCGTGGCGGTGGAGTCGGCGGGAGTGACGAGGGCGGCGACATGGCGCCGCGCCGGCAGCCGGCCTCGTCGCCTCGCCCCAAGGCGGCCCCGGCCGCCGGCGGGGGTGGCAGCTTCGACGTGGCGGATTTCGACGCCCCGGACGACGACCTGCCTTTCTGAGCGATGCGGCGCCCCGCTCCTCGACCAATCGGTAGGTCGCCACACGAGGAGCGGGGGGGTGGTGACCGGAAGGCGCTTGGCGCGTCCCGCCATGGGGCGGGGGACGCTTCCCTCGCCCGGCAATCCGGTTGGCACTCCTGCCGGCTTTCACCACCGATGAGGTGTCGATGCGCCCTGTGACGGGGGGCCACCCCGCAGCCGAGTTCCACCACGAGGGGGTCCGACTGCCTACTTCGTTGGCGGCGCAGGCTCGCCGGCGCGGGTTGCTCCTCCGGTTGCTGGCGGCCATGGTGGCGGTCATGCTGTTGCTGCTGCTGTGGCGTCCCGCTGTCGTCCGCGCCCAGGGGCGCCCCTCCGTGCTGGGTAGCCCGGGACCGGGTGGCATGGTGGAGGCGGCGCCAGCGTCCCGCACGGCAGGGCGCGGCACCCCGGCGCCGCGTACGTCGCCGGCGGATCCCCGGTCCGCCGGCGCGCGCCCCGCCCCGGTCATCGTGGAGCGCGCCGGCGCCTCCCGGGCCGAGGGCGCCGAGGAGATTCCGTATGGCGGGGCTCTGGTGGTTGAGGAACCGAGGGCGGGCGCTATTGACTCAGGCCGGCTTGCCTTGCTGCCCCAGGGAGGCCGAGACCTCGTGCCTCGGAGTGTCCGGGTCATCGGCCTGGTTGGCGCGTCGGAGCTGACGGCGGCCCGCACCGCCGACGAGGGGTATACCGTGTTTCGCCGCATCGCCCCCGACGCGGCCGACTCCGAGCGGCGCGCCCGCGCCCTTCTGGCCGCCGATGCGCCGGGCACGCTCGTGGGGGAGCACCAGTCCGCGCCCTTTCCGGTGGCCGCCGCGCGGTTGGCCCGCGCGGCAATCGTGGGGATCGTGACGCTTGGCACCCGTGCACCCGACGCCTTCCCCCGTCGATACCGGATCGATGACGAGGTGTCTTGGCGCGTCCCCGGCGACGGGGTGGTCCGGCTGGGGGACCGGCTCACGTCGGTTGTCACGGCGGGCAACCTGGGAGGTAACCTCCGGGTGGCCGTCCCCACTGGGGTGGTCGAAGTGGTGCGGGTGGGGCAGGGCATGGCGCGTGGCGTGGTGCGCAGCCAGTTCGCGGTCATCGCCGACGGTCAGCCCCTCCTGCCGGTGGCGTCGCAGGCGGCGCCGTGGATCGCGGCCGACGGCGTGCGCGCGCCGGAACTCAACGCGCGTGTTCGCTGGGTCCAGGAGGCGGGGCGGCTTCTGACCCCGCAGGGGTTCGTGCTGCTCGACGTGGGCGCCGGTCACGGGGTGCACCCCGGGGATCGATTCGTGTTGCACCGACGGCCGGGTCGCGGCGGGGCGACGGGGGAGGTGGTGGCGGTGGCGCGCGTGGTGCGAGTGGAGGCGTCGTACAGCGCGGCGCGGATCAGCGACCTGCGCGAGGCGGACGGCGCGCCCGATCGGTTGCTGGCGCGTCGGGTTGCCCGCACCGAGGTGACGGAGCCCCGGGCTGTGCTCCCCTGACAGTGCGGTGGCGGCTGGTGGAGGATCGGTGATTGGGCGGCGGCGGGCGCGTCCCTCGGGATGCGCCCGTTGGCGTTGGAGCGCCGGTGTGGTGTTCGCGTCGCGCTAATGTCCGAACTCAGCGCCGTCAGGCGTGTAGATTGCGGGCGAACGCGACAGGGGCGGGTCAACCTGGGAGTCGAGAGGGGGTGGCGTGATGGCGCGGACGGTGCTCGTGACGGGTGGGGCGGGGTTCATCGGGTCGCATATCGCCGACCGGTTCCTGGCGCACGGGTGGGCGGTCACGGTGTTGGACAACCTGTCCAGCGGCCGAGCCGAGCAGGTTCCGGCTGGGGCGCGCTTCGTCCGGGAGGATGTGGGCTCCCCCGCGGCAGCGGCGCTGGTGGAGGCGGGGCGGTTCGACGTGATCTGCCATCTGGCTGCGCAGATCGACGTGCGGAACAGCGTCGCCGATCCTGTTGCGGACGCCACCATCAACATCCTGGGCACCATCAACTTGATGGAGGCCGTCCGGCGCAGCGGGGCGCCTACCCGCGTGGTGTTCTCATCCACCGGGGGAGCCCTGTATGGTGCCTTCGCCGAGCCGCCCTCGCCGGAGGAGACGCCCACCAACCCGGAGGCGCCCTACGGCATCGCCAAGCTCTCGGCGGAGCATTACCTCGCGTACTACGGCCGCGTGCATGGCATCGAGGCCGTGGTTCTCCGCTACGGCAACGTCTACGGGCCGCGGCAGGACCCGCACGGCGAGGCGGGGGTGGTGGCCATCTTCTGCAGTCGCCTGCTGGACGGGCAGCCACTCACGGTGTTCGGCACGGGCCGGCAGACGCGCGACTACGTGTACGTGGGGGACGTCGCCTCGGCCAATCTGGCGGCAGCCACCCGTCCCCTCCCGCCAACGGGCACCCTGGGGGCGCGGGCGTTCAACATCGGCACCGGGCGGGAAACCTCGGTGCTGGAGTTGGCGGCCGAGCTGCAGCGGTGCGCCGGCGTCGAGACGCCGGTGCAGCTCGCCCCGGCGCGCCCTGGCGAAATCGAGCGTTCCGCGCTGGCCGTCGACAAGGCCCGCGCCGTGCTCGACTGGAGCCCCGGGACGACGCTCGCCGAGGGGCTGGCGGCCACCTACCGGCACTTTGCGGCGGCCCGGGGTCGCCCCGCGGGGTCGTGATGGGGCCAGATGGAGGCACCGGGGCGCTGTCCCTGCTGCCGCAGGGTGTGGTGGCAGCCGCGTCCACGTCGCCGGAATCGCTCCTCGCGCTCGTGGCCGGCAGTGACGGCGTGACCAAGGGCGTGCTCGCGGTGCTGGGCGCGCTGTCACTGCTGTCGTGGGGCATCATGTTCGCCAAGTGGCGCGTGTTCGCCCGGGCGGAGGCGCGAGCCGGGGCGTTCCTGCGCGACTTCACGAAGGCCGCCTCCGTGGAGGAGGCCATGCAGGTGGCGGCCCGGGCGGCGCCCAGCGGATTCACGGTGGTGTTCGCCCGGGCGATGCAGTTCATCGCGGACACCCGCCCTGCGTTGGCCGGCACCGCGGACCGCTCGGCCCGCCTGTCGGCGGCGCAGGTCGAGGCGCTGCGGCTCGTGCTGGACGCCGAGAGCGGGCGGGAGCGTGAGCGGCTGTCGCAGTACGTGCCGTGGCTGGCCACAGTGGGCAGCGTCAGCCCGCTCATCGGCCTGTTGGGGACGGTCCTGGGCGTCATCCAGGCGTTCACCGGGATTGCCGCCAAGGGAAGCGGGAACATCGGCGCCGTGGCGCCCGGGATTGCCATCGCGCTGGTGGCCACCGCCGCCGCGCTGGCCGTGGCGATCCCCGCGGCCTTCGCCTACAACCTGTTCGCCGCCCGCCTCAACCGGCTGGATGTCGCGCTGGACGGGTTCGGCTCCGAGCTGATCGCCCTCATGGCGCGCGACGGGCGGATCTGACCGGTGCGTGGGCGGCGGCGCACGGAGCGGCTGGCGGTCAACGGGGAGATCAATGTGGTCTCCCTTATCGACGTGATGATGCTGCTGATGGTGATCTTCATGATCACCGCCCCCATCATGCAGGGGGGCGTGGATGTGGCGTTGCCGCGGGCCGACGTGGCGCCGCTCGAGCCCAAGAGCGGCGTGGTGGTGACGGTGGATCGGGACGGGCGGATCTTCGTGGACGACGTCCCCTTCGCCTTCGAGGAATTCGCGGGGGGCGTGAAGGCGCTCGTCGAGCGGAAGGGCGGGGGCGGCGTCTACCTGCGGGCGGACGAGGGCGTGCCGTATGGCACCGTCGTGCGCCTGGTGGCGGCGATGAAGGCGCAGGGGATCACCGAGGTGGGGCTTGTGGCGGAGCCCGAGTCGCCGCAGTGACGAGCGTGCCCCGAGCCGCGCTCCCGGGCGGAGCGTGACCGGCGCTCCGACCCGTCGAGGGGCTGCGGGGGGCGGGGGCCTTGGCGCAGGGTTGGTGGCCTCCCTGGCGGCGCATGCGGCGGCGCTGGCGGCAGCCTGGTGGGTGGGATCCCGTCCGGCGCCCGCGCGTCCTCCCGTCTACCGGGTGGAACTGGTGGGTGCACCCGCCGGGGTTCGTCAGGCGGGCATCGTGGGGCCTCCCGACCCGGCGCCGCCGGCGGCGGCCCCGGAGCTCGGTGGCGCCGAGCGCGTGCCGCCGCCTCCAGCCGCGCCGGCCAAGCCCCCCAAGCCGAAGGAGCGTCCCGCACCGAGAGCCACGCCGTCCCCGGTGCGGACCCGAAACGCGGGGCGCCCGAAGGATGCCGCGGCCACCGGCACCGCGCTGCCCAAGGCGCGTGCCGGGGCCACTGGCGGAAAGGGGGCGGACGTGGCCAACGTGCGCACCGATGGGATCGCCTTCCCCTTTCCCGGGTATCTGGCCAACATCGTCCGCCAACTGGCCCGCAACTGGTCCCCGCGGCGCACCTCGGCGGTGCTGGTGGCCGAAGTTCGCTTCCTGATCCATCGCGACGGGTCGGTCTCGGACATCGAGGTGGTGCGCCCGTCCGGCGACCGCCTCTACGATCTGGATGCCGCCGGCGCGGTGGAGTCGGTGGGGGCGGCCCGCGGCTTCGGTCGCCTGCCCGCCGGCTGGCAAGATGATGTGCTGGTGGTCTACTTCACCTTCGACTATGCGCTACGCCCACAGTGACGCCGATGCCGCCGCGCCGTTCCCCGGTCACCGGGGCGCTTGGCGCGCGCTCGTCCGCACCCTTGCCGGTAGGCCGTGGGGGCGCCGACGCGTGGCGGTGCGCCTGGCTGGGGCGGCCGTGGCCATGACCGTTGCCGGCGCGGCGCCCGTGGCGGCCCAGCGGGGCGGGGGCGTCGCGCAGCCCCCCGGTGTTCGTCTGGGCTTGCAGTACCGTCCAGGGCAGAAGGTGGCGGTGGTGGTGCTCCCCGTGGGGGGGAGCGCCGGCGATTCCATCACGGCCATGCTCACCCGTGATCTGGACTTCAGCGACCGGTTCTCGGTGATTGCCGCGCGTCTGGGCGGGCCCGCCACCGCGCCCCCGGCCTACGCCGTGATGGCCAAGGTCGGCGCCGACGTCGCGGTGCACGCCGTGACGCTTCCGACGGGCGGGGTGCGCGTGACCTTGCACGACGTGGGGCGGCAGGCGGTGATCGCCGCGCGCGACGTGCCCCTGCCCGCGCCGGCGCTGGCGCCCGCGTGGCGCATGGCCGTGCACGGGGTGGCGGACGCCGTTGAGGAGTGGATCACCGGCGAGCGGGGCATCGCCCAGACCCGGATCGCCTTCACGCGCGACGGGCGCGTCTGGACCGTGGACAGCGACGGTGAGAACCTCGTGCCGGTGACGCCCGCCGGGATGTCTCCGCAATGGCTCCCCGGCGGGCGGGCGCTGGTGTACAGCGTGCTGGACGGTGCCCGCAATCCGATTCTGTTGAAGGACCTCGCCACCGGCGGCGTGCGCACGCTGGCGGCCGGTGTCGGGGTGGAGCACACCACCCCGGCCGTGTCGCCGGACGGGCGCCTGCTGGTGTATGCCCGCGGCACGGCCGACGGCACCGACCTGGTGGCGCTGCCGCTCGGCGGCGGCGAGGGTCGGCGTATCACGGTGGGGCGCGGGCGTGCCAGCACGCAACCCGCCTTCAGTCCGGACGGGGCGCGCCTGGCCTTCATGTCCGACCGTTCCGGTCATCCCGAAGTGTATATTTCCGATGTCGACGGTGCGAACGTGGAGTTGCTGACGGCGGCAGCCTTCGGTGATCGGGACTACCGGGCGAGCCCGGATTGGTCGCCCGATGGCCGGCTCGTGGCGATCCAGTCGCGCAACGGCGGCACGTTTCACATCATGACCATCAACCTGCGCGACCAGACCGTGCGGCAGGTGACGGACGTGGGGCGCAACGACGATCCGTCGTGGGCGCCCGACTCCCGGCACCTGGTCTTCACGTCCACACGCTCGGGGACGCGCCAGCTTTGGATTGCCGACGTCGAAACCGGCCGCACTCGGCAGCTTCCGTGCGGGAAGGAGTGCCGGCTGGCGGCGTGGTCCCCGCGGCTGGCGCCGTAGCGCGTTGCCCCGGCGCCGGCCGTCCCTGCAGTTTCCCGGTTTCGCCTCCCCCTTCCCTCCCTCTCCGGAGAACGTGGACATGCGTCGTCCCTCCCGTGCGGTCCTGCTGGCGGTTGCCCCGATCCTCGCGATCGCGGGGTGCCGCAAGAAGCCTGAGCCGGCACCCGTGGCTGCCCCGGCCCCGGCCCCGGCGCCGGCGGCACCCGCCCGTCCCGTCGCCGCTCCGCCCGCGGCGCCGCGCGACACCATGGAGGAGTACCGTGCCAAGGTGGCGGCGGCGCGTGCCAGCCTGCTGGAGACGATTTACTTCGAGTATGACATGGACGAGCTGCGCGATGACGCGCGCGCCGCGCTCGACGCCAAGCTCGCGGTGCTCAACGCCAACCCGCAGGTGCGCATCCGCATCGCCGGACACTGCGACGAGCGGGGGAGCGACGAGTACAACATCGCGCTGGGGCGCCGGCGCGCCGAGGCGGCCAAGCGCTATCTGGTGGACCGGGGTGTCGAGGAGGGGCGGATCGAGACGGCCTCCTTCGGCCGCGAGCGGCCAGCCGTGACGGGGGCCACCGAGGAGGCGTACAGCCGCAACCGCCGGGACGAGTTCGAGATCCTCGCTGGCGGCGACCAGCTCCGTACGCCGTGATCCAGCGCGCTCCCGCCGGGCGCGTCTGGCCCCGGTTCGCCGCCGCGTTCCCCCTCGCCCTCGCCCTTGCCGGCGGGTGCGTGGCCACGCGCGGCGACCTGCGGGTCCTTCAGGGCGACTTGGCCACCCTGCGCACCGAGCTGGCCCGCAACCACCAGGCCCAGCAGGACGCGGCCGTCCGGTTGCTGCAGCAGCTCGGGGTGGTAGGGGACTCCCTTGCCCGGCTGAGCGCCCGCACGGTGGCCATGCAGGGGGACCAGCGCGGGGACATGCGCGCGGTGCGTGAGCAGATCCTGCAGGTGCAGACCCTGCTGGGGCAGTCCACGGCCACGATTGCCCGCCTGCGCGCGGAAATCGAGGAGGCCCGGGCTGCGGCACCCGTCTGGATGGCGGTGCCGCCCAGCGATCCCGCCGCCACCGGCGAGGCATCGGCGGACCGGGGGGGCGACAAGGCCCCGGACAAGGGATCCGACAGGGGCGGCGACCGCGGCGCGGGGCGCGATCCCGGACGGAGCGGGGAGGGAGGGGGGCGCGCCGACCGCGCGTCTGCCGACAAGGGGGGGGCTGGCAAGGGGCGACCTGCGGGCCGGGAAGACTCCGCCGCGGCACCGCCGGCGCCGCGGGTGCCTGGGCCGAATCAGCTCTTCACGGCCGGGCGTGACCAGTTGACCCGGGGAAGCACGGCCACGGCGCGCACGCTCTTCCAGGAGCTGCTGGTCACCTACCCGGACCATGACTTGGCCGGGGAAGCGCAGTACTGGATTGCCGAGACGCTGGCCAAGGAGAAGAAGGGGGCCGCCGCCGACGCGGCATACGCCGCCGTGGTGGCCACGTATCCCGACAGCCGCATGGCGCCCAACGCCCTGTACAAGCGCGCCCAGTTGGCCGTCGGCGAGGGGAGCGTGCCCCAGGCCCGGCAGCTGCTGCAGCAGGTCATTGCGCGGTATCCGCGCAGTGACGAGGCGGCGCTGGCCGCCGAGCAGCTGAAGACGCTCCGTTAGGGACCACAGGAAGGTCCGTCCCGTGGCACCGACCGAGACCGCCGAAATGCCGTTCCTCGAGCACCTCGAGGAGCTGCGCGTCCGCCTGTTCAAGATCGCCGTCGCGCTCTTCATCGGCTTCGGCGTCTCCTTCTGGCTGCTCCTCTCGAAGCGGGTGGACGTGGTCGGCATCCTGGCACGGCCGATCCAGCCGTACCTGACCCGGAAGCTCATCGTCACGCACCCCGGGGACCTCTTCGACATCGCGATGGACGCGTCGATCACGCTCGGGCTGATCGCCGCCTCCCCCGTGATCGCGTGGCAGGTGTGGGGCTTTCTCTCCCCGGCGCTCTACCGGCACGAGCGTCGCGTCGTCATCCCCGCGCTGGTCGGGGCGGCGCTGCTCTTCGCGGCGGGGATGGCGCTGGCGTACTTCTACGTGCTTCCCGTCACGCTCGGCTTCTTCGCGAGCTTCCAGAGCGAGGCCGTGGACATGCTCCCGACGGTGCGCGAGTACATCGGCTTCGTCATGGCCATGTGCCTCGCCTTCGGCGCGGTGTTCGAGCTCCCGGTGCTCATCGCGCTCCTCACGGCGCTCGGCCTCGTCCAGCCCAGCTTCCTGGCGCGCTTCCGCCGCCACGCGGCGATCGGGTGCCTCTTCGCCGCCGCGATCATCACCCCCGGGGGCGACCCCACCAGCCTGGTCGCCCTCACGATCCCGCTGTACCTGCTCTACGAGGTCTCCATCACGCTGTCGCGCGTCATCGCCGGGCGTCGGGAGCGGCGGTCGCTCGCCGAGGGCGGATGAGGGTGCGGGAGGGCCGGCGGGAGCGGGCGCGTCGGCTGGTGGCGCTCGTGGTGGCCGGGCTCGCGGTCGCGCTGCCTGCGGGGGTCCGCGCGCAGGCGGGGGGCGCGCGACCCGCCGTCGGCGCCGCGCGACCGGATGGGAAGCGCCCCGCCGCGGGGCGCTCCGCCGCCGGCGATTCGGTCCGCGCCCTCAGCAAGGACCGCGCGCTCTTCGAGTGGACCCCGCCGGACTCGCAGATGCGCGCGCTGCTCGATCGCGCCGGCTACCGGGCCGTCCAGTTCCAGGGGGACACCGTGCGCTACGACGCGCGCACCCGGCAGCTGCGCCTCACCGGCCTCCCGGCCGCCGTCCAGCGCGACGAAACCATGCTGGTGGGCGACACCATCGCCTACAGCGACAGCCTGAAGCGGGTGGTCGCCACGGGCGACACGGTGCTGCTGCGTGACGCCACGCAGCCGGACGCCGACGACTTCGTGGGGCGCAGCCGCATCGAGTACGACCTCGAGGGGCGCCAGGGGGTCACCGGCGCCTTCTCCACGTCCGTGGTCAGCGGGCAGCGGCTGTTCCTGAGCGCGCAGCAGGGCACCCTCGTGGCCGACACGCTCGTCCAGGGGCGCCACATGGTGTTCGCCCGCGACGGGTCGTTCACCTACTGCGAGCATGCCGAGCCGCACTTCCACTTCGCCACCCGCGAGATGAAGTTCGTCTCGGAAAACGTCATGGTGGCGCGCCCCGGGGTCCTGTACATCGGCGAGGTGCCGGTGTTCTGGATCCCCTTCTTCTTCCAGGACGTGCGCCGGGGGCGCCGCAGCGGGATCCTCACCCCCAACTTCGGCGTCGCGGAGCTGTTCCGCAACAGCCCGAGCTACCGGCGCAGCGTGCAGAACATCGGCTACTTCTTCGCGATCAACGACTACATGAACGCGGAGGTCTCGATGGACTGGCGCAGCGGCTCGCGGGGCACCGACGTGGACCCGGGCTTCATCCGGGGGAACGCCGAATGGCGCTACCGCTGGCTCGACCGCTTCGTCAGCGGCGAGACCGCCGTGTCGTACATGGGCCAGCGCAACGGCGTCAGCAACACGTCGATCACCTGGAACCACAACCAGGACTTCTCCCGCGAGACGCGGCTGACCGCGCGCCTGAACTGGGTGCAGAACACCCTGGTCCAGCGCGCCACCACCATCAATCCGGTCGCGGCCAACGCCACCATCCGCTCCCAGCTCAACTACCAGACACGCCTGGGGCCGGCGTCGATCAACCTGGGCGGCGGTCGCGTGCAGTACCCGGGGCGGAGTCAGGTGGACATGGAGTTCCCCTCCCTCAACGTCACCACCGGCACGCTGCAGGCGGGCCCCGTGGCGTGGACCCCGTCGCTGCGGCTGGGCGTCTCCACCCAGCAACGGATCGACCAGGGGATCCAGTTCCCCTTCGTCTACGCCGGCCGCCCCGGGGGCGGCGTGGACAGCACCCGGTTCAACGCCGGGCGCCGCAGCACGCAGCTGAGCTTCGACACGCCGCTCAAGATCCTCGACTTCCAGTGGAACAACAGCTTCTCGCTCACTGAGCAGCTGCGCGACTTCCCGGAGGAGCGGCTCATCGTTGGGGTGCGCGACACGGCCCAGCGCGCCACGCGCATCTTTGCGCGCACGTTCGAGACCAACCTGGACTGGACCACCTCCTTCAACCTCCCGCGGTTCTTCCAGGGCACCTGGAACCTCTCGCCGTCGGTCTCGGTGGCCAACGTGGACGGCGCCTCCGGCCTGTTCGTGCGCACGGAGCGCAGCGGCGGGCGCTGGGTGCGCCAGTCCAAGCGCCTCAGCTACGCCGTCAGCGCCTCCCCCACGCTCTACGCCCTCCTGCCGGGGCTCGGGCCCGTCGCCGCGCTGCGCCACTCCATCACCCCCGCCGTCAGCTACAGCTATTCCCCGGCGGCGTCCGTGAGCGACGACTACCTCGCGGCCCTCGGGCGCTCCCGCGTGGGGTATCTCGGGGCGCTGGCGCAGAACCGGATCTCCCTCAATCTCTCCACCAACCTCGAGGCCAAGCTGCGCGCCGCCGAGGATTCCGCCGGGGAGTCCGCCGGCGAGGGCGGGCGCAAGATCAAGCTCCTCTCGCTCAACTTCTCGCCGCTCACGTATGACTTCGTCCGGGCCGACACCACGGGCAACGGCTTCACCGACCGCACCTTCGCCATCTCGGCGCGCACCGACCTCCTGCCGGGGCTCGACTTCCGGACGTCGTACGACCTGTTCCAGGGCGATCCGATGTCCGACACGGCCACCTTCAGTCCGTATCGCGCCGACATGGGCGTGAGCTTCTCCCTCAACGGCAAGTCCGGGATCTTCGCGCTGGTGGGGCGGCTCTTCGGGCGGCGCACCTCCCTCGAGGGCGCCGACAGCACCGGGCAGGTGCCCGCCGCCCGCGTGGATGTCGATCGCACGGCCCGCCAGATGAACGCCGCCGGCGGCGGGGCCATGCGCGGCATGCAGATGGCGCTTCCCCAGGGGGATGGGTGGAACCTGAGCATCCAGTACAACGCCGCCCGTCAGCGGCCGCCCCGTGGCGGGACCCAGATCCTCAACGATCCCGTCAAGCTGTGTGAGGCCCAGCGGGTCTTCGGCATCCTCGCCTACGATCAGTGCGTGTTCAACGCCCAGAGCGCCCCCGCCGCCGGGCTCACGTCCGGGCAGAGCGCCATCGGGGCCCCGGTGTTCATCCAGCCGCCCACGCAGAACGTCACGGCCAACACCTCCTTCGGGCTCACCCCGAACTGGGCGGTGCAGTGGTCCACCCAGTACGACGTGGTCAGGGCCCGCTTCGCCAGCCAGCAGGTGGGGCTGCAACGCCAGATGCACGACTGGAACGCCGTCTTTTCGCTGTCGCAGACGCCCAACGGGAACTTCGCGTTCAACTTCTTCATCGCCCTCAAGGCCCAGCCGGAGCTGAAGTTCAACTACGACCGGCAGACCCTGCGCGGGAGCAGCTTTTGAGCGGGGAGGGGATCGCCGGGACGGTGCTCCTGACCGGGGCGACGCTCCGGCTGGGCGACGTGGCGGCCGTCGCCGACGGCGCGCCGGTGCGGCTCGCCGACGAGGCCCGGGCCCGGATGAGCGCCACCCGCGCCGTCGTGGAGCGCGCCGTGGCCGGCGGCGCCCCGGTGTACGGCGTCAACACCGGCTTCGGAAAGCTGTCCGAGGTGTCCATCGCGCCGCACCAGCTGGCCGCGCTGCAGCGCAACTTGGTGCGCTCCCATGCGGCCGGGGTGGGGGACCCGCTCCCCGCCGGTGAGGTGCGCGCCATGATGCTGTTGCGCGCCAACGTCCTGGCCACGGGGTTTGCCGGGGCGCGCCCGGCGGTGGTGGACACGGTGCTGGCGCTCCTCAACGCCGGCGTGCACCCGGTCGTCCCCGAGCAGGGGAGCGTGGGCGCCAGCGGCGACCTGGCACCGCTGGCGCATCTGGCGCTGGTGCTCATGGGCGAAGGGGACGCGGAGCACGGGGGCGCGCGCGCGGATGCCGCGTCGCTGCTGGCCCGCGCCGGCGTGCCCCCGCTGGAGCTGCAAGCCAAGGAAGGGTTGGCGCTCATCAACGGCACGCAGGCCCACACGGCCGTGGCCGCCTTGGCGCTGCACGAGCTGTGGCGTCTCTGGCGCGCGGCACACGTGGCCACCGCGCTCAGCCTCGAGGCGCTCCTCGGCACCCCTGACGCCTTCGATCCCCGCATCCAGCAGGCACGGGGGCAGGTGGGACAAGTGGAGTCGGCGGCGCTGCTGCGGCGGCTGCTGCAGGGGAGTGCGCTGCGCGAGTCGCACCGGCATGGCGACCCGCGGGTGCAGGACGCCTACGCCCTGCGCTGCGTGCCACAGGTGCACGGACCCGCGCTGGACGCGCTGCGCTTCGCCACCGGCGTGGTCGAGCGCGAACTCAACGCCGCCACCGACAACCCGCTGGTCCTTCCCTCGGGCGAGCTGCTCAGCGGCGGCAACTTCCACGGGCAGGCGGTGGCGATGGCCGGCGACCTCCTGGCCATCGTCTGCGCCAACCTGGCCGTCATCAGTGAGCGGCGCACCGACCGCCTGGTGCACCCCGACTTCAACCAGGGGCTCCCCGCTTTCCTGGCCGCCAACCCGGGGCTGGAGTCGGGGCAGATGATGGCACAGGTCACCGCGGCCGCGCTGGCCAGCGAATGCAAGCAGCTGGCGCATCCGGCCAGCGTGGACTCCATCCCCACGGACGGCAACAAGGAGGACGTGGTGCCGATGGCCATGGGCGCGGCGGTCAAGCTGCGCCGCTCCGTCCGCAACCTGCGGCACGTGCTGGCCATCGAGCTGCTGGCCGGCGCCGAGGCCCTCGAGTACCGCCGTCCGCTGGTGAGCAGCGCCCCGGTGGAGGCGGCACACGCCCGTATCCGGTCGCTGGTGCCGCGTGGCACCGGGGATCGCCCCCCCGCGCCCGACATCGCCCGCCTGGCCGCCGCGCTGGCGGCGGGCGCTTTCGACTCGCTCGTCCAGGAGGATGCCGCATGACGGCCGTCGCCCCGGTCCCCGCCATTCCCCGCACGGTCCGCGCCCCCAGGGGCGCCGTGCGCAGCTGCCGCGGATGGGAGCAGGAGGCCGCGCTGCGCATGCTGATGAACAACCTCGACCCCGACGTCGCCGAGCGCCCCGACGACCTCGTGGTGTACGGGGGGACCGGACGCGCCGCCCGGTCGTGGGACGACTTCGACGCCATCGTGCGCACGCTGCGCACCCTTGCCGATGACGAGACGCTGCTGGTGCAGAGCGGGCGCCCCGTGGCCGTCTTCCGCACCCATGAGGACGCCCCGCGCGTGCTCCTGGCCAACGGCAACCTCGTGGGGCGCTGGGCCACGTGGGACGAGTTCCGTCGGCTGGAGCGGCTGGGCCTCACCATGTACGGGCAGATGACGGCGGGCTCCTGGATCTACATCGGCTCGCAGGGGATCGTGCAGGGCACCTACGAGACCTTCGGGGCCGTGGCCGCTCGGCACTTCGGGGGCACGCTGGCGGGGCGCCTGGTCGTGACCGCCGGGCTGGGGGGCATGGGCGGGGCGCAGCCGCTCGCCGCCGCCATGCACGGGGGCGCCGTGCTGGCCATCGAGGTGGACCCGGCGCGCATCGCCAAGCGCCTCGAGACCCGCTACTGCGACCGGGCCACGGCCAGCCTCGACGAGGCGCTGGCGTGGCTGCGCGAGGCGCAGGGCGCCGGGGCCGGCCTGTCGGTGGCGCTGGAGGGGAATGCGGCCGAGCTGCTCCCGGAGATGGTGGCGCGCGGTGTCACCCCCGACGTCCTCACGGACCAGACCAGCGCCCACGACCTGCTGGTGGGCTACGTCCCCGCGGGCCTCTCGCTGGCCGATGCCGCGGCGCTCCGGGCCGCCGACCCGGCCGCGTATGTCGCCCGCGCCACCGACTCCGTCGTGGCCCATGTGCGCGCCATGCGCGCGCTGCAGCAGCGGGGGGCGGTCACGTTCGACTACGGCAACAACCTCCGCACGGCGGCGTTCGACGCCGGCGTGCGCGACGCCTTCGAGATCCCCGGCTTCGTGCCGGAGTACATCCGCCCCCTGTTCTGCGAGGGGAAGGGGCCGTTCCGGTGGGTGGCCCTGTCGGGTGACCCGGCCGACATCGCCCGCACCGATGCGCTGGCGCTGGAGCTCTTCCCGCAGGACGAGGCGCTCCGCCGCTGGATCACCCTCGCCCGGGAGCGGATCGCCTTCCAGGGGCTTCCCGCGCGCATCTGTTGGCTGGGGCAGGGGGAGCGCGCCCGCTTCGCCCTGGCGCTCAATGAGCTGGTCGCCACCGGGGAGCTCTCCGCCCCCATCGTGATCGGGCGTGACCACCTGGACACGGGCAGTGTGGCCTCCCCTTTCCGGGAGACCGAGGGGATGCGCGACGGCAGCGACGCCATCGCCGACTGGGCCATCCTCAACGCGCTGCTCAACACGGCCAGCGGCGCCTCGTGGGTCTCGTTCCACCATGGCGGCGGCGTCGGGATCGGCAACTCCCTGCATGCCGGCCAGGTCATCGTGGCCGACGGGTCAGAGCGGATGCGCCGCCGCCTGGCGCGCGTGCTCACCAACGACCCGGGGATCGGCGTGGCGCGCCACGCCGAGGCCGGCTACGAGATCGCCCGGGCCACGGCGGCGCGCGAGGGGATCCGCCTCCCGCGCCTCGAGGGCTGATGCTCTCCACTCGGTACCGGCCGTGGCACGTGCCGGTGTTCCTGGCCAAGTACGCGTGGCTCCGCCTGCGGCGGCGTCCGGTGCTCCTCAACCTCGAGGTCACCATGCGCTGCAACGCCCGCTGCGGCTTCTGCGACTACTGGAAGACCCCGTCGGAGTCGCGGGACCACGAGGTGGCGGACTACGCCGCCATCGTCCGGCACTTCTCCCCCATGCTCGCCACCTTCACGGGCGGCGAGCCGCTGCTGCGCCGCGACCTCGAGGACATCGTCCGGTCGGTCCGGAAGGCGTCGCGCTTCACCTACCTGCAGCTCATCACGCATGGCGGGATGCTCACCGTCGAGCGTGCCCGCGCGCTCTGGGACGCCGGGCTGGACCAGTTCAACCTGTCGCTGGACTACCTCGACGAGCGCCATGACCGGGCCCGCGGCATCCCCGGGCTGGCGGCGCGCCTCCAGGCGCTCGTCCCCGCGCTGCGCGAGGCGGGCATCGGCGGGGTGCGCTTCAACACGGTCATCAAGCGCGACAACCTGGACCAGCTCCTCCCCATTGTGCGCCGCGCGCGCGAGCTGGGCGGCGGCGTCAACTTCTCGCTCTACACCGACTTCAAGAACGGCAACCGCGATCACCTGCTGGCCGAGGACCAGCACGCCGACCTGGCCGAGGCCGTGGCCGCCCTGCTGGACTACAAGCGCCGGCACCCCGGGGCCATCACCAACTCGGAGCACTACCTCGAGCAGATCCCGCGGTACGTGCGCGGTGAGCTGCGGGATGAGCCGTGCCGCAGCGGCGAGTCCACCATCCACATCGATCCGGAAGGGCGCGTGCGCCGCTGCCCCGACTTCCCGCCCGACGGCCCGTGGGAGGCGTACGACGGGTACCAGCCGATCGCGTGCGACGCCTGCTTCTACGCCTGTCGCGGGGAGGCGCAGGCGCCGCTCCGCCTCCGTTCTCGTGTCCGGGACGTGATGGCATGACGGCGCCCCTCGGTGGACCGGCGTCGGCGCCCCAGGCGGGCGCCGCACCGGGGGACGGGCCCCTGCTCCTCGTGCATGCGTCGGAAGTGGTCACCTGTGCCGGCCCGGGCAGGGCGCGGCGCGGGGCCGAGATGGCCGACGCGGGCGTCCGCACCGGCGCGGGCGTCGCGATGCAGGATGGTCGGGTGGTCGCCGTGGAGCCCGATGAGGCCCTGCGACGGCGATTCCCCGGCGCCCGGGAGGTGGACTGCAACGGCGGGGTGATCGCCCCGGGGTTCGTGGACTCGCACACGCACGCGTTCTTCGGCGCCCCGCGGGTGGCGGAGCACGAATTGCGCGCCACCGGGGTCCCGTACCTCGAGATCGCCCGTCGGGGCGGCGGGATCCACAGCTCCGTGCGCGACCTCCGGGCGCGGTCCACGGATGACCTCGTGGCCCGCACCCTGCCGCGCCTCGCGCGCTTGGCGGCCGGAGGGGTGACCACGGTGGAGATCAAGTCGGGGTACGGGTTGTCGCTCGACGAGGAGCTTCGCTCCCTCGAAGGGATTGCCGCCGTCGCCGCGAGGGTCCCGGTGAACGTGGTCGCCACCTGCCTGGGGGCGCACGAGATCCCGCTGGAGGCGCGGGAAGCGCCTGACGGGCGCGAGCGTTGGCTGCGCACCCTCGCCGAGGAACTGTACCCGACGGTGGCTCGGCGGCGGCTGGCGACGTTCGTCGACGTGTTCTGTGAGCCTGGGGTGTTCACGGTGGACGAATCGCGCCGGCTCCTGCAGGCCGGTGCCCGTGCGGGGATGCGCCCCAAGCTGCACGCCGACGAACTGCACGATGGCGGCGCCGCCGGCCTCGCCGCCGAGCTCGGCGCCGCGAGCGCTGACCACCTGGCGGCCATCGCCCCCGGGGGAATCCGCGCGCTGGCCGCGTCGGACACGGTCGCCACCTTGCTCCCGGCCACCATGCTCTTCCTCGGGCGCCGCCAGGCACCGGCGCGGGCGCTGGTTGAGGCCGGGTGTGCCGTGGCGCTGGCCACCGACCTCAACCCCGGAACCTCCCCGCTGCAGTCCTTCTCCCTGCTGCTCACGCTGGCGGTCTCGGAGCTGCGCCTGTCGGCGGCGGAGGCGTGGGTGGCCGCCACGGTCAATGGGGCGGCCGCTTTGGGGCTCGCGGCGGAGACTGGGCAACTCGCCCCCGGTTTCCGGGCGGACGTGGCGCTGCACGCCGTCGACGACCATCGGGCGTTGCCCTATTGGTTCGGTGAGCGTCTGTGCGCCATGGCGTGGGCGGCCGGGCGTCCTTGTCACCCTTGGGGCGCCTCCGTACCTTCCGCAGGGGCGACGACACCCCAGCCGGACCCCGCCTGAGCGTCTCCCACCACGTCGGGATCCCCCTGCATGTCCCTCGCCGCAAAGCACCGCAGACAGGCGGCTCACCATGAGCAGCGGCAGCAGCATGAGCTGGCGCTGGCCGAATACATCGCGGCCATCCGCGAGGACGACGCGGCCCGGGCGGAGGTGGACGTCGCGCTGCTCAACAAGGTGGGCGACCTCGCCCTGCGACTCGGTCGCATCCCCGAGTCGGTGGCCTTCTACGAGCGGGCAGTCGGGAGCTATGTCGCGGCCGGCCGGTACAACAACGCCATCGCGCTGTGCAACAAGGTCCTCAAGGCTGCGCCAGGGCGTGCCGCCACCTACCTGACACTCGGGCGCATCTGCGCCGAGAAAGGGCTGCGGAACGATGCGGCCCGGAACTTCCTGGAGTACGCCACCCGCATGCAGCAGGACGGCCGGATGGCGGAAGCTGGCCATGCCCTCCGCGAAGTGGCGGAACTGTTCTCCGACCTGCCGGAGTTGCGGCGTCTGGTGGCTGAGCTCGGCGCCCCGCTCCCGGAGCGTGAGGAGGGGGGCTCGGCGCGCCCCGTCACCCCCCCCTCGTCGCCGGCGGCTCCCCGCGGGGCGTCGGGTGTCGGTGTCCCGTCGGCGCCCCGGCAGGACGGCCTGGTGTTCCTGGATGTTGGGCCCTCAGGCGCCGGGCCCTCAGGTACCGGGCCGATGGCGGCGGGGGATGCGCCGGCGCTGACCGCCGAGCCCCAGCGGGCGCCGCAGCGCGAACAGGGCGACACCGTCCTCCCCGGGGGGCTGCCTTCCGCGCCGGAACGCATCGACGGTCTGGAGCGTAGCGTCCCGATGGACCTCGTTCCCACCACGCCCGATGATCTCTGGGATGCGTCCTTCCTCGTGGCGCCGCTGGAGGGGATCGAGGTGGAACCGTCGGTGACGGAGGTGACCGCCTCATCACTGGAGGAGTTGCTCGTGGAGGAGCCCCTCGTCGACGCGCTGACCCCGTCGGCGGCGCGCAGTGACGCCGGGGTGACCGCCGCCCCACCGTTCCGCCTCGATCCCCACGACTTCATCCTGGCCGGGGAGCTTCCGCCGCTGCGGTTGGAGGACGCGCTGGCTGACAGGGAGACGGTGGTCGCCGACGCGTCGGGCTCGCTCGCGCCGGCACAAGCCGCCGAGCTCGGCGCCGACGCGGCCGGGAGCCCGCTCGACCTCATGGAGGGGGACATCGGGGTCGGCCCGTACGACGCCGTGCCAGAGGCCGCGGTGGACGCGCTGGACGCCGCGGTGGAAGCGGTCGCTGCGCCTTCGGACGCGCCCCGAAGCTGGCAGGCGCTTCGCGACCACGCCGAGGCGCTGTTGGGGGCGGGAGCGCGCGAGGCCGGATTGGCGGCGCTCTCGGACGCCATCGACGTCGCCCTCGCCGCCGCCGACTCGGATGCCGCGGTGAGCACCGCGGAGCTGCTGGTCCGGGTGTCCCCCGACCGCATGGCGTCGCACCAGCGCCGGTTGGAGGTCGTCATTGGCGCCGGCGACGCCGGGCGCTTGCGCGAGGCGTACCTGGATCTCGCGGACGCCCTGGTGCGGCAGGGGGACGATGCGGGTGCCCGGGCGGTGTACGCCCGGGTGCTGGTGCTGAATCCCGGGGAACATCGGGCACGCTCCGCGTTGGGCCTTGCGTCCGGGGCCGCCAGGGGGGCGGTCGCCGGGGAATCCGCCGTCCGGATCCGTGTTCCGGAGCCGGAGTCCACGGGGGATGACACCGTGGACTTCGAGGTGCTCCTCCGCCGCTTCAAGGACGGGGTGGCCCGCAGCCTCGGGGACGACGACTACGGCAGTCGCTACGACCTCGGGGTCGCCTTCAAGGAGATGGGGCTCCTCGACGACGCGGTGGCCGAGTTCCAGAAGGCGCTGCGGAGTCCTGCCCACAGACTACCGGCGTACGAGGCCTTGGGGCAATGTTTCGTGGAGCAGGGGCGCCACCAGGTGGCGATCACCCTCCTGTCGCGGGCGTTGCTGGAACCGTTGCCGGCTGGACAGGATGAACGGCAGCGGGTCGGCATGCGCTACCTCCTCGCGTATGCGAACGAGGCCCTGCAGCGGCGGGACGAGGCCCGTAGCCATTACCAGCGCGTGTCCCAGATCGACCGAAACTTCCGTGACGTGACGGCCCGCCTGGCGGCGCTCGGGGCGGGGCCGTCGTGACCGTCTCCGATCGTTCGCCGGCATCGCTCGCGGCCGCCCTGCGCGACATTCAGGCGCCCGTGCGGGCCGAGCTCGATGCCGTGCCCGACGAGCTGTGGCGCATCGTCTCCACCGACGTGCCCCTCGTGCGCGACGTCCAGTCGCACCTCATGGCGATGAAGGGCAAGCTGTTCCGCCCCACCCTGCTGCTGCTGGCCAGCCAGCTCGAGGAGCGCTCCCCGCCGGAGGCCGTGACGTATGCGGCCATCGTGGAGCTCATCCACCTGGCCACGCTGGTGCACGACGACGCCGTGGACCATTCGGTGCTGCGTCGCGGCATGCCCACGGTCAACGCCCTCTTCAGCCACCAGCTGTCGGTGATCATGGGGGACTTCCTGTACCTCCGGGCGCTGCGGGAGATGGTGCGCCTCGGCGAGCCGGAAGCCATGCGCATCATCGCCGAGGCGTCCAACGAGATGACGCTGGGAGAGATCCGTCAGCTTGGCGCCTTCGACGCCCTCGGCTTCTCCGAGGCGGATTATGAGGCGCTCATTCGCGCGAAGACGGCCACGCTGTTCATGGCGGCGTGCGAGGTCGGCGCGCTCTGCGGCGCCCCCGCCTGTCGCCCCGCCATGGCGCGCTACGCCGAGCGCCTGGGGATGGCCTTCCAGGTGGCCGACGACGTCCTCGATTACACCGGCGAGTCGGCGGTGACCGGGAAGCCCAGCGGCCTCGACCTCCGCGAGCACAAGGTCACGCTTCCCCTCATCGCGGCCCTCCGCGAGATGGATGCGTCGCCGCGCCGCCGTGTTGAGGGACTGTTTGCCAATCCGGAACCCACCGAGGACGAGATCGCCGAGGTCATCGGGGTGGTGCGCGCCCACGGCGGGATCGACTTCGCCCGGCGCCGCGCCGACCAGTTCTCCCGCGAGGCGGAGGAGGCGCTGGACGCCGTCCCCGAGTCCCCGGCGCGCACGGCGCTGGTGGAGGGGATCGCGTACGTCGTGGAGCGTCGCTGGTGAGGGCGCGAGGCACCGCCCGGCACCGGCCGGGCTTCCATGCCCTCGTGCTTGCGGCGGGGTTCGTGGCGGGAGGGCTTCTCACCCAGGTGGCCCGCCGGTACCTCCCGGCCGGCGCCGTCAAGGAGTTCCTCACCACCGGGGTCACGCCGGCCGTCGGGCCGCTCCCGGTCGACTTGGTTATATTGAAATTCGCGCTGGGACCGGTCGCCCTCGACGTCTCCCTGTTGAGCCTGCTCGGCATCCTGATCGCCTACCTGATCGCGCGGTCGCTTTTCTAGGAGCCCACCATGAATTTCGGCAACCTCGGTTTCGGCGAGATCATCCTCATCCTCGTCGTCGTCCTGCTCCTGTTTGGGGCCAAGCGCATCCCGGAAATCGCCGGCTCGCTCGGGAAGGGCATCAACGAGTTCAAGCGCAACCTCAGTGACGCGCAGCGGCAGGTCACGGCGCCCCCCCCGCCGCCGCCCGCCGTGGGGCAGGGCGCCGCGCCCCGTCAGGACGAAGAGGAACGCCCTGAGCCCAAGCGGCTGCTCGGCTGACCGGACGGCGGCGCGGGCGGCGCCCAGCAACCGACACGGTCCACAGTGTACAAACGCCCCGGCTGCCTACGCAGCCGGGGCGTTTGCGTCAGGGGCGAGGCGCCCGACGCGCGCTCAGATGGCCGACTGCCGGCGCAGCGCGGCGTTGACCTCGGCGCGCCGGTCCTTGACGGACGCCTTCTCCCGGAGGTTCACCACGAACTCCTCCACGCGCTGCTGACGCAGCGCCTGCAGCAACTGGGCGCGCTGACCCGCCTTCCCGGCTTCGAACGCAGCCTTGGTCGCCTCGCTCCGCGCCTCGACCCGGAGCACGACCATCCCGTCGGTCCCGCGGAACGGCCCCGCCACCTGGCCAACCGGGGCGCTGAACGCCGCTCCGACGGCCTCGGTGAACTGGCCAAGGCCGGGCACCGCATCCACCCGCACGAAGCGGCCGCTCCGTTCCACCTTGAGGTTGCGCTGGGCTGCCGCGGCCTCCAGCGAGCTCCCCCGCGCGGCGGACACGAATTGCGATGCCAGCGTGCGCAGCTTGTCCAGTCGCCGCTCCCGCACCAGCCGCCGCCGGATCTCCTCCTTCACCTCGGCCAACGGGGCGGTCCCCCCCATGGTGAGCGAGTCCAGCCGGGCCACGTAGTACGCTTCGGGGCTGTCGAACAGGTCGCTGGATTCCCCGGGGCGCACCCCCGAGAAGGCCCACGCGCCCACCGAGGGCACATACCGACCCGCAAACGACAGCGGCTCCTTCTCGATGGCCACCACCGGGGCCGGCGTCAGCCCCAGCGCCTTGGCGCCCGCGTCAAACGCCGACGCCTCGGTCTGGTTGGCCGCCTTCGACGCCAGCGAGTCGGCGCGCCGGTCGGTGCGCATCGCGCTCGAGTCGCTCTGCCCGATCGTGATCAGGATATGGCGCAGGTCCAGCGTGTCCCCCTTCGCGGAATCCACCCGGATCAGGTGCCAGCCAAACGGGGTCAGCACGGGCTGCGACAGCTCCCCCACCTTGAGCGCGTACGCCGCCTCCTCGAACTTGGGCGTGAAGCGCCCGCGCGCGCCCTTGCCCAGCGCCCCGCCATTGGCGGCCGAGACGGTGTCGTCCGACGCCCGCTTGGCCACCGCATCAAACGCGGCGCCCCCGGCAATCTCCGCCCGCAGCCCGTCGATGCGCGCGCGCGCCGCCGCCGAGTCGGCGGCGGTCACCGATCGCGGCACGAACAGCAGCGACACCACCGCACGCCCCGGCCGGTCGAACAGCTTCCGGTTGCGGGTGTAGAACGCCGAGATGTCCCCGTCCGACACGGACACCGCGGTGTCCGTCAGCAGCGCCGGCGTCAGCACCACCGCGCTCACCTCGACGCTGTCGTTGCGGTCCCGGAACACCTGCCACAGCCGCTCGTCGGACAGGTACGCCCCCGACGCCACCTGGTCGAACAGCTTCCGCTTGGGCAGCTCCGACCGGTAGTACTGCTCCAGTCCCACCAGCATCCCCGACTGGCGGGCCATGGGGCTCGCCAGCAGTCGCTGGTACTTCTGCAGGTCGAACTGCCCGTCGGTCTGCAGGTCGGGGGACTGCATGGCCTGCGGCGGAGGCGCCTGACGGGCGGCGTCGCGGATTTCCTCGTCGGACACGGCGATGCCGCGGCGCTTGTACTCGCGCTGCAGCAGCACCTCGGTCACCAGCTCGTCAAACGCCTGGTCCTCCAGCGTCCGCCGCTCGTCCAGCGTGATGGCACGTCCCAGCCGCTGCTGTTGCTGCTGCTCGAGCGCGGCCACGGCGTTCTGCCAGGCCGTGTAGAGGATCTCCTCGCCGTCCACCGTCGCCACGGCGGTGGACGGCGTTACGGGCGCCCGCCCCACCAACCCCGACGTCTCGTACAACAGGAAGCCGCCGATGAAGGTGACGATGAGCACGATCCAGATGTACTTTGCGGCGCTCCGCATCGATTGCAGCACGGGGCGGGACTCCTGAGAGGGGATAGGGGGCGGGCGGGCGTCCCCGCCAGCGCGCCGGCAGGCGCGCACGGGAGGCAGAACGACGGGGCGCCAGCGCGGCATTCGAAGGCGACCAGGGCACGCCCGATCGCGTCGGCGCCGCGCAAGACAGCAAAGCTAGTCCGCGCGTTGGCCTAAAGGCAAGGCACGCCATGACTTCAACCCGGGTCGCGAATTGACTTCGCTCGTCGGCCCGCACTAGGTTGCGCGGAGACGGTCCGTGAAGGCCCCGGCCATCCCTTCAGCTCCGCGCTCAGCCCCGCCCCCATGTCCGCCGTTTCGCGAATCGAGGAGCTCAGGCGGAAGCTGCAGGAGAACCCGCGCCGGTACTTCGCCCCGCTGGCCAATGAGCTGCGCGTGGCGGGGGCGCCGGCGGAGGCGGTCACCCTCTGTCGGGCGCACTTGCCTCGGCACCCCGAGCACCTCAGTGGGTTCATCGTCTACGGCCAGTCGCTATTCGACCTGGGGGAGCTCACTGAGGCGCGCGCGGTGTTCGAGCAGGCCCTGGGGGTAGACCCGGAGAACCTCGTGGCATTGCGCTACCTGGGCGACATCGCCAAGCGCCGGGGAGACCCCGCCGCCGCGCGTCGGTGGTACGAGCGGGTGCTGGAGGCCGATCCACGCAACGATGCCGTGGCATCGCAGTTGGACACGCTGTCCCCGCCGCCCCCGGACGTGGTCCCGTTTCGGCCTCCGCGGGAGCCGGCGCCGCGCGCGGTGGCCAACGCCAGCGCGCGGCGCGCCGACCCCCTCCCGGAAACCGAGGAGGACGACCCGTTTGCGTTCCCGCCGGCGCTCGCGGCGCCTGAGCCGGAGGTGGAGTTCGAGGAAGGCTTGATGGCCCCGGTGGTGTGGCCGGACACGGCGGACCTCGTCGCCCGCCGCCTCACCCCCAGGGCGCTCCCGGTGTTCGCCATGCCGGCGGACGAGGACACCATTGCGGCCTTTGGCCGCGACTCGCGGGATCCCCCGGTCGCGCCGGCGCAGGACCCCGAGGTGGCAGCCCTTCCGCCTGCCCCCCTCGCACCAGAACCGGCTTCGGCAGAGTCCGCCCTCACCGAGGGCCTCCTCGTTGAAGGCGCCACCGCCGAGCGCGCCCCGGACCGGCTTCCGCCCCTCGGCGGCGGCGAGCCGGGGCTCGACGAGGGGGACGTGGCCATCGACGCCATCTTCGGTGGCGCCTTCGTCCCCCCCGGCGCGGTCACGATGGCGGCGCCCTCGCGCCTGGACGAGCCCGGGGGGAGTCACGACGGACTCCCAGCCGAGCGGACGCGACCGCCGGCCACCGGGCGGGCCGAGCTGTCCCCGATGGCGGTCCACCCGGAGTCGCTGGTTCCCGGCGCGGACGAGGACGCGGACGAGGACGAGGAACCGGGTTCACCGGCGTCGCCGCCGTCGGCCTTCTACACCGAGACGATGGCCGAGCTGCTGCTGGCGCAGGGCTATGCCGCGCGCGCTGTCGAGGTGTTCGACGCGCTGGTGGCCCAGCGTCCGGGCGACGAGCCCCTGCGGGCCCGGCTTCGTGCCGCCCGGCAGCAGGCGGAAGCCGTCCGGAGGCCGCACGACGAGGCCGCCGCGGACGTCGTGGCCCCTCAGCACAGCGGGTCGCCGTCCGCGTTTCCTCCGCCGCCCGCGCACGCGCACGCGCACGCGCCCGCCGTGCCGGCGGGCGTGCCGGTGACGGCGCGGGAGCGTCTGGCCCGCCTGGCCCGTCCCTACGCCTCTGATGCCGCCGCCCGCTCGGGTGCGGGGGCGCGCGCGGAGGGATGGGCCGCTGATCTGCCGGTGCGCGAGCCGCTGTTCACCGGCCCGGGACGGGCCGTCGATGAGCGCGTCGCGCGACAGTGGGCAGAGGCGTTCAGCGGCCCCCCTCGTGGCGCCGGCAACGAGCCCGACGCCTTCGATCGCCTCTGGGAGGTGGAGCCGATGACGGACGAACCTTCGCTGGAGCACTACTTCGCGCTGCGCACCCCGCCGCGCCCGGCCATCGCGTTCCGAGGCAGTGGCGATGCCGGCGGCGCCACTGAGTCAGGAATCGGAGGAGCGGGCGCATGATCATCGGGGTGCTCAACGGGCCCAATCTCAACCTGCTTGGCACCCGCGAGCCGGCCATCTACGGGAGCACCACGCTCTCCGACATCGAGGCCAGGCTGGCGGAGGTCGCCCGTTCGCTGGGGGCCGAGGTGCGGTGCGCCCAGGCCAATGGCGAGGGGCAGCTCATAGACCGACTGCACGCGTGGCGGGAGGAGGTTGCGGGCGTGGTGGTCAACGCCGGGGCGTACACGCACACCAGCCTGGCGCTCCGGGATGCCTTTTCCGCCACGGCGCTCCCGTTTGTCGAGGTGCACCTGTCCAACATCCATGCCCGGGAACCGGAGCGCCACCGGTCGCTGCTGGCCCCGGTGGCCATCGGCATGGTGACCGGATTGGGTGCCTACGGCTACGAGGTCGCGCTGCAGGGGTTGGTGCGGTGGATTCGGCATCGCGCTCCGGGGGCGTCCGCGCCATGAGCGCCCCCCCCTCCGACCGCTGCCCGGCGCGGTTGGCGCAGGTGCGTGGCGCCCTGGGGCGAAGTGACCTGGATGCCCTGCTGGTGACATCCCTTCCGAACGTGCGCTACCTGACGGGGTTCGCCGGCAGCAACGCGCTGGTCGTGGTCACCCCCCTCGACTGCCTACTGTTCACCGACTTCCGATACGCCACGCAGGTGGCGGCGGAAGTCTCTCCGGCCGTGACGGTCCACATCGAGCCAGCCAGCCTCTGGAAGGGGGTGTGGGGGCGCCTCCCCGCGTGCGCCGGCGTCGCGCGCGTCGGGTTCGAATCTGCGCACCTGCTGCACCAGGACTTCGCCCGGCTGCTGGAGCAGGGGAGCCGTTGGCAGTGGCGTCCCACCACGGACGTCGTCGAGGCGTTGCGCGCCGTCAAGGACGCCGGCGAGGTGGCGGCCATCGAGAAGGCCGTCGGCATCGCGGAATCCGCCTGGCGCGCCACGGTGCCGCAGCTACACGCCGGCCTTACCGAGCGGCAGGTCGCCGGGATCCTGGAGCGGGCGCTGCGCGAGGCGGGGAGCGAAGGCTTCCCCTTTCCGTCCATTGTGGCGTCCGGGCCGCAGTCCGCCCTGCCGCATGCCCGGGCCGGTGAGCGCGTGCTCCAGCGCGGCGACCTGCTGCTGGTGGACTTCGGCGCCGTCGCCGATGGGTACTGCTCGGATCTCACGCGCACCGTGGCGCTGGGACCGGCGGATTCCCGGCAGCGGGAGATGCACGCCGTCGTGGCGGAGGCAAATCGCCGTGCTTCGGGTGGCATTCGGGCGGAAATGAGCGGAAAGGATGCGGATGCGCTCGCCCGTGACTACATTGCGTCCTCCGGATGGGGGGAGGCCTTCGGCCACTCGCTGGGGCACGGGATCGGTCTGGAGGTGCACGAAGCCCCCCGCCTCGCCCGTGGCGCCGACGCCCCCCTGCCTGCCGGGGCGGTCGTCACCATAGAGCCCGGGATCTACATCCCCGGGTGGGGCGGCATCCGGATCGAAGACGACGTGCTGCTCACCGCCACCGGCGCCCGGGTGCTCACCACGGTCCCGCGGGGGCTGATGGAACTGCACTGACCCGTGACTGAACGGGGGCGGAACGCCGCCCTCCCCTTCCCCTTCCGCGCATGATCGACCTTCGCTACGTGAAGAAGCTCATCGAGATGCTCGACGGATCCAGCGTGGATTCCATCGAGATCTCGTCCGACAAGGGGATGAAGCTCCGGATTGCCAAGAGCCCGCAGCCGCGGGCGGCCGTGGCGGTGTCGGCCCCCATGCTGTCGGGGACGGCGATCGCGCCCGCGCTCTCGGCGCCCCTTCCCGCGGCGGCTCCGGCCGCGGCGCCGGCGGCTGCGCCCACGCCGGCCGCCAAGGCCACCCTGCTCGAGATCAAGTCCCCCATGGTCGGCACGTTCTACGGGGCGCCGGAGCCCGGGGCGCGCCCCTTCGTTGCCGTGGGTGACCGGGTCAGCAAGGGTCAGGTGGTGTGCATCATTGAGGCCATGAAGATCATGAACGAGCTGGAGGCGGAGCTGGACGGCGTGGTGCGGGAGGTCGCCGTCGGTGACGCCCAGCCGGTGGAGTATGGGCAGGTGCTCTTCCGGATCGACCCCGCCGGCTGAGCGGTCCATGTCCACGGTGCCCGCTGCGCCACCGGGGACGGGCGGGGCGGTGGCGCCGCCGCCGCTCGACCTGAAGGCCGTCTTGTCCCACATGGTGCGCCTGGGGGCGTCCGACCTGCACCTCAAGGTCGGCCGCCCCCCGACGGTGCGCTTGCACGGCGACCTTGCCCCCCTCGACCACCCGTCGCTCCGGCAAGAGGACCTGCGCCGGTTGGTGGAGCAGCTGCTCCCGCCGGCCCAGCTTCGGGAGTTCGCCGAGTCGCGCGAGGCCGACTTCGCCGCCACGGTGCCGGGCGTCGGCCGCTTCCGGGTGAACGCCTACCAGCAGAAGGGCACCGTGGCGTTTGCCATCCGGGCCATTCCGCCTGCGGCGGTCACCCTGCGCGAACTCAACCTCCCGCCCGTGCTTGAGGCGCTCGCGATGCGCCCCCGGGGGCTGGTGCTGGTCACGGGGGTCACCGGCTCGGGGAAGAGCACCGCGCTGGCGGCCCTGGTGCACCACATCAATGAGCACCGGCGCTGCAACGTGATCACCGTGGAGGACCCGATCGAGTTCGTCCACCGGGACGTGCGCAGCCACGTCAACCAGCGCGAGGTGGGCACGGATACCGGGACGTTCGCGCAGGCGCTGCGCCGCGTGCTGCGCCAGGACCCGGACGTCATCCTGATCGGCGAAATCCGCGACCTCGAGACGCTGGACACGGCGCTCAAGGCCGCGTGCACGGGCCACCTGGTCCTCTCCACGCTCCACACCACCGATGCCGTCGGCACCATCAGCCGGGTGCTGGGATTCTACCCGCCGCACCAGCAGCGCGAGGTTCGCCTGGCGCTCGCCGATGCGCTGGCGGCGGTGGTGTCCTTGCGCCTCATCCCCCGGGCGGACCGCCCCGGGCGGGTGCCCGCCTGTGAAGTCCTGGTTAATACCGAGGCCGTGCGCGACCGCATCCGCGAAGGGGAGGCGACGCCCGCCATCGCCGACCTCATCCGGGATGGGAGCGCCGCGTACGGCATGCAGAGCTTCGACCAGTCGCTGATGCGCTGGGTGGCGGAGGGGGTCGTCAGCCACGAGCAGGCCCTCCAGCACGCCACCGCCCCGGCCGAGTTCGCCCTGCGCCTGCAGGGCATCGACGGCGCCAGCCACACCTCCTGGGACGGCTTCAGCGCCGGCGACCCGCCGCGCTGACCCCCGGTCCCCTTTCGTCCGGCCTTCACGACCACCGCCATGTTCCGCAAGGTCCTCATCGCCAACCGCGGCGAAATCGCCCTGCGCGTCATCCGCGCCTGCCGCGAACTCGACATCCAGACCGTTGCCGTCTACTCCGAGGCCGACCGGGAATCGCTGCACGTGCGCTTCGCCGACGACGACGTGTGCGTGGGGCCCGCGCCGGGGCGCGAGTCCTATCTTCGCATCCCCCGCCTCATTGCCGCCGCCGAGATTACCGGGGCCGACGCCATCCACCCCGGGTACGGCTTCCTCGCGGAGAACGCCGAGTTCGCGGAGACCTGCCGCGCCTCCGGCATCACCTTCATCGGCCCCACGCCGGAGCAGATCCGCGTGATGGGGGACAAGGCCTCGGCCCGTCGGGCCATGGCCGAGTGCGGCGTCCCCATTGTCCCCGGGACCCCCGGCCCCGTGGAAGACCCCGAGGAGGCGCTGGCGTTCGCCCAGCAGATCGGCTTTCCGGTCATCATCAAGGCTGCGGCGGGGGGCGGCGGGAAGGGGATGCGCGTGGCGCGCGACCCGGACGACTTCCTCCGTTCCTTCCAGCTGGCCCGCTCCGAGGCGCTCTCCGCCTTCGGCAACGGCGATGTGTACGTGGAGAAGTTCCTGGAGCGGCCTCGGCATGTGGAGTTCCAGGTGCTGGGCGACACGCACGGCAACGTGCTCCACCTGGGCGAGCGCGACTGCTCCGTGCAGCGCCGCCACCAGAAGTTGATTGAGGAGGCGCCGTGTCCGGTGATGACGCCGGAGCTGCGCGAGCGGATGGGCGAGGCGGCCGTGCGCGGGGCCAAGGCCATCGGGTATGTGGGGGCCGGGACCGTGGAGATGCTCCTCGACGCCGACGGGTCGTTCTTCTTCATGGAGATGAACACCCGCATCCAGGTCGAGCACCCGGTCACCGAGATGCTCACCGGCGTGGACCTGGTCAAGGAGCAGATCCGCGTGGCGGCGGGGCATCCGCTGTCCGTCACCGAGCTCCCCCCCTTTCGCGGGCATGTCATCGAGTGCCGCGTCAACGCCGAAGACCCGGCGCGCAACTTCCAGCCCTGCCCCGGGCGGCTGGAGGTGTTCCACCAGCCGGGCGGCCCCGGGGTGCGCGTCGACACCCACGCGTATGCGGGCTACACCGTGCCGCCCTATTACGACTCGATGATCGCCAAGCTCATCGTGCAGGGGGCCACTCGCCAGGAGGCGCTCAAGCGCATGCAGATCGCGCTCGAGAGCTTCGTGGTGGAGGGCGTGAAGACCACCATGCCGTTCCTGGCGCGGGTGATGCAGCACCCCGCCTTCCAGGCGGGCGCGGTGCACACGAAGTGGCTGGAGTTCGAGGGGGCCGACCTGCTGAAGGAGCCCACGTAGTGCCATGACGGCGCCATGACCCCGCAGGCGCTTCGGCGCGAATTCTCCGCCATCGGGCTGCTGCTCGCAGGCGCGTTCCTGCTGGGGGCGCTGGTGTTTCAGGCGCCAGCGGCCGGCACGCCGTGCCTTGCGGGGGGCGGTCCCTTCGGCCCCCTCGGTACCTGGGTGCGCTGCGCGCTGGTGGGCGCCGTGGGCGTCCCGGGGGCAGTGCTGCTGGCCGCTGGGGTCGTGGCCACGGCCTTGGTGCTTTTCGGGCGGCTCGCGTGGATGGGCGGCGGCCGACGCGCGCTGCTGCTGGGGGGCGGCGTGGTCGTGCTGGTGCCGGTGGCCATCGCGCTGGCCATGGGCGCACCCCCGGACGCGTCCCCCTCCACTGGCCTGGTGGGGGCCATGGTGGCGCACTACCTCCGCAAGGGGATGGGCGCGGCCGGCGCCTGGCTGGCCTGGTTGCTGGCCCTCAGCGCGGTGACCGTGGGCGCGTTGCGCTGGAACCCCCTGCGCCTGCTCGTGGGCGGGGCGCGCCCCGCTTCTCAGGGGGACGCCGGCGCACCCGCCGACCGGCGTACCCTGGCGCAGCGCCTCGAGCCGGATCCCGCCGACCTGCCGGCCATTGACGCCACGCTGGTGCGGGAGGCCCTCGAGGGGCAGGGGGGCACCCCGGCGCCGTCGGCCGCCCAAGACGCACGGCGTGCGGCCGCCACCGCTCCGGACCCCCGCCCGCGCGCCCGGCGGGGGCGCGATGCGCAGCCCCCCTCCCCCGTGCCGGCGCTTCTCGATGCGGAAGACGCCCTGCTGGTCCACGACGAGGCGCTCCCGCCGACCGATCTGTTGGCCGCGCCAACGCCGCGGAATCTGGAGGCGGGGCGCCGCGAACTGGACGCGGCGGGTGAACGGCTGCTGGCCACCCTGCGCACCTTCAAGGTGGATGGCGAGCTGGTGGGGCGCACCACGGGGCCCACCGTCACCCAGTTCGAGGTCGAACCCGCGGCCGGGGTCAAGGTGCGCCAGATCGCCGCGCTGGCCGACGACCTGGCGCTGGCCATGCGTGCCCCGAGCATCCGCATCGTGGCGCCCATTCCCGGACGGGGCGCCGTGGGCGTGGAGGTCCCCAATCCGACCCCGGAGATGGTGGTGCTGCGCGAGGTGCTCGAGGCGCCCGACTTCCGCGCCGCCCGCGCCGCGCTCCCCGTGGCGCTGGGGAAGGACCTGGAGGGACGCCCGGTGGTGGCCGACCTGGCGCGCATGCCCCACCTCCTCATCGCCGGCGCCACGGGCTCCGGGAAGTCAGTGTGCGTCAACACCATCATCACCAGCCTGGTGTACCGCCACACCCCGCG
>JAGWYS010000302.1 GCA_018969225.1 Gemmatimonadota bacterium | reverse complement strand
CGGCTCCGGCGGATCGACGGGAGGGCGCACGCGCTCCATGGGCTCGCCGGTCCCCGGCCGCGGCATCCCCTCGTCGTCAACCCGGCGCCGGTTCCTCTCCTCACCGGTTGCCGGGGTCCGCTCGATGGGCGTCCGCTCGACCGGCACCCCGGTGTCCTCGACGCGGCGACGGCTCCGCTCCTCCGCGTCGGGCGGAACCCGCGACCACCCGCCACCCATCGCTCGCCCCGCCCCGGTGCCATCCGGCTGCGAAACGCCCGCCCCGCGGGTGGCCTCCTCCGGGCGCTCCACTGGCGGCCGCCAAGCGGTGTCCAGCGTCAGCAGTTCCCCCCGTCCGGGGTAGCGCGGCGGGCGCGGCTGCAATTCGTCCACCATCACGCCGGCCGTGGACGGCTGCGCGCCGGGCGCCCGCCCCAGCGTGGCATCGGGCACCGCCGAGGGGGTCCACGCCACCCGGTAGCCGTGGCACCCCGGCACCGAGGGATCCACCACCGGCACCATGAAGAGCGATCCCATGGCCGCCGGCAGGATCGACGGCATGGCCGACACCGGGAGCAGGAAGTTCCACGGCATGCCGTTGCGCGGCCACTGGGCCCCCAGCAGCCCCAACCCCGTGCCGCCCAAGTCGCGGAACCGCGTGGCGTACCCCTGACACTCGTCGTCGAACCACCAGAGGCGCGCGTTGACCTGGATGGGCAGGCTGGCACTGCTGGTCACCACTTCGTACGGGGTGCCCGGGGGGTACAGCACCGCCCCCAGCGTGGCCACCAGCTCCCGGACGTCCACGACGGCGGTGTCCAGCACCAGCTGGCGCGCCCACTGGTGCCCTGCGGAGAAGGGCGCCAGGAAGGGGGGCATGGTCGAGGCGAACGCCACCAGCAGGGGCGCATCGGCGCCGACCGCCACATGCAACAATTCATCCCGCTCCAGCGCGCGCAGCCGCACCGGCGCACCGCGCCGCACCGGGCGCTGCCGGTCGGGGCGCGCCGGCGCCAGCACCTCCAACGGCAGCGAGCCGTCGCGGCCGCGACTCACCGCGAACACGGCCACGTGCGCGTCCCGCCCCACGGTGAACGTGGCGCCCGGCCAGTTGCGCATCGTCTGCACGGGGCGCACCCCCTGCAGGGCGAGCCGCACCGAGGCGGAATCGCCTTGGGCGCGGAGCCCGGCCGGCAGGGCAAGCAGGAGGGGGACGGCCGCCGCGACGGCGCGTGCGACCCGTGGAACGAACGGCCAGCGACTGGCGGCCATGGCAGGGAACCCGGGCGAAGAGAAAGGGAAGGCCGGGACGGGACGTAGACTCGGAAAGGTACCACAAAGATCGGCGGCATGTTCCCGGCCGCGCACGCCCGGGCCCGGACCGCTAGCTTTCCCCGGCCATGAGCACCCTGCGCCCCGACCAGCTCGATCCCGCCGTCCTGGCTGCCACCGGTCATCTGGAGCTGGTGGCCCGCTGGGTCGTGGACGGGTTCCTCACGGGGCTCCACCGGTCGCCTCGCAAGGGGTTCAGCATCGAGTTCGCCGAGCACCGCAGCTACCAGCCGGGGGACGACCTGCGCTACCTCGACTGGCGCATCGCCGCCCGCGCCGACCGGTGGGTGATCAAGCAGTACGAGGAGGAGACCAACGCCCGCGCCGTGCTGGTGCTGGACGTCAGCGCCTCCATGCAGTGGAGCGGCGATCCGGCGCGCCTGACCAAGCTGGCGTACGCCGAGCGGCTGGGCGCGGCGCTGGCCAACCTGCTGCTTCGCCAGCGCGACGCGGTGGGGCTGGTGCGCTTCGACACCGCGGTGCGCTCGCTGATTCCCCCGCGGGCGCAGCGCGGGCAGTGGCGGCGGCTGGTGGCGGCCTTCTCCGAGCCCGGGGGGGGCGAAGGGTCCGCCGTGGCGGCTGCGCTGGCGCAGGCCGGCGCACTGGTGCGGCGCCCCGGGGTCGTGGTGCTCCTCTCCGACCTGCTGGTGGACCCGGCGCCGGTGGCCGATGTGGCGCGCACCATCCGGGCGCGCGGCCACGACTTGCTGGTGCTGCAGGTGATGGACCCCGCCGAGCGCGACTTCCCCGGTGATGGCGAGGCGCGCTATCGCGACCCCGAGGGGGGGCGCGAGGTGGCGGCCGCCCCCGCCGACGTGGGCGCCCTGTACCGGGCCACGGTGCAGGAGGCGCTGGCCGAGTGGCGCGCCCAGCTCGGGCGCGCCGGGGCGCGCCATGTGGTGGCCATGACCGACGAGCCGTTCGGCACCCCGCTGCGGCGCCTCCTGCGCGCGTCCCGCCCCGGCGTCATCGCGTAGCCGCCCATGGGCTTCCTGGCTCCCGCCTTCCTGGCGCTCGGGGTGTTCCTGGGCGTGCCGCTGCTGGTGCACCTGCTGCGCCGGCGGGTCACCCGGGTGGTGGACTTCCCCGCCGTCCCCTACCTCGCGCGCATGGAGCGGGAGCACCAGCGCGACCTGCGGGTGCGCCATCGCCTCCTGCTGCTGCTGCGGTTGCTGGCCGTGGCCGCGCTGGCGCTGGCCGCCGCGCGCCCGGTGGCCCGGTGGCTCGGGGTGGGGCACGCCCCCGTGTCGGTGGCGGTGGTGCTGGACAACTCGATGAGCACGGGGCGCGTGCATGACGGCGCCCGCGTCCTCGACGCCCTCAAGGCCGAGGCCGTGCGGCTGCTGGCGTCGCTGGATGCGGGGGACCGGGTGTGGCTGGTCACCGCCGACGGGCGCGTCACCGGCGGCACCCCCGCGGCGGTGCGCGACGCGGTGGGCCGCGTGGTGCCCCTGGCGGGGCGAGGCATGCTTCCCGAGGCTGCGGCCCGCGCGGTCACGCTGGCCGCCAGCGGGGCGCCGCGCGCGCCGGTGGTGGCGCACCTGACCGACGGACAGCGGAGCGCGTGGGGCACCCGCACCGTGGCCGCGGGCAGCGTGCCGGTGGTGGCGTGGGCGCCCGCGCTGCCGCCGCTGGCCAACCGGGCGGTGCTCGCGGTCCGCCCGGAGCCGCTCCGCTGGACCCCCGCCGGGGCCGTGGCCATGACGGTGGCGGCCCCGCCGGGCACCACCTGGCGGCTGGTGCTGGACGGCCGCACCCGCGCGCAGGGCACCGTCCCGGC
>JAGWYS010000301.1 GCA_018969225.1 Gemmatimonadota bacterium | reverse complement strand
CTCGCCGGCGAGACTCCCCTTGCGCCCGCGAGCGATGCCGCCCGGGCGCCGCGGGCGTTACCGCCCCGGAACGCAGCGCCTCCGCCCCTTCGGCGTTCTGAAGGGTAACTTGAAGGTTTTCCGCGCTCCGGTCCGTCACAGGCTGTGACTGACCCTGCGTTTACGCGCCCCGTACCAAGGCGCGCTGTGGACTTGCCCCCATTTCGTGGACGCTGAACTCGCCCTACCTTTGCGGCAAAGGTGGCCTGTGGGAACGAGCAAGCGGGAGGGTGGAGGCGAGCGCCGCGCGTTTAGCGCGGAGTTCACGCCAGAGGCGGTGCAGTTGATGGCGGAGCGACGGTTGGCGGGTACCTCGCTGGTCCAGATCGGTCGAGAGTTGGCGGTCCGTCCCAACCAGCTCCGGGCTTGGACCATGGCGCTCCTCGCGGCGGGGACGCCGGGGCGCGCGTTGCCCGGCGAGACGCTGGAGCAGGAAAGCCGCCGGTCGTAGAAAGAGGTGGGGGTGGTCTCAAACGGTGAACGCACAAGATCGTCTGTAAGAGGTCTTCACCGGGAGGGATGATGGCGTATGGTGAGCGTCGGCCGCGGTTATCCGCGGCGGAGCGGGCGGAGTTGTGGACGCGCTGGAAGCAGGGGGAGCGACTGAGTGACATCGCCACGGCGTTGGCGCGGGCGCCCGGCACGATCTACTCCCGGATTCGCAAAGCCGGTGGCATCCCGGAGCGGCCCCGCCAACGGGCGGCGCGCCCCAAGCCAGGCAAGCTGACGCGGCAGCCGCGCCTGTGCCGTCTGGTGGCGGGCAAGCTCGAAGCGCGGTGGTCCCCGCAGCAGATTGCGGGGTAGCTGCAGCGCACGTTCCCCCCCCTGTGTCAGGATAGTTGTCGCATGACCCGTGCATCGGCATAGGTCATGGGACACGACGGGGGGCAGGGATGGAGGCAGGCATGGCAGAGTACAGTGCTGCGTTCAAGGCGCGGGTGGTGAAGCGGCTGGTAGGACCGAAGGCGGGGAGTGCGTCGCAACTGGCGGAGGCCGTGGGGGTGCCGCAGCCGACCCGCTCGTGTTGGGTGCGCGAACTCCGTAGCGTTCCCGTCATGCCACGACGCCCCGGCGGGGAACGCACCGGCGCGGACAAGCTCCGCATTGTTCAGGAGGCCGCGACCTTGGAGGAGCCGGCGCTGAGGGCGCTGCTGCGGCGGGAGGTGCTGCAGCGCGCCGACCTGACCGCGTGGCGGCAGGCCGCGGAGCAGGCGCTGGAGCCGGCGCCCCCTCGGCCCAAGGCCGGGCCCTCGCCGGAGGCCAAGCGGGTGCAGGAGCTGGAGCGGGAGCTGGCCCGCAAGGACCGGGCGCTGGCGGAGGCGGCGGCGCTGCTCGTGCTGAAGCCGATCTGGGGGGACGGGGACGACGCCACCCCGCCGAAGAGCGGGCGCTGATGCAGCGCCTGATCGACGAGGCGGTGGCCGCCGGGGCGCGGCGCGCCCCGGCGTGCCGGATCTTGGGGCTCAGTGTCCGCACCGTGGAGCGGTGGCGCGCCGACGCCACCGCCGACCAGCGGCAGGGGCCGCATGCCGCGCCCGCCAACGCCCTCATGCCGGACGAGCGCGCCACGCTCCTGGCCACGGTGAACAGCGCCCCGTACGCGGACCTCTCGCCCAACCAGATCGTCCCCCGCCTCGCCGATGCCGGGCAGTATCTCGCCTCGGAATCGACGATCTACCGCGTGCTGCGGGAGGCACACCAGCTGGCCCACCGGGGGCGGGCCGCGGCACCGCAGCGGCGGACGCCGCCGTTGCACGCGGCCACGGGGCCGAACCAGGTGTGGAGCTGGGACATCACGGACCTCAAGACGCCGGTGCGCGGCGTCTTCTGGTACCTGTACCTGATCGTGGACATCTGGAGCCGGAAGATCGTCGGCTGGCGCGTCGAGACGACCGAGCGCAGCGCCCACGCCGCCACGCTCTTTGACGCCACCTGCGCCGCCCTGACGCGGGAGCCGGCGGGGATCGTGCTGCATGCGGACAACGGCGGTCCGATGAAGGGGGCGACGATGCTGGCGACGCTGGAGCGCCTCGGGGTCCTAGCCTCCTTCAGCCGGCCCGGGGTGAGCGACGACAACCCGACCTCCGAGGCCCTCTTCCGGACCTTCAAGTACCGCCCCTATTTCCCGCGGGAGCCCTTTGCGGACCTCGCCACCGCCTCGGCGTGGGTGGCGGCCTTCGTGACATGGTACAACGACGTGCACCGGCACAACGCCATCCGCTTCGTCACGCCGGCCCAACGCCATGCGGGGCAGGACCTCGCCCTTCTGGCCCAGCGCGACGCGGTCTACGCCGCGGCGAAAGCCCGGCAGCCCGCCCGCTGGAGCGGCCCGAGGCGGGACTGGTCGCCGGTCGAGACCGTCTGGCTCAACTGTAGCTGATAACACTCCTCCTGAACACTTTGTTGCACCAGACCCTGGCTTCAGGAGGAGCCCATGGTCGGTACTCGGACGGCATCCCTGTCCGCCGAAAAGAAGGTGAAGCAGCGGGCCCGCATTCTCGCGCACTACGAGGTGACCCAGAACGTTTCGGCCACCTGCCGCTATTTCGGCATCTCTCGGACCACCTTCTATCAATGGCGGCAGCGTTTCGAGGCCGAAGGGGTCGCAGGGCTCCGGGATCGCAGCAGTCGGCCCACCATGATTCACTTCCAGATCCCGCCGGAGGTAATCGCGTTGGTGTGTCAGGTCCGTCGGGAGCGGGGCTACGGGGCGCCCCGACTCAGTCTCTTTCTCCAGCGGTACCACCAAGTCTACATCTCGCCGACCACGCTGCTGAAGATCTTCCGCCAGCATGGGTTGCGCGAACGGACGTGGAAGGGGGCACGAAGGCCCCCGAAGCGCCAGCCACTCCCACGGCACGTCGGGGAACGGCTGCAGGTGGACGTGAAATTTGTGCCTCGGCGTCTTACCGGGGCTCGCCAGTTTTACCAGTTCACGGCGATCGACGAAGCCACCCGGTTCCGCGTGCTGCGGGTCTACGACCAGAATGCGTATTTCGGCCCATCCCGATCACCCGTTTCGGTTCAAGCCGATCACCCCTTTCGGTCGAAGGCGATCACCT
>JAGWYS010000300.1 GCA_018969225.1 Gemmatimonadota bacterium | reverse complement strand
TACAGCGTCAGCTGCAGGTCGCCGTTGGGCGCCACCGAGAAGCGGCCGCTGTCCGCGTACGTCGTCACCCGCTCGGGACTCTTCGTGAGGTCGTACATCACGATGTCCCACATCCGGTTGGTGGCCGCGTCGGAGCGGGCCAGCCGCAGGTAGAACTGCGGGGTGAGGGCGTTGAGGGCCTGGTCGCGCAGCGCCAGCGTGGGGCGCGTCTTCCCGATGTCCGCCTGCAGGATCCGCAGCCGGTGGTTGGCCCGGGGGAGCACCTGGTCGTTGAAGGCCACCATCCCCAACGACAGGAGGAACGCCGCCCCCACCACCGGCAGCATGAGGGTGCGCACGCGCACGCCGCTGGCCTTGAAGGCGGTGATCTCGTGCTCCGCCGCCATCCGCCCGAACACGAACAGCGTGGCCACCAGCACCGCCATGGGGATGGTCATGGCGATGGTGAAGGGGATCGACAGGACGAAGAACTCCCCCACGGCCCCCCACGGCAGCCCCTTGCCGGCCAGGTTCCCCAGCTGGCGCGCCACGTACTGCAGCATGAGCAGCGAGGTGAGCGCCGACAGCGCGAACAGCAGCGGGGCGACGTGCTCGCGCACGACGTAGCGGGTGACGAGTTTCACGACGTAAATTCCCCGTTCTGTCCCCGCGTATCAAGGGCGCGCGGCCGGTTGGCCGGCCCTCAGCCGCCCCCGGCCCCTCTTTCGTGCCCCTGCGCCCGGCCGCGCTCCCCGCCTGCCTCCCCCGTGTCCGGGCCCTGCCATGGCTATGGCTGCTCTGGGCGGGGGGGCTGGCGGCCCAGCCCCCGGCGAAGCCCCCGGTCCAACCTCCGGCGAAACCGCCAGCCCCGCCCCCGGCCGCCGGGACCCCGTCCAGCACCCCGGAGCGGGCCCCCGAACGGGTACCCAACCCCAACGCGCTGGTTCCCCGCGCCCCGGCCCCCCGCGACGCCGCCCCCCCTGCCGCGGGCGGGGGCGGGTCCGACCTGGGGCTCATCCTCAATTCCCGGCTCGAGTCCAAGCTCCAGCGCAACCGCAACGACCGCTGCACCGTCGCCCAGCGCTCGGTCCTGGGGAACAGCTGCGCCGGCCTGTTCCAGCCCGCCTTCGACTTCCAGTTCAACGTCCGCTCGGGGGGCGTCGTCGCCGACCGCATCGCGGTCAACGTGGACTACGACTCCCAGCGCGAGTTCGACGCCTCCAACACCATCGCCGTCCGCTACCAGGGGAAGCCGGGGCAGCGCCTCCAGTCCCTGGAGGTGGGGAACGTCACCTTCCAGCCGCCGGCCTCCCGCTTCCTCACCTCGGGGATCCCGTCGGGGAACTACGGGCTCCAGGCCACCGGGCAGCTGGGCCCCGTGCGCCTCACGGGCATCGTCGCCCAGCAGACCGGCAACGTCTCCCGCGACAACGTCTTCACCGTGGGGGAGCGCACCCACCAGCAGGTGGAGCGCGTCATCGAGGACATCCAGGTCGAACCCCGCCGCTTCTTCTTCACCATCGATCCGCGGCTCCTCCCGGGCTACCCCAACATCGACCTCCTCAACCGCCCGCAGCTGCAGCGGCTGGCGGCGGCGCTCCCCGATTCCCTCCGCCCGGTCCGCCTGTACGTGTACCGGCAGATCGTCGGCGCCACCGCGCAGAACCCCCGCGGCCCCCAGCTCAGCGTCCGGGGCGCCCGCAATCCGTCGCGCCAGGTCTACGAGGTGCTCCGCGAGCACGTGGACTACTACGTGGACCCCTCGCTGCTGTGGATCGCCCTCGTCCGCCCCCTCAACCGCAACACCGAGCGCCTCGCCGTCGCCTACGAGGTCGCCGTCAACGGCCAGCCGGGACGGCAGGAAAGCACCGGCGGCACCCCGGACATCGAGGTCACCGACGCGCCGCAGGTGGCCAACCTGCTGTGGGAGCCCGAACTGCAGCCCGCCAACGCCGCGTACTTCCTGCGCGAGATCAAGTCGGTCTACCGCCTCGGCGGCGAGGATGTGCGGCGCGAGTCGATCGGCCTCAAGGTCGTCACCGGGACGTCGGGGGACCAGGAAAAGCCGGTGGATCCCTCTCGGGGCGAGACCTACCTGCAGCTGTTCGGGCTGGCCCAACCCACCAACCCCGCCGCCTTCGACGTGGAAAACCGCGTCTGGCCGCGCCCCAACGACCCCAACACCTCCCTCGCCTTCGCCCCCGGCGGGGGGCAGCAGAAGCTCCTGCGCGACCTCTTCATCTTCTTCCCCTCGCTGCAGCCATTCGCCCGCGCGGGGCTGGCCAATCCGCCCGCCAATCCCGCCAACGACACGCTGTACGCCTACCCCAACGAGGACCTCTACTCCGCCCAGCGCCCGCAGGCCATCTACCGGCTCCTCGCGTCCTATCAGGCCGACGGCGGCGACGGCCCGCCCCTCATCCGCCTGGGCACCATCCAGCTGCGCCCCAACTCCGAGCGCGTCACCCTGGACGGCCGCCCCCTGGTCCGCGATCGCGACTACACCATCGACTACGACCTCGGCACGATCGGGTTCCTCCGTCCCGACACCCTCTTCCCGCAGCCGCGGCAGGTGGCGGTGCGGTACGAGGAGAATCCGCTCTTCGCGGTGGTCCCCACCACCATCGTCGGCCTGGCGTCGCAGGTGCCGCTGGCCAACGGGCAGGTGGCCTTCACCGCCATCGCCCAGCGGCAGCGCACGGGGCTCAACCGTCCCCCGCTGGGCTTCGAGCCGCAGGGGTCGCTGATGGCGGGGGTCACGGCCAACCTGGGATGGGATGCCACCGCGCTGGATCGCTGGCTGGGGGGGCGCCCCGGCGCCCCGCGCTCGCGCCTCACCGTTGAGGGGGAGCTGGCCCTGAGCAAGCCGCAACCCAACGCCGCCGGCCAGGCCTACCTCGAGTCGTATGAAGGGGAGGCGGGGCTCGGGATCACGCTGGGGGAGGCGAACTGGGGGTTCAGCTCCCGCCCGGCCGCGGGCGGCGTGCTGGCCAGTCGGCTGGGCACCGGCACGCTGGCGCTGGCCCGCGCCAGCACGCTGGCCTTCCAGAACAGCGGCGTGGACGCGGCCGGGAACTTCGTCCAGTACACGATCCAGCAGATCGACCCCGCCGTGCGCACGGCGGGGGGGGG
>JAGWYS010000051.1 GCA_018969225.1 Gemmatimonadota bacterium | reverse complement strand
GACGGCACCGCCCCCAGCGCCGCCGCCAGCCGCGGCGCCTCGACGCCGTCCAGCGTCACCCGCTTCTGCTTCCCCCCGCGGTCATACCCCACCCCCACCACCTGCGGCACCGCCCCGGGCCCGCGCGTGCCCCGCACGTGGAACCCGGCCGCGCCAAAGCGCACCACGTCGGCGTCGCGGGCCCCGCGCACCGAGCGCAGCTGCCCCAGGTACGCCACCGCCTCCAGCAGGTTGGTCTTCCCCTGCCCGTTCTCCCCCACCACCGCCAGCCCCGCCGCGGGGATCGGCAGCTCCAGCGGCGCCAGGTTGCGGAAGTCCCGCACGGCCAGGTGGGCCAGCATGCGCGCGGTCGGGTGACGGCGGAGGGGACGGCGCCGCGGCCGGCTCAGCGCCCGCGGAACTGCGGGGCGCGCTTCTCGAGGAATGCCGACGTCCCCTCGCGCATGTCCTCGGTGGCCGACAGCAGCCCGAACTGGTCCGCCTCGATCGCGCACCCCTCGTCCAGTGGCACCTCCAGCCCCCGGTGCACCAGCGCAATGCACCCGGCCAGCGCCAGCGGCCCGTTGGCCAGCATCGCGCGCAGCAGCCCCGTGGCCCGCTCCAGCAGCTCCGCCGGCGGCACCAGCACGTCCACCAGCCCGATCCGGTGCGCCTCGGCGGCGTCGATGATCTCTCCCGTCAGCAGCAGCTTGAGCGCCGCGCCCCGCCCCACCAGCCGCGGCAGGCGCTGCGACCCGCCGAACCCGGGGACGAGCCCCAGCTTCACCTCGGGCTGCCCCAGCCGCGCCGCCTCGCTGGCCACGCGCACGTGGCACGCCATGGCCAGCTCGCACCCGCCGCCCAGCGCAAACCCGTTGAGCGCCGCGACCACCGGCTTGGGGCTGGCCTCGAAGCGCCGGAACACCGCCTGGCCGGCCCGGGCGCGGCGCTGCGCCTCCCCGGGGGGCTGCCCCTGCAGCTCGCCAATGTCCGCCCCCGCCACGAACGCGCGCCCGGCCCCCGTCAGCAGCACGCCGCCCACCGCCTCACTGGCCACCGCCTCGTCGATCGCCCGCCCCAGCTCCGCGATGGTGCCGTCGTTGAGCGCGTTCAGCTTCTCCGGGCGGTTCACCGTGATGGTGGCAATGCGGTCGGCCACCGCAAACGTCAGGAACTGGTAGGACATGGCAGGGCAGGGACGCGAAGGGGACGGGAGCGCCAGGGGACGGCCGTGCAATTTACCACCCTGCCCCCCGGTGCTACGTTTGCCGCCGTGCTCCCCCTTCCGGCCGTCGGCTGGTCCCCCGACCAGCGCGCCCTCCGCCTCCTCGACCAGCGGGTGCTCCCCGAGGCCGAGGTGGTGCGCGACCTGGTCGTGCTGGAGGACACCATCGACGCCATCCGCACGCTGGCGGTGCGCGGCGCCCCCGCCATCGGCGTGGCGGCCGCCATCGGGCTGGTGGTGGCCCTTGAGGCCGCCCATGCCGACGCCCCCGGCGCGGCGCTGCGCCCGCTGGTGGACGCCTGGGGCGCGCGCCTGGTGGCCGCCCGCCCCACCGCCGTCAACCTCCCGTGGGCCGTGGCGCGCCTGCAGCGGGTGGCCGCCGCGCTCCCCCCCGACGCCCCGCCGCGCGCGCTGCTGGAAGCGCTGCGCGGGGAAGCCGAGGCCATCCGGGCGGAGGACGTGGCCATGGGGGAGGCCATCGGCACCCACGGCCTGGCGCTGGTCCCCGACGGCGCGCGCGTCCTCACCCACTGCAACGCGGGCGCGCTGGCCACGGCGGGGGCCGGCACCGCGCTGGCCCCCGTGTACGCGGCGCACGCCCGCGGGCGGCGCCTGGCCGTGTTCGCCACGGAGACGCGGCCACTGCGCCAGGGGGCGCGCCTCACGGCGTGGGAGCTGCACCGCGCGGGGATCTCCGTGACCGTGCTCCCCGACGGCGCGGTGGCGGCGCTGCTGGCCTCCGGCGCCGTGGACGTGGTGCTGGTGGGGGCCGACCGCATCGCCGCCAATGGCGACGTGGCCAACAAGGTCGGCACCCGCGGGGTGGCGCTCGCCGCACAGGCGGCGGGGGTGCCCTTCATCGTGGTGGCCCCCGGCAGCACCATCGACCCTGCCACGCCGCACGGCGACGCCATGCCCATCGAGCACCGCGACGCCGACGAACTGGCCCCGCTCCCCGCCGGGGTGGGGGCCTGGAATCCCGCCTTCGACGTCACCCCGCGCGCGCTCGTGACGGGGTACCTCACCGACCGCGGCTTCGTCGAGCCGCCCTTCCTGGAGTGACCGCCGCATGCCCTCCGCCACCACCGCCGTCCTTGCCATCGACCAGGGGACCACCGGCACCACCTGCCTGGTGATCGGCCACGACGGCGCCGTCCTGGGGCGCGCGTACCGGGAGCTCGCCCAGCATTACCCGCGCCCGGGGTGGGTGGAACACGACCCCCACGAGCTGCTCGAGGGCGTGCTCTCGGCGGCGCGCGAGGCGATCGCCGCGTCGGGGACCACCCCCGTGGCCGTCGGGCTCACCAACCAGCGCGAGACGGTGGTGCTGTGGGAGCGGGCCACCGGGCGCGCCCTCCACCGCGCCATCGTCTGGCAGGACCGCCGCACGGCCGACCGGTGCGCGCAGCTGGCCCCCGAGGCGGCGTGGATCCGGGAGAGCACGGGGCTGGTCACCGATCCGTACTTCAGCGGCACCAAGCTGGCGTGGCTGCTGGACCAGCCCGGGGTGCGCGCGCGCGCCGAGCGCGGGGAGCTGGCCGCCGGCACGGTGGACAGCTGGCTGGTGTGGCACCTCACCGGGGGCGCGGTGCACGCCACCGATCACACCAACGCCTCGCGCACCATGCTGTACGACCTGGAGTCGCGCGACTGGAGCGACGCGCTGTGTGCGCTGCTGGGGGTGCCGCGGGCGGTGCTCCCCGCCATCGTCCCCTCCAGCGGCGTGCTGGGCACCACGGTCCCCGACGCCCTCGGCGTGCCCCTGCCGATTGCCGGCATGGCGGGCGACCAGCAGGCGGCGCTGTTCGGGCAGGGGGGGTGGGCCCCGGGAGGGGGGAAGAACACGTATGGCACCGGGGCGTTCCTGCTCCTCAACACCGGGGCACACCGCCCGTCGGCGGGGGCGGGGCTGCTGACCACCATCGCCTGCGATGCCCACGGGGCACCGGTGTACGCGCTGGAGGCCTCCATCTTCATCGCCGGCGCGGCCATCCAGTGGCTGCGCGACGGGCTGGGGGTGCTGGGGCACGCGGCGGAGTCGGAGGCGCTGGCCCGCGGGGTGGCCGGCACCGACGGCGTGTATTTCGTGCCGGCGCTGGTGGGGTTGGGCGCCCCCGACTGGGAGCCGCACGCGCGCGGCACCATCGTGGGGCTGACCCGCGGCACCACCCGGGCGCACCTGGTGCGGGCCGCGCTGGAGGCGATGGCCTACGCCACCCGCGACGTGCTGGGGACGATGCGCACGCACGGCGGCGTGCCCTTCGACCGCCTGCGGGTGGATGGCGGCGCCAGCGCCAACGACTGGCTGATGCAGTTCCAGGCGGATGTGCTGGGGGTGCCGGTGGAGCGTCCGGCCATGGTGGAGACCACGGCGCTGGGCGCCGCCGGGCTGGCGGGGTTGGCGGCCGGGGTCTGGCCCTCCGCCGAGGCGTTCCTGTCGGCGCAGGCGTTCACGGCCTTTGCGCCCGCCGCCGACCGGTCGGCCGTGGATGCGGCGTACGCGGGGTGGCGGCGGGCCGTGCGGGCTGCGCTGGCGTGGGCTCGGGATCCCGAGGCGTGATCCGGCGTATCACCGGTCAACCCTCCCCCCGGCTCTCGGGACGGGGTATCTTTCCCCGAGCATCCCTCTCGGAATCGGCACGGACCCCGGACGGCTCCCCGTGAAAGCACGCACCAAGTTCCTGTTTGGCGGCCTCCTCGTGCTGGGGACGGCCGGCTACCTCATGGCGAGCTCCGTCGAGGACACCGCCACGTACTACCTCACGCCCACCGAGCTGGCCGGGAAGGTGGCGGAGAACCCGCGCTTCCGCGGCAAGGGGGTCAAGGTGGGGGCGCGGGTGGTGTCCGGCACCATCGTGCGCGACCCTTCGGGGCGCTCGCTCACCTTCCGGATGACCGACGGCGCCCAGACGTACGCGGTGCAGTACCGCGGCGTGACGCCCGACACCTTCACCGACGGCGTGGACGTCGTCGTGGAAGGGCGGCTGGACCGCGACGGCACCTTCCAGGCCACGACGCTGCTGGCCAAGTGCGCCTCGCGTTACGAGAACGCCCCCGAGCAGTACCGGCAGACCCCCGGATACCGGCAGGGGACATCGGCGCCCCGCGCCTGAGGCCGCATGATCCTCGTGGGTGAACTGGCCCTCTGGGTGGCCCTGCTCATGGCCGCCTGGGCGGCCACCGTGTCCTTTGCCGGCGGGGCGCAGGGACGCGCCGACCTGGTGCGCAGCGGCGAGCGCGCCCTCTACGCCACCTTCGGCTTCACGCTCCTGGCCTCCCTGGGGCTGTGGACCGCGCTCTTCACGCACGACTTCTCCATCAAGTTCGTCGCGTCGTACACCAGCGCCAACCTCCCCAAGGTGTACACCTTCACCGCCTTCTGGGCGGGGCAGTCGGGATCGCTGCTGTTCTGGGCGCTGGTGCTCACGCTGTACAGCGCCGTGGCGGTGTTCACCAACCGCCGCCGCAACCGCGAGCTCATGCCGTGGGTGACCGGGACGCTGGCGGCGTGCGCGCTGTTCTTCCTGATGACCATGGCGTTCGGCGCCAACCCGTACGAGCGGCTGGACTGGGTCCCCCCGGACGGGCGCGGGATGAACCCGCAGCTGCAGAACCCCGGGATGGCGATCCACCCGCCGATGCTCTACCTGGGGCTGGTGGCCACCGCCGTCCCCTTCGCCTTCGCCGTGGGCGCGCTGGTCACCCGCCGCTTCGACGTGCAGTGGCTGGGCGCGGTGCGCCGGTGGGCGCTCCTCTCCTGGTTCTTCCTCACCATCGGGATCGTGCTGGGGATGTGGTGGGCGTACGTGGAGCTGGGGTGGGCGGGGTACTGGGCGTGGGACGCGGTGGAGAACTCCTCGTTCCTCCCCTGGCTCACCGGCACCGCGTTCCTGCACAGCATCATGATCCAGGAGAAGCGGGGGATGCTGCGGAAGTGGAACGTGGCGCTGGTCATCCTCACGTTCCTGCTCTCCATCCTGGGCACCTTCATCACGCGCAGCGGCATCATCAACAGCGTCCATGCCTTCGCGCAGTCGCCGGTGGGGAACTGGTTCCTGGGCTTCCTCATCCTCGCCACCGTCGCGTCGGGGTGGCTGGTGGCCACGCGCCTCACCGACCTGCAGGCGCCGGTGGAGCTGGAGAGCATGGTGAGCCGCGAGGCGGCGTTCCTGTACAACAACCTGGTGCTGGTGGGGATCTGCTTCGCCACGCTGTGGGGGACGCTCTTCCCCATCCTCACGGAGTGGGTGCAGGGGGACAAGATCGAGGTGGGCCCCCCCTGGTTCAACGAGGTCAACGGCCCGCTGGGGCTGCTGCTGCTGGCGCTCACCGGCATCGGTCCGCTCATCGCGTGGCGGCGCGCCTCGGTGGCCAACCTGCGGCGCCAGTTCACGGCGCCGGTGCTGGCGGGGGTGGCGGTGTTCGGCACGCTGGTGGCGCTGGGGATGCGCGACGCCTACGCGCTGGTGTCGTACCTGCTGGCGGGGTTCGTGCTGGGCACCATCGTGCAGGAGTTCGCCAAGGGGATCGGCGCCCGCCGGCGGATGTACGGCGAGGGGCTGGCGGCGGCCTCGGTGCGGCTGGTGGCGCGCAACCGGCGCCGCTATGGCGGCTACATCGTCCACCTGGGCGTGGTGGTGCTGTTCGCGGCCTTTGCCGGGCTGATGTTCCGCAAGGACGTCACGGCGACGCTCAAGACGGGGGAGTCGGTGGCGGCCACCGACGCCTACGGGCACCGGTGGACCTTCACCAGCCTGGGGATCTCCTCCTTCAACCAGCTCAACCGCAAGGTGATGGGGGTCACCCTCGACGTCACGCGCGACGGGCGGCGGCTGGGCGTCCTCTCCAGCGAGAAGCGCCAGCACGTGAACAGCCTGGGGGAGCCCACCTTCGAGCCGTCCACCGAGGTGGGGATCCTGGAGTCGCCACGCCAGGACGTGTACCTGGTGTTCACCGGCGCCGTCGATCGCGACACCGCGGCCATCCACATCAACTTCAACCCGCTGGTGTGGTGGGTGTGGTTTGGCGGGATCGTGATGGCGCTGGGCGGGCTCATCGTCATGTGGCCGCAGGCGCGGCGCGACCCCCGCGAAGGGGGCTACGTGGCGCAGCTGCCGTCGGCGGCCGATCGGGAGCTGGCCGGGGCCGGCGCATGAGCCACGAGGGTGCGGGGCGCCCCACCCCGCTTCACCGCCGCACCGTGGTGCGCGGGCTGGGCGCCGGGGCGCTGCTGCTGGCCGTGGCACCCGCCGCCCGCGCGCTCGCGCAAGCGGCCGCGGACGCGGGGGCGGGCCAAGACGCCGCGCCGGGCGCGGGCGACCCCGCGGGCACCCAGAGCGTGGCCGGTGGCGTTGAGATGACCTCCGACAGCTACAAGCCGGTGCGGCGCCCCCCCAAGCCGGGCGCCGCCCGCGTCGTGGACGACAAGCAGGTCGAGGTGCTGGAGCGCAAGCTCGCGTGCCCCTGCCCGTGCACGCTCGACATCTACACCTGTCGCACCACCGACTTCACCTGCGGGATCTCCCCGGCGGTGCACCGCGACATCATGGCGCTCGTCGAGGGCGGCCACACCGCCGACGAGATCATGGACGCGCTCCTGGGCACCTACGGCGACTTCATCCTCACCTCGCCCCGCAAGCGCGGCTTCAACCTGCTGGCGTGGATCGCGCCGGCCGCGGCCATCACGGCGGGCGGCGTGGCCATCGGCGCCCTGCTGCGGCGCTGGCGGCGTCCCGTCACCGCCCCCGCCGCGCCAGCGGCCGGGGCGGTGCCGCCCACGGAGGCCACGCCCGAGGAGCTGGCCCGCCTCGAGGCCGCCCTCCGCGAGGAGCGCTGATGGCCGCGCTGCTGGCGGCGTTCCCCGAGGGGGCCGCGCCGCTGCTGGTGGGGACGGCCCTGGCGTTGGGCGCCCTCTCGCTCGTGCTCGCCCCCCTCATCCGGGAGGAGGGGGAGGCACTCCCCGCCCCGGCGCCGCCGGAGCCCCCGGTGGGCACCCCCGATCCGGCCAGCGCCGTGGCCGCGCTGCGGGAAATCGAGTTCGACCGGGCCACGGGCAAGCTCTCCGACGACGACTACGCCGACCTCAAGGCGCGCTACACCCGCGCGGCGCTCGCCGAGCTGCGCGAGGCGGATGCCCGCTCGACCCGCGATCCCCTCCCGGCGACCGCCAGCAGGGCGACCGCTCCGGCGGACGCGGGCGCCAGCGTGACCGACCCCGTGGAGGCCGCCATCCGCCGCGCCCGCGCCAACCAGCGCGAGTGCGTGGTGTGCGGCCCGTGCGCCGAACCAGACGCCCTCTACTGCTCCAGCTGCGGGCGCTACCTGCCGGGCGCCTGCGCCCAGTGTGGCCACGAGGTCACGCTGGTGGGGAGCCGCTTCTGCGGCGGCTGCGGACACCAGCTCGCGGCGGCGTAGCGCGCGGCTCGTCGCCGGGGCCGCGGGGACGCCCCGGCACCGCGTCCACACTGCGGCACCCCTGTCGCACCGGGCACGCGCCGCACTTGGGTGCCCGAGCCGTGCACACCAGCGCCCCCAGCTCCATCAGCGCCTGGTTGTGCGTCCAGCTGGCCCGCCCCGTCCGCGGCAGCAGCTGCTCGGCGATCGCCCACAGCGCCTTGAGCCCGCGCCCCGACTTGGGGGCCACCTCCGGCGCGAACACCCGGTGCAGCACCCGCGCCACGTTGGTGTCCACCAGCGCCGCGCGCCGCTCGTAGGCGAACGACGCCACCGCCCCCGCCGTGTACGCCCCCACGCCGGGGAGGGCCTGCAGCGCCTCGGGGGTGTCGGGGATCGCCCCGTCGGCGGCCGTCACTTGCCGCGCCAGCGCGTGCAGGTTGCGCGCCCGGGCGTAGTACCCCAACCCCGCCCACGCCTCGCGCACCCGCTGCGGGCGCGCCGCCGCCAGCGACGACAGGTCGGGGAAGCGCGCCAGGAAGCGGTGGTAGAAGTCCAGCACCCGCGACACCTGCGTCTGCTGGAGCATCAGCTCCGACACCAGGATGCGGTACGGGTCGCGCGTGCGGCGCCACGGCAGGTCGCGCGCGTGGCGCCGGTACCAGGCGTGCAGGCGCCGGCGGAAGCGCTGCCCCTCCTCCGGGGGCACCACCGGCAGCGGGGCGGGGGAGCGCGGCATGGGCGGGGAAGCTAGCGGCGCCGCCGAGCGCGGCCCACCCCCGCGCACGCCCGCACGCCGGGTGTCACCCGCGCTCCAGCGCCTCCAGCCGGCGGCGCGCCATGCGCAATGGCACCACCGTCGCCGCCGCGCACAGGGCCGCCGCCGCGCCAAAGGACGCCAGCAGCTCCAGGGGCGCCGGTGCCCCCCCGTATCGCGACCCCAGCACCACGCGCGCCGCCGGACGCCCGGTGAGCACCGCCACCGTGCCGATCAGCACGATGGCGGCCAGCATGTACAGGAGCCCGCCGTACGAGGTGGGGATCTGCGCCGCGTTCTCCGTGTCGAAGCGCGGGTACGCCGCGCCAAATCCCAGCGCCAGCGCCGCCAGCGGAAACACCAGCCCGGTCACCGCCGCCAGCGACACCGCGTGCACGAAGGGACGCACCTCCAGCAGCAGGTTGGTGGCCCCCACCAGCACCAGCGCCAGCCCCAGCAGCGGCACCACCCCCACCCAGAACTTGGCCCACAGCAGCTCCCGCATCGGCAGGGGGCTGGAGCGGAGCAGCCACAGCGCGCGCCCCTCCAGGCTCACCCCGGGGAACACGAACCGCGCCGCGATGGAGGCCAGCACGAACCCCGCCAGCGCCAGGTTCAGGAAGGGGATCAGGTTGCGCAGCAGCGTGGTGAGGCCGTCGCCGGAGAGCGGGAGGTAGCGCACGTTGGCCACGTAGACCACCAGCAGCACCCCCACCAGCACCAGCTGCGACCACTGCGTGCTGTCGCGGGCGAACACGCGCAGCTCCTTCAGCACCAGCTCGCGCCGCAGCGGCCCCAGCCAGCGGAGCCGGCGGTCCAGCCACGGCCGCTCACCGGCCGCCGCCAGCGCGCGGTGCCCCCCCTCCTGCGCGCGGCTGAAGGCGCGGGGCCACCCGCGCGCGTGCAGCCACTGCCCCGCCGCCACCAGCGCCAGCGCCACCCCCCACAACCGCGCCACCTCCCCCCACGCGGGGTGGCCCGTCAAGTACCCCAGCAGCGCCTCGCTCACCCACTCCCCGGGGAGCCACGGCGAGGCGGGGGCATCCAGCGCCGCCATGTACTCCATGAACGACCGGAAGCCTTCGGGGCGCGCCAGCTGCTCGGGGCGCGCGGCGCGGAACAGCAGCAGCACCCCCGCCACCGCCAGCGCCGAGACCACGCTCAGCAGGTCACGGGTGCGGCGGGCGGGGAACAGGGTGGCCAGCCCCAGCGTCACGAGGCTCCCCAAGGCCGCCGGAATGACGAGGAAGGGGAGCAGCACCGCCGGCGCCACCGCCGCATAGCCCCACCCACCCTCGTAGGCCCCCCCGTACGCCGCCACCAGCGGCACCAGCAGCAGCCCGACCATCCAGCTGGAGTGCAGCAGCGTCTCCGCCAAGCGCGCCCGGTACAGCGCGCCCGCCCGCAGCGGCGCCGCCGCCAGCTGGTCCAGGTCGCGCGCCAGGAAGAACGAGGAGAGCGCCGCCACGGTGTTGGAGAGCAGCAGGATGGAGCCGAACGACAGCAGGATCATCGACAGCAGCCTGGCCGACAGCAGCGCCCCGATGTCCTCCGCGCCGCGGAAGTGGCGCAGGAGCCGCAGCGCCACCCGGAAGGCCCCGTACCAGAACGCGCTCCCCAGCAGCACCGCCACGGCCACCCGCCGCCCCGTCCCGTGCTCGCGCCGGCGCGCCCGGTGCCACGCCATCAGCACCTTGGGGTGCAGCAGCCGCCACGCCCCCGCCTCGCGCGGGGCGGCCCCCCGGTCAGGCATCCAGCACCGCCACCAGCTCGCGCGCCACCTCGTCCCCCGTGAGCCGCAGGAACAGCGCCTCCAGCGCCCTGTCCCCCCCCGACTCGCCTCGCAGCGCCTCCACGGTGCCGCACGCCACCAGCTCGCCGCGCTGCATGATCCCCACCCGGTCGCACATCCCCTCCGCCACCTCCAGCGTGTGCGTGGACATCATCACCGTGTGCCCGCGGCGCGTGTACTCGCGGAACAGCTCGCGCAGCGTCTTGGCCGACTTCGGGTCCAGCCCCACCATCGGCTCGTCCACCACGATCACCGCCGGGCGGTGCACGAAGGCGCTGGCAATGATGAGCTTCTGGCGCATCCCGTGGCTGTAGCTCTCCACGAGCTCGTCACGCCACCCCTCCAGGTCGAAGAGCGCGAGCAGCTCCCGCCCCCGCCGCTCCACCCCCGCGCCATGCTCCCCGTACAGCCCCGCGCTGAACCGCAGGAACTCCATCCCGGTGAGCTTCTCGTAGATGAACGGGCGGTCGGGGATGAAGCCCAGCGCGCGCTTGGCCGCCAGCGGGTCGGTGCGCAGGTCGTGCCCCGCGATGCGCACCGTGCCGGCGGTGGGCTGGAGAATCCCGGCGATCATCCGCATGGTGGTGGTCTTGCCGGCGCCGTTGGGCCCCAGGAAACCGAACAGCTCCCCGGCCGGGACGGTGAGGTCCAGGCCCCGGACGGCCGTGAAGGCGCCGTACTGCTTGGTGAGGGCGGTCAGTTCGATCATGCCCCAAGGACGATCCAGCCCCCCCCCGGCCACCGCCGGCCTCGGGGCGGGGTTGTTTCCGCTCCCGGCTCCGGCGAGCTTGAAAGACTATGGCCGATTCGGCGACGCCCTCCGAGGCGCTCGTGGTGCGGGGCGCCCGCGAGCACAACCTCCGCAATGTCACGGTCACCATTCCCCGTGACCGGCTCACGGTCATCACCGGGCTCTCGGGGTCGGGGAAGTCGTCGCTCGCCTTCGACACCATCTACGCCGAAGGGCAGCGCCGCTACGTCGAGTCGCTGAGCGCCTACGCGCGGCAGTTCCTGGGGCTCATGGAGAAGCCCGACGTGGACGCCATCGAGGGGCTGTCCCCGGCCATCTCCATCGAGCAGAAGGCCGCCGGGCACAACCCGCGCTCCACCGTGGGGACGGTCACCGAGCTGTACGACTACCTGCGGCTGCTCTACGCGCGGGCGGGGACGCCGCACTGCCCCGGGTGCGGGCGCGCGGTGCAGCGGCAGAGCCCCGCCCAGATCGCCGACACGATCCTGACGTGGCCCGCCGGCACGCGCCTCGAGGTGCGCGCCCCGCTGGTGCAGGAGCGCAAGGGGGAGTTCCGCGAGCTGTTCGAGCAGGCGCGCAAGCAGGGATTCGTGCGCGCTGTGGTGGACGGCGCGGTGGTGGAGCTGGCCGACCCCCCCAAGCTCAACCGCCGGGTCAACCACTCCATCTCGGTCATCGTGGACCGCCTGGTGGCGCGCCCCGAGGACCGGGGGCGGCTGGCCGACTCAGTCGAGACCGCGCTGCGCCTGGCCGACGGGCTGGTGGAGGTGCTCCGGCATGACGGGCCGGAGCCCGTGGCCGAGCTGTTCTCGGAGCGCTACGGCTGCCCGTCGTGCGGGCGCTCCCTCCCGGAGCTGGAGCCGCGCCACTTCTCCTTCAACTCCCCCTTCGGCGCGTGCGAGACGTGCAGCGGGCTGGGCACCACCCGCACGGTGAGCGAGGCGCTGGTGCTCGGCGACCCGAGCATCTCGATCCTCGAGGGGGTGGTCCTGCCGTGGGGGGAGCCCGACGGCTACCTCCGCCGCGTGATCCTCCCCGCGCTGGCCAAGGCGCTGGGCTTCGACCTCAACGCCCCGTGGGGGAAGATCCCGGCCGCCGCGCGCCGAGCGCTGCTGCACGGCTTCGGCGCCGCCTCCACCAGCGCCGCCCCGCGCTCGGCGGTGCGCAAGGCGCCGCGTGGCGCCGCCGGCAAGGCGGCCGCCAAGTCCGCCGGCGCCCCAGACGGCAGCTGGGAAGGGATCCTGGCGCATGTGCAGCGCCGCTACGACGAGAGCAGTTCCGACGGCGTCCGCCTTGAGCTGGACTCGTTCATGGTGGCCGCGCCCTGCCCGGCGTGCCAGGGGCGCCGCCTGCGCCCCGAATCGCTGGCGGTCACGGTCCATGGCGCCAACCTCGGCGAGGTGGTGGAGCGCTCCGTCGTCGACGCGCTGGCCTTCTTCGAGACCGTCCCCGTGCGCGGCAACGGGCGCCCGGGGCTCGACCCCGGGATCGCCGGGCCCATCCTGAAGGAGGTGCGCGAGAGGCTGCGCTTCCTCGTGGACGTGGGGCTGGACTACCTCACGCTCAACCGCAGCGCCGAATCGCTGTCCGGCGGCGAGGCGCAGCGCATCCGCCTGGCCACCCAGATCGGCTCGCGACTGGTGGGGGTGCTCTACATCCTCGACGAGCCCAGCATCGGCCTCCACCAGCGCGACAACGACCGCCTCCTCGGCACACTCAAGCAGCTCCGCGACCTCGGCAACACGGTCATCGTGGTGGAACACGACGAGGAGACGATCCGCGAGGCGGACCACCTCATCGACCTGGGACCGGGGGCGGGGAAGCACGGCGGCGAAGTGGTCGCCGCCGGCACGGTGGCCGACGTCATGGCCACGGAGGGCTCGCTCACCGGGGCGTACCTGCGCGGCACCCGCGCCATTGCCCTCCCGGCGCAGCGCCGCCCCGTGACTCCGGGGCGGACGATCCGCGTGGAAGGCGCCACCGAGCACAACCTGCGCGACGTGACGGCCGAGTTCCCGCTGGGGCTCTTCGTCGCCGTCACCGGCGTCTCCGGCTCCGGGAAGTCCACCCTCGTCACCGACATCCTCTGGCAGGCGCTGGCGCGGCACTTCAACCGCGCCCGCGTGATCCCCGGGGCGCACCGCCGCCTGACGGGGCTGGAGCACGTCGACAAGATCATCGACATCGACCAGAGCCCCATCGGGCGCACCCCCCGCTCCAACCCCGCCACGTACACGGGGCTCTTCACCCCGGTGCGCGAGCTGTTCGCCGAGCTCCCGGAGGCGAAGATCCGCGGCTACGGCCCGGGGCGCTTCTCCTTCAACGTGAAGGGGGGGCGGTGCGAGGCGTGCCAGGGGGACGGGCTGGTGAAGATCGAGATGCACTTCCTCCCCGACGTGTTCGTCCCGTGCGACGTGTGCAAGGGGAAGCGCTTCAACCGCGAGACGCTCGAGGTGCGCTTCCGCGGGCTCAGCATCGCCGAGGTGCTCGACCTCACGGTCGAGGACGCGTGCGGCGCCTTCGAGCACCAGCCGCGCATCTTCCAGCGGCTGGAGACGCTCCGCGACGTGGGGTTGGGCTACATCCATCTGGGGCAGAGCGCCACCACCCTGTCCGGCGGCGAGGCGCAGCGCGTCAAGCTGGCCACCGAGCTGGCCAAGCGCGACACGGGGCGCACGCTGTACATCCTCGACGAGCCCACCACGGGGCTGCACTTCGAGGACGTGCGCGTGCTGCTGGACGTCCTGCACAAGCTGGTGGACAAGGGGAACACGGTCCTGGTCATCGAGCACAACCTCGACGTGATCAAGACCGCCGACTGGATCGTGGACCTGGGCCCCGAGGGGGGGGTGCGCGGCGGGACCATCGTGGCGCAGGGGACCCCGGAGGCGGTGGCTGCCAACCCGGCCAGCCACACGGGGCGCTACCTGGCGCCGCTGCTGGCGCGGTAGCCCCTGCCGGGGGGCGCGCGCCGCACGCGCGCCATTAGTTTGCGGCCATGGTCTCCCTGCTCGACATCATCGGCCCCGTGATGGTGGGGCCCAGCTCCAGCCACACCGCCGGCGCCTGCCGTCTGGGGCTCCTGGCCCGCTGCCTCGTCGGCGGCACCCCGGAGCGGGCGCGCCTCGAACTGCACGGCTCCTTCGCCCGCACCGGCGAGGGGCACGGCACCGACAAGGCCCTGGCCGGCGGGCTCATGGGGTTCCGCCCCGACGATGAGCGGCTGCGCACCGCCCTCGACATCATGGAGCGCGAGGGGCTGGCGTACACCTTCGAGAAGACGACGCTGGCGGACGACGCCCACCCCAACACGGTGCGCATCACCGTGGAGCGCGGCACGCGGCGCGCGGTGATGACGGGCGCCTCGCTGGGCGCGGGGCGGGTGCTGGTCACCGAGATCGACGGCTATCCGGTGGAGGTGACCGGGAACCTGCACACCATCGTGCTGGTGGCCGACGACGTGAAGGGGTCGGTGGCGCGCATCGCGGGGCTGCTGGCCGACGCGGGGGTGAACATCGCCACGCTCCGCCTCACGCGGAAGGCGCGCGGCGGGGACGCGTTCATGGTCATCGAGGTGGACGAGCAGCCCGGCGAGGGGGTGCGCGACGCCATTCGCGCGCTGCCGTGGGTGCGGTGGGCGTTCCGGCTCGACAAGGTGTCGGCCTGATGTACCGCAGCCTGGGGGAGGCGATCCGCGACGCCGAGGCGCGGGGGATGACGCTGGCGGCGCTGGCGCTGGAGGCGGAGGCCCGCGACCAGGGGCGTCCGGTGGAGGAGATCCGCGATGCGCTTCGTCGCGCGCTGGCGGTCATGCGCGAGGCGGTGGCGCGCGGGCTGGTGGGGGACCTGCGCTCGTCGTCGGGGCTGGTGGGGGGCGACGCGGCCAAGCTGCGCACGGGTCCCGACGGCCCACTGGCGGGCACGCCGTTCCGCGACGTGCTGGCCCGCGCGCTGGCGGTGCAGGAGGTGAATGCCGCGATGGGCGTCATCGTGGCGGCTCCCACGGCGGGCGGCGCCGGCGTGCTCCCGGCCGTGCTCACCGGGCTCGCGGAGGCGCGCGGCATTGCGGACGACCGGGTGGTGGACGCGCTCGCCACGGCCGGGCTCATCGGCGCGGTGGTGGCCGAGCGGGCCTCCCTTTCGGGGGCCGAGGGGGGGTGTCAGGCCGAGACCGGGGCGGCGGCGGGGATGGCGGCCGGGGCGGCGGTGGAGATGCTGGGTGGGTCGCCGCGACAGGTGGGACATGCCACCGCGCTGGCGCAGCAGGGGACGCTGGGGCTGGTGTGCGACCCGTTGGGTGGGCTGGTGGAGTTGCCGTGCGTCTTCCGGAACGCCACGGGGGCGGCCATCGCCCTGGCGGCCATCGAAATGGCGATGGCCGGGGTGGAGTTCGCCATTCCGGCCGACGAGGTGATCGACACCATGGGCGAAATTGGCGCCAGCATGGACGTGCGCTATCGGGAGACGGCGGGGGGCGGGCTGGCGGCCACCCCCACGGGGCGGCGGTTGGCGCGCGAGCGACTGGTGGAGCTCAAGCGCGCGGACGGTTAGCTCGCGGTGTCCGGGGGGCGCGGCAAGGACCCTGGCGGAGGTCCTGTGCGGTTTGGGGGGTGGCGCGACCCGCGTCGCTGGCGGATGGGGGTGGTGGCCACGGTCGGGGTGGTGGCCGCCTGCAACCTGTCGCAGCGGGCCATGCGCTGGTCGTTCCCGGGCGCTCCCGGGGCGATGCGCGAGGTGGTGGCGGTGGGAACGCTGGACGCCGAGATCCCCGAGTCGTCCGGGTTGACGCCTTCGGGGCGACAGCCGGGGGTGTACTGGACCCACAATGACAGCGACAACCCTGCGGTGCTGCATGCCGTGGACGGGGCGGGGCGGACGGTGGCGCGGGTGCGCCTGCCCGAGCTGCCGGAGGCGGACTGGGAGGCGGTGGGTGGGGGGCCCTGCCCGGCGGGCCACTGCCTGGTGGTGGGCGACGTGGGGGACAATCTCGCCCGTCGGACGTCGGTGCGACTGTTGCGGCTGCCAGAGCCGCCGGTGGCGGACGCCCCGATGGCTGCGGCCGACACGGCCGGCGACACCGAGTCCGGCGCCGCATCCTCGGCGGATCGCGTGGAGGTGCTGGCGGTGCGGTACCCTGACGGCGCACGTGACGTGGAGGCGTTGTACGTCGCCCCCGACACGAGCGTGTGGCTGGTCACCAAGCGCCCGATCTGGTGGGCGCTGCGGGGGCGTCCGGCGCGCCTGTATCGGGTGCCCGCATCCGCGTGGGGGGCTGCACGCGTGGGCGGCAAGGCGTCTGAGGGGGTGGTGGCGGAATTTGCCGGGACGCTTCCCGTGGTCCCTGGGCGATGGAACGCCCGCGAGTGGATCACCGACGCGGCGTTGTCGCCGGTTCGCCCCGATGGCGCGCGCCGGCTGGCCGTGCTGACCTACGGCACGGTGCACGTCTTCGCCGCCGACCCGCTGACCGGGCGTCCGGGGGCTCGCCTTGGGCGCTGCCCGCTTCCGATCGCCGAGCACGATCCCGAGGCCGTGGCGTGGCGGGAGGATGGGGCCCTGCTGGTGACGAATGAGGGGCGGCGCAGCACCGTCTATGCCGGCCGGTGTCCCTGACGGTAGAATCAGGGGCCGGCGCGGCGGGGTGGGCCGTCGTGGCGGGCCGGCCGCGAAACGCGGCGCCCTTCCCGGCCGTAGGGGACCCAACCCAACCCACAGGACGCCGCCATGGTATCGCGTGACGACATCGAGGGCTTTCTCGACCGCCTTTCCCCGGACGGGGCCACCCACACCGAGGTGGAGCCCGGCCTCTGGGTGGTGCACCCTGGCGGGGCGCTCGACTTCACCGTGGGGGTCACGCACAACCCTCCGGTGCTGGTGCTCCGCATCGCGGTGATGCCCGTCCCGGCCGACGACGCCGTCGCGGCCCGGATGGCGCGGCGCCTCCTCGAGCTCAACGCGGGCGACCTCCTCCACGGCGCCTACGGCATCGAGAACGGCACGGTCGTCCTCACCGAGGCGCTCGAACTGGCGCACCTGGACTACGAGGAGTTCCTGGCCGCCTTCGAGAGCATGACGCTGTCGCTCACCACCCACCTGCGGGAGCTGGCCGCCTTCCGCGAGGCTCGCTGACCATGGGCATCTTCGACCGCCTCTCCACCCTCATCAAGTCGAACCTCAACGACCTCATCTCCTCGGCGGAAGACCCTGAGAAGATGCTGAACCAGATCCTGCTGGACATGCGCAACCAGCTGGCGCGCGCGAAGCAGCAGGTGGCGGCCGCGATTGCCGACGAGAAGCGGTTGCGCGACCAGGCGGACGGGGAATTCCGCCTGGCGGACGACTGGGAGAAGCGCGCGATGCTCGCGGTGCAGCAGGGGCGCGACGACCTGGCGCGGCAGGCGCTGCTGCGCGGCCAGGAGCACCTGGCGCACGGCCAGCAGCTGGCGGGCACCTGGGAGCAGCACCGGATGGAGACGGAGAAGCTCAAGCAGTCGTTGCGCGACCTCAACGACAAGATCGAGGAGGCGAAGCGGAAGAAGAACCTGCTGGTGGCGCGGCAGCGCCGCGCCGAGGCGCAGGCGCGCATCTCGCAGACGATGTCGGGGCTGTCGGAGAGTTCGGCGTTCGAGGCGTTCAACCGGATGGAGGAGCGCATCACCGCGAACGAGCGCCAGCTGCAGGCGGCGCAGGAGATCGACGAGGAGTTTGCGGGCGATCGGCTGGTGGGGGAGTTCAAGCAGCTGGAGCGGTCGGCGGGCGGGGCCGGTGCGGACTACCAGCTGCTGCAGCTCAAGCAGCGGATGGGGTTGCTGGCGGGGGGCGCGTCGCCGGCCGCGCGCCAGCTGGGCGCGGGCGAGGGGGCGGCGGCCGCCGCGTCGGCGCCAGCCTCTGCCGCCGCGTCCGTCCCCGCGCTCCCGGCGCAGGGCGTCCCCGTCGAGCCGCCGGACGTCGAGCATGTGACCGGTGAAGCGGAGTTGATCGCCGAGATCGAGCAGCTGCGCGCGCTGCCGCCCAAGGCGGGGTGAGGGGGCGCGCGTCATGACGTGGCCTCCGGGGCTGCGAGGGGTGTGGCGGGGAGCATGACCAGCAGGGCGTCGCCTCGCTGACGCAGGGTGTGTCCAAAGGCGGTCCAGCGCGCCCCTTCCGCATGGCGGAGGGGGCGCGCGGCGTTTGGGTGCGGGTGGGTGCGCAGCAGGTAGAGTGTCGGGGTGTGGGGCGAGTGCGGATGGGGCGTCGCGTCGAGCCAGCCGGCCAGCAGGTGTGGGAGGGCGGCGGCGGGGAGGGCCGTACGGCGCACCTTGGGGTGGGGGGGGAGCACGGTGATGGGTGCGGCGAGCCCCGAGGGGTCTGGGGGCATCAGCAGCAGTTCCTGCTCGTGGATGGTGAGGTGGCGGTGGGTGGGCGGGGCCAGGATGCCCCAGCAGCTGGCGATGCCGGCGCTGCGGGTGGTTGGGGCTGGTGCGCCCTCCCACGGCCGTCCGTCGCTGAGGGGCGCGGTGTGGTATGGCACGTGGTGCGGCCGGTCGGCGCGCGGGGGGGCGGGCTCCGCGACGCGGCGGCGAGGCGCGGGGAGTGTCACCTGCAGCACCCACCGGCAGCGATGAGGGGATATCCCATCCGGTGCGGGCGGGTGGCGGGGCGCGTGGTGCGCCTGGGGGCGGGGGGCGGTGTGTGGCACGCGCCCATGGTAGGGGCGTTCCCCGTCGCCGTGATACCCGCCGTTCGGCGGGCGGTGTCATGGCAACGCGGCGGGGGCGCGGGCCGGGCCCGAGGCGCCCCCGCCGCGTCGGGTCACGGGGTCTGGGAGGCGGGGCGGTAGTAGCGCCGCTCCACCGCGGTCCGCTTGGTGTCCATGTCCCACAGCGTGGCCTGCACCATGATGCCGCGGAACTGGCGCACGTGCTCGCGCGGTGCCGCCGTGAAGCTGTCGTCGGCGTGCGGCGGCTCGGGCGCCCCCGTCTCGCGGGCCAGCACCTCGTCCACCGTCCCCATCTTCTGGAGGTGGTCGGTCTTGTGCATGATGAACACGCGGCCGACCACCGGAATGCCGTTGATCAGCGTCTGTCCGGTGACGGGGTCCACGGGCCAGGTGCCGGGGGCGGGGGCTGGCGCGG
>JAGWYS010000299.1 GCA_018969225.1 Gemmatimonadota bacterium | reverse complement strand
GGGGGGGGGGGGGGGGGGGGGGGGGAGTGACGGCATCGTGACGGCGGAGTCCGGGAAAGCCCTATGGCCGAAACCGGTGCCGGGCGACAGGTTAATGCTATGTATCGCACCCTGCTTGTGCCCATTGATGGCTCGGCCGACAGCGCGCGGGTGCTCCCCGTGGCGGCCGCGCTCGCGCGCCGCACCGGCGCGCGGCTCCACGTGGCGCTGGTGCACGACCCCAGCGCGTTCATCCCGTTCGTCCCCGGCGAAGTGTCGGTGCCGGTGTACGACGCCGAGGTGGAGCAGGAGTTCCGGCGCCGCGACGACCGGCTGCTGCAGGACGCCGTGCAGGGGCTGGTGCAGTCGGGGGTGTCGGCGGAGGGGACGGTGCTGGAGGGGACGGTCGTGGAGGCGCTGGTGGAGCACGCCCGGGCGATCGGGGCGGAGCTGGTGGTGATGGCCACGCACGGGCACGGCGGCTTCACGCGGCTGCGGCTGGGGAGCGTGGCCACCGCATTCCTGCATCACACGCCGGTGCCGGTGTTCCTGGTGCGCAGCGCCCCGGAGGCGGCCTCCGCGGAGCTTCCCACCGGGCCGCTGCTGGTGACGCTCGATGGTTCCCCCTTTGCCGAAGCCGTCCTGCCGCACGCTCGCGCCTTCGCCGAGGCGGCGGGGATGCCCATGGGGCTCGTGGGGGTCGTGGTGCCGCATGCGGTGCCCATGGCGCCCTTTGGCGCGGAGGCGCTGCTGGCCGACCCGTCGCTGCTGCAGGCGGAGGAGGACGGGATGACGCGGTACCTCCAGCAGATGGCCGCCAGCTGCCCGGCGGGAACGGCGGTGCATGCGGTCACCGACATGGCGGTGGCCCGGGCCATCATCGACGAGGCCGGGCGTCAGCGGGCCGGGGCGCTGGCCATGGCCACGCATGGGCGCGGCGGGCTCAAGCGCCTGGTGCTGGGGAGCGTGGCCGACGAGGTGCTCACGCACGCCACCTTCCCCATGCTCGTCTACCGCCCTCAGGGCTGATCGTCGGTCGCCGGCGCGGCGTCGTACAGCGCCGGCGCCAGCCACGGGGCGAGGGCGTAGGTCACCAGCGGCTCATACGCGCGCTGCCGGTCCAGCAGGCCAGCGGTCAGGATCCCCACGGCGCCGGGCCCCGCCTTGGTCCCCGACGCACGCGCCACCGCGTCCATGGCCATCCCCAGCTCCTCGCCGGCACGCACCCGCGCCGCCACCACCGCCGGGAGCGGCATGGACAGGGAGCCGCCCACCCCCTCTCGGCCGTCGCGATCCACCGCCACCGCCCACGCGCAGGTGCGAAGGCCCCCATCCGACTCGGCCACCACGCCCCCCTCCAGGCCGATCGCCAGCACCGCGTCGGCGTCACGCAGCGCCGCCCGCGCCCGGGCGCGGGCCCCCCGCCGTGTTTCCTCGTCCCCCACCGGTTGGTCGGGGACGCCGCTCTCCACTGGCACCCCGATGACCAGCGCCATTGGGGCCAGACGGTCCAGCACGGCGCGGACGGCGGCCACCTTGACCGGGTTGGCCGATCCCACCGCGACCCGGATGGAGAGGTTGGATGACAGGAGGGGGTGCATGTTGTCGTGGCAGCAGAAGTTCCACGCGGCGCGCACTGTCGGCCGCTTGCTTGGACGCACGAACACAAGTATGCTGACAGGAGTGCAGCACCAGAAGCGGGTCAGCAGGCGGGAGGTGGCGCGCTAACCAGCAGGGTGGGGAGGTAGGCAGTTACCTCTTTCCCGGCGCGGCCCCGCCCCGCGGCAGGTGCCCTCCACCCCTCAGCATGCCCCTCTCCTCCTCCGCCCCTCGGCGGGGCGGCGTGCGCGCCGCCAGGACTCCGGATCGCGCCCAGGCGGATCGCGTTCCCCGCGAGCGGCTGTGGATCGACTTCGTCAACACCGACGCGGCGGCGCAGGGGGCCACGGGGGACCTCCTGCGCGACTTCGACGCGCTGGTGGCGTGGCTCGAGGAGCGGGGTGCGGTGGACGAGGAGCGGGGGGGCGGGGTGCGCCGCCGCGCCCTGCTGCAGCCGGCGGCGGCGGCGGCCACGCTGGTGGAGGCGCGCCGGGTGCGCGCGGCGCTCCGCGCCCTGGCCGAACGCGGGCGCGGCAGCGACAAGGTGCGGGACGACGCGGTGGCGGAGATCAACCGCGTGCTCGGACGCAGCGCGGGCACCCGGCGCATCGAGCCCGCGCCTGAAGGCGGCTTCACGCGCACCTTCGTCCCCACGGGCGACGCCTTCGCCGGCCTGATGATCCCCATCGTGGAATCGGCGGCCGACTCGCTGCTGGCCGCCGAACTGCCGCGCGTGCGCCGGTGCGCCGATCCGCGCTGCCATCGCGTCTACCTGGACGCCACCAAGAACGGATTGCGCCGCTGGTGCGACATGGGCACATGCGGCAACCGCGCCAAGGCGGCACGGCACCGGGCGCGGGTGGCCCCTCCACCCGCGCCGGTGCGTCGCGCATGAGAGGTCCCGCCACCCCGCCGCGCGGCGCGGATCCGTTTGCCGCCGACGACCCGTCGGTGGAGGCCACGCTGGAGCGGGGCTTCATCGCCACGCTGCGGTGGCTGGTGGCGGAAGGGGACGCGCGCGGGCTGGGGCACATCGCCGTGGAGCTGCGGGCGCTGCGCGACGCGCTGGCCACGCTGGACGAGGCGCGCGCGGCGCGCGACGCGCAGGCGGCGCGCGCCGAAGAGCTGGACCGGGCGCTGCAGGGGGCGATGACGGTGTTGGGGGCCGGCGGCGCCGACCTGACCCCCGAGGCGTTGCTGCCGCGGCTGGCGCGGCTGCGCGAGCAGCTGGCGGCCGACCAGGTGCACCGGCAGCAGCTGGCGCTGGAGCGCGACGCGTGGCGGTCCATGTGCACGCTGCTCACACAGACCCGGGCGCGGGTGCACGAGCTGCTGGACGAGAGCGAGCAGGGGCGCGAGGCGGCGGTGCGCCTGGCCGAGGCGCTGCAGTTGCGGCTGCGGGCGCTGGAAGCCCGCCATGCCGACGCCACCATGGAGGTGTCAGCCGGTCGCGAGGAGCTGGCGGCGCTTCGCGACCGGCTGCGTCACTGGAGCGGGTCGGTGGAGCGGGCGCTGCATACGCTGGCGGAGGCCGCCGGCGCGGT